>NZ_CP046977.1:1209400-1511750 GCF_030408455.1 Corynebacterium atrinae
TGCTGCGGGTGCCCTGGCTGAGGCCATTGGGGCGGAACGCCTGGTCATCCTCACCAATGTCGAGGGTCTCTACACCGACTGGCCGAACCGGGACTCTCTGGTGTCGAAAATCCTCACCGCCGAGCTCGCCGAGGTCCTGCCGAATCTGGATTCGGGCATGATCCCCAAGATGGAATCATGCCTGCGCGCTGTGCAGGGCGGGGTGAGCGCCGCCCACGTCATCGACGGCCGCACCGCTCACTCCGTCATCCTCGAGCTGCTCACCATGGGTGGCATCGGCACGATGGTGCTCCCCGATGGCTACGACCGCGACGACTACCCAGCTGGCACCGTCTTTAGAAAGGACACCTGACCATGCCCCATGCCGTAGAACAATGGAACCAGGTGCTGATGAACAATTACGGCACCCCGCCGGTGGAGCTCGTCTCCGGGCACGGCGCCGTCGTGGTGGATGCCGATGGCCGGGAACTCATCGACCTCCTCGGCGGCATCGCCGTTAACTCCCTCGGACACGCCCACCCGGCGATCATCGAGGCCGTGACCTCCCAGCTCTCGACGCTCGGGCACGTATCCAACCTGTTTGCCTCCGAGCCCGTAGTCCGCGCCGCCACCGCGTTGAAGGAGAAAGTGGGCGATAACTCCACCCGCGTCTTCTTCTGCAACTCAGGGGCCGAAGCCAACGAAGCGGCCTTCAAGCTTGCTCGACTGACGGGGCGGGGTCGCATCTTGGCCGCCGTCCACGGTTTCCATGGCCGCACCATGGGGTCGCTGGCGATGACCGGCCAGCCGGACAAGCGGAAGCCCTTCGAGCCGATGCCCGTCGGCGTGGAGTTCTATCCCTATGGCGACCTCGACTACCTCACCAAACTCGTCGAAGTGAATCCGACGGACACGGCCGCCATCATCCTTGAGCCGATCCAGGGTGAGACGGGGGTGATCCCGGCGCCGGAAGGATTCATGCAGGGTATTCGGGATCTCTGCGACAAGCACGGCATCCTCATGATCGTGGACGAAGTCCAGACGGGTGTGGGCCGCACCGGCACCTTCTTCGCCTTCGAGCATGACGGGGTCCTGCCGGATGTCATCACCATGGCCAAGGGCCTCGGTGGTGGTCTGCCCATTGGCGCTACCGTCGCCCGCGGCGCAGCAGCCGAACTGTTTACCCCGGGTGCTCACGGCACGACCTTCGGTGGTAATCCCATTGCCTGCGCGGCCGCCAACGCGGTGCTGTCGATCGTCGATGACGCTTTCTGCGCTGAGGTCGCCCGCAAGGGAGAGGTGTTGGCGGCCAAGGTGTCCCAGATTGTCGGCGTGCAGGAAGTCCGCGGACGCGGACTGATGCTGGGGGTGGTGCTGGACCGCGACGTCGCCAAGCAGGCGGTGGCGAAGGGATTCGAACACGGCCTAGTGCTCAACGCCCCCGCTGCCAACGTCCTCCGGCTGACCCCGCCACTGGTGATTACCGACGAGGAGATCGCCACCGCGAGCCAAGCCCTCAATGATCTACTCGTCGAACTGAACTTCCAGGAGAATTAACATGACGCAACCCACTGTCCGGCACTTCCTCGCCGACGATGACCTGACCCCGGCTGAGCAGGCCCAGGTACTCACCCTTGCCGCTGAGTTGAAGAAGGCGCCGCTGTCCAAGCGTCCGCTTGAAGGTCCGCTGTCCGTGGCCGTCCTCTTCGATAAGACCTCCACGCGCACGCGTTTCTCCTTCGACGCTGGCATCGCTCACCTCGGCGGACACCCCATCGTCGTCGATGCGAGCCAGTCCCAAATGGGCAAGGGTGAAACCCTGCAGGACACTGCGGCGGTGCTGTCCCGCTACGTCGAGGCCATTGTGTGGCGGACCTTCGACCACGAGGGCTTCCACGCCATGGCCGAAACATCGACGGTGCCGATCATCAATTCCCTCTCCGATGACCTGCACCCGTGCCAGATCCTCGCGGACCTGCAGACGTGCGTGGAAAACCTCAGCCCCGAGGAGGGCCCGGCCGGTCTGCGCGGCAAGAAGGCCGTCTACCTCGGCGACGGCGACAACAACATGGCCAACTCCTACATGCTTGGATTCGCTACCGCGGGCATGGACATCTCGATCGTGGCGCCCGAAGGCTTCCACCCAGCTGAGCGCTTCGTCGAGCGGGCGAGTCAGCGAGCAGCGGAGACCGGAGCAACCGTCACCGTGACCTCTGACCTCGCCGAAGTCGAAGGCGCGGATGTCGTCATCACCGACACCTGGGTGTCCATGGGCCAAGAAAACGATGGCAAGGATCGCCGGACCCCCTTCCTGCCATATCAGGTCACCGAGGGGATCATGGGCCAGGCCAAAGATGGTGCGATCTTCCTGCACTGCCTCCCGGCCTACCGCGGCAACGAAGTGACCGCCGAGGTTATCGACGGCCCCGCCTCCCGCGTTTTCGACGAGGCGGAAAACCGCCTGCACGCGCAGAAGGCTCTGCTGGTGTGGTTGCTCGAGAATCAGCCGAATCCGCGATGAGTGTTCCGGCAACCCGCACTGCGAGGCAGGCGAAAATCCTCGACATCCTCGAGAAAACCCGGGTGTCCAGTCAGGTGCAACTGTCCGAACTGCTCCTCGACGAAGGCTTCGACATCACTCAGGCCACGCTGTCGCGGGACCTGGATGAACTCGGTGCCAAGAAGGTTCGCCCCGATGACGGGCGCGCCTATTACACGGTCGGCGCCGTCGAGCAAGCCTTGGCGGAGTCGCTGTCCGGGCCGAGGGAGAAGCTGCGAAGGATGCTCGATGAGCTCGTCGTCGCTGTCGATTCCTCCGGTAACACGGCGGTGTTGCGCACTCCGCCGGGCGCCGCGCAGTACCTGGCCAGCTTTATCGACCGGGTCTCCCTCGACGAGGTGGTGGGCACCATTGCCGGCGATGACACCATTTTTGTTCTCGCCCGGGAACCCATGACTGGGCACGAGCTGGGGGAGCTGCTCACCTCGCGGTGAGGCCCCGGTACTCTCTAATCCGTATCACCAATTACTTCCTGCAAGTACTTTCCTACAAGGAGAAATTTCCATGACTGCACGCGTCGTCCTCGCCTACTCCGGTGGCCTTGACACTTCCGTGGCCATCCCTTATCTGGCCAAGATGACCGGTGGCGAAGTTGTCGCTGTCTCCCTCGACCTGGGTCAGGGGGGCGAAGACATGGAGTCCGTGCGCCAGCGCGCGATCGACTGCGGTGCTGTGGAGTCCATCGTCATTGACGCCAAGGACGAGTTTGCCAATGAATACTGCCTGCCCACCATCAAGGCCAACGGCATGTACATGAAGCAGTACCCGCTGGTCTCGGCGATTTCCCGCCCGTTGATTGTCAAGCACCTCGTCGAGGCCGCCCGTGAGCACGGCGGCACCCACGTCTCCCACGGCTGCACCGGCAAGGGCAACGATCAGGTGCGCTTCGAGGTCGGCTTCCGCAACACCAACCCGGATCTGGAGATCATTGCTCCGGCCCGTGACTACGCCTGGACCCGCGACAAGGCCATCGCCTTCGCCGAAGAAATTGACCTGCCCATCGAGCAGTCCACGAAGTCGCCTTTCTCCATCGACCAGAACGTGTGGGGCCGCGCCGTCGAGACCGGCTTCCTGGAGGATCTGTGGAACCCGCCGACGAAGGACCTCTACTCCTACACCGAGGATCCTTCCCTGGGTAACGCCCCCGACGAGCTCATCATCTCCTTCGAAGGCGGCAAGCCCGTCGCCATCGATGGCCGCCCCGTCACCGTGCTGGAGGCAATTGAGGAGCTTAACCGTCGCGGCGGCGCACAGGGTGTTGGTCGTCTCGACATGGTCGAAGACCGTCTCGTCGGCATCAAGTCCCGCGAGATCTACGAGGCCCCTGGTGCCCTCGTCCTCATCAAGGCCCACGAGGCCCTCGAGGATGTTACCGTTGAGCGCGAACTGGCACGCTACAAGCGGCTTATCGACGCCCGCTGGTCCGAGGAGGTCTACGACGGCCTCTGGTACGGCCCGCTGAAGCGCTCCCTCGATGCCTTCATCGAGTCCACTCAGGAGCACGTCACCGGCGATATCCGCCTTGTTCTGCACGCTGGAAACATCGTGGTCAACGGCCGCCGCTCCAACCACTCGCTCTACGACTTCAACCTGGCCACTTACGACACCGGTGACACCTTCGACCAAACGCTGGCCAAGGGCTTCGTGGAGCTGCACGGACTGTCCTCCAAGATCGCCAACAGTCGGGACCGGGAGGCCAAGTAGATGGAGCAACACGGAACCAACGAGGGCGCCCTGTGGGGTGGCCGCTTCTCCGGTGGCCCCGCCGAGGCACTGTTCGCCCTGAGCGTGTCTACGCATTTCGACTGGGTGCTCGCCCCCTATGACGTGCTCGCCTCCCAGGCGCACGCCAAGGTTCTGCACTCCGCCGGTTTGCTGTCGGATGAAGACCTGCAGACCATGCTGGCCGGATTGCAGCAATTGGGTCGCGACGTCGCTGATGGTAGCTTCCGCCCCGCGCCGACCGACGAGGACGTCCACGGCGCCATGGAGCGCGGTCTCATTGACCGCGTCGGCCCCGAGGTCGGCGGCCGCCTGCGCGCAGGCCGTTCCCGCAACGACCAGGTGGCCACGCTGTTTCGCATGTGGGTCCGCGACGCCGTCCGCGGTATTGCGGTCGGCACGATTGAGCTTATCGACGCCCTCGTCGACCAGGCCGCACGCCACCCCGATGCCATCATGCCTGGCAAGACACACTTCCAGGCCGCCCAGCCCGTCCTGCTCGCACACCAGCTGCTCGCTCACGCGCAGCCGCTGCTGCGCGATGTGGAGCGGATCCGCGATCTGGATAAGCGCCTGGCCGTGAGCCCTTATGGTTCCGGGGCACTCGCGGGCTCGTCCCTCCAGCTCAACCCCGAGGCGATTGCCGCGGAGCTGGGCTTCGACTCGGCTGCCGATAACTCCATCGACGCGACCTCGTCGCGTGACTTCGCGGCCGAAACTGCTTATGTGCTGGCGCAACTCGCTGTCGATATGTCTCGCCTCGCCGAAGAAATCATCGCGTGGTGTACCCCCGAGTTTGGCTACGTCACCCTGTCTGACGCGTGGTCCACCGGCTCGTCGATCATGCCGCAGAAGAAGAACCCGGATGTCGCCGAACTCACTCGCGGCAAGACGGGACGGCTCATCGGCAACCTGGCCGGACTCATGGCGACGCTTAAGGCACAGCCCTTGGCCTACAACCGCGACCTGCAGGAAGACAAGGAGCCGATCGTTGATTCGATCGCCCAGCTCAACTTGCTACTGCCGGCCATGACGGGACTCGTCTCCACCCTCACCTTCCACGAGGATCGCATGCGCGAGCTCGCCCCCGCAGGATTCACCCTGGCCACAGACCTGGCCGAGTGGATGGTGCGCGAAGGCGTGCCGTTCCGCGAGGCGCACGAAGCCTCCGGCGCCTGCGTGCGCCTCGCAGAGGCGCGCGGCGTGGGTCTGGACGAACTCACTGACGCGGAACTGCAGGGCGTCGATAAGCGTCTGACGCCCGCTGTACGGGAAGTCCTCACTATCGACGGCGCCGTGGCCTCCCGCGCGACCCGCGGAGGAACAGCCGGTCCGCGAGTCAACGAGCAACGCGAACGCGTAGTCGAAGCGTCGAAGGCCCACCTGACGTGGGCAACGACGCCCGTGCGCGGCTAAGTTGCTTCCCAACCCCGACTCCTCGAACCCGAGGAGTCGGGGTTTTCCCGTCCCCACGACCGCCAGGTACCATGAGCCATTATGAGTCTTGATCCGCAACTGTTGGAGGTCCTGGCCTGTCCCAAGGACAAGGGCCCGCTGACCTATCTGGAAGATGAGAACGTCCTGGTCAACGAACGGCTCGGCCTCGCCTATCGCATTGACGACGGCATTCCCGTCATGCTCATCGACGAAGCGACCCCCTGGCCGCCGGCTTCCACCAACGAACAATAAAGGATCACCCATTTCATGAACATCATTGACGAGCTGAGCTGGCGCGGGCTCATCAACCAGTCCACCGACCTCGACAAGCTGCGCGAGGCGACCGAAGCTGGCCCCATTACGTTGTACTGCGGCTTCGACCCAACCGGGCCCTCCCTGCATGCCGGACACCTCGTGCCGCTGCTCATGCTCCGCCGCTTCCAACAGGCCGGGCACCGACCTCTCGTTCTCGCCGGTGGCGCCACGGGAATGATCGGCGATCCGCGCGATGTCGGCGAGCGCACCATGAACTCCGCCGACACCGTCGCCGACTGGTCCAGCCGCATTTCCGGCCAGCTGTCCCGCTTCGTCTCCTTCGACAGGGACAATGCTGCCCAAATGGTCAATAACAACGACTGGACCAAGAACCTCTCCGTCATCGCTTTCCTGCGAGACATCGGTAAGCACTTCCCGCTCAACACCATGCTGGCGCGCGATACCGTCAAGCGCCGCCTGGAAAACGACGGGATCTCCTACACCGAGTTTTCCTACATGCTGCTGCAGGCCAACGACTTCGTGCAGCTTCGACGCAATTTCGACTGCACTTTGCAGGTCGGTGGTGGCGACCAATGGGGCAACCTCATTGCCGGTGTGGACCTCGTCCGCCGCATGGACGGCGAGGCAGTTCACGCCTTGACCGTGCCACTAGTGACGGACTCCGAAGGTAAGAAATTTGGCAAATCCACCGGCGGTGGATCCCTGTGGCTTGACCCGGAGATGACGAGCCCCTACGCGTGGTACCAATACTTCATCAACGCCGCCGATGCCGATGTCATCCGCTACTTGCGCTGGTTTACTTTCCTCACCCAAGAGGAACTCGACGAGCTTGAGGTCGAGGTTGCCGAGCGCCCCTTTAAACGCGAGGCCCAAAAGCGCCTCGCTCGGGAGATGACCAACCTGGTCCACGGCGAAGAAGCTACCGCTGCCGTGGAGTTGGCTGCGCAAGCGTTGTTTGGGCGTGCTGAGCTCAGCGACCTTGATGAAAAGACGCTGGCCTCTGCCGTGTCCGAGACCCAGGTGTTCGAGGTCTCGGGCGACCAGCCGCGCACGATCGTCGACCTGTTGGTTGGCTCTGGTCTTGCTGACTCTAAGGGCGCCGCTCGCCGGTCTGTGAAGGAGGGTGGCGTCTATGTCAACAATGTCCGGGTGGACAGTGATGAGTGGGAGCCTGCCGCCGGCGATCTGTTGCACGGATCGTGGTTGGTTCTACGGAGAGGGAAGAAGAACTTCGCTGGCGTCCGAGTGATCGGATAGCGGTCTCCTTCCGACTGATATCTGTGCCCCTACCTGGCGATTTGCCGGGTTGGGGCGTTTCCAGTAACTTAGTCCAAGTCGCCGAGCAGGGCCGCGGGAAACCGAGACACTGTGAAGATGACACGGAGATTAACCAAGAGTTGACTTTGATTGAAGAGTTGAACTAAAGTCGGATCTCCAGCCGCAGACGACGAGCCCTTGGGTGAGGAGCTGCGTGCGGATGTTGTGTGAGAACTCAATAGTGTGCCAATGTACTTTTGTTTGTGATGATGATTGTGCTGTTGGCCAGCTGTGCCCTCCGGCGTGTTGTTTGGTGGGTGTGGTTGGTGTGTGCCGGGTGGTACCTCTTCTTGGATCGGGTGCCACGGTAAATAACGCGCCATGTGCATGTCCTTGCCTGTGTGGTGGGGTGTGTGGGTGGTGAGTGTGTCCGGTACGTGCAGTGATGTATATCGTTGTCGTATATTTTTTTGCCCACCTTGTATCTTCCCCGTCGGGTTGTGGGGGTGGGTGTGAGCAGTTGATGATTTTTTAATCGTTGGTTGTTTGTTTTTTGGTTGGGTTTTGGGCTCTGCCTGGAATTGTTTCTTCTGAAATTTTTTTATGGAGAGTTTGATCCTGGCTCAGGACGAACGCTGGCGGCGTGCTTAACACATGCAAGTCGAACGGAAAGGCCTCAGCTTGCTGGGGTACTCGAGTGGCGAACGGGTGAGTAACACGTGGGTGATCTGCCTCGTACTTCGGGATAAGCTTGGGAAACTGGGTCTAATACCGGATATAACCTTCCTTTAGTGTGGTGGGTGGAAAGTTTTTCGGTACGAGATGAGCCCGCGGCCTATCAGCTTGTTGGTGGGGTAATGGCCTACCAAGGCGTCGACGGGTAGCCGGCCTGAGAGGGTGGACGGCCACATTGGGACTGAGATACGGCCCAGACTCCTACGGGAGGCAGCAGTGGGGAATATTGCACAATGGGCGCAAGCCTGATGCAGCGACGCCGCGTGGGGGATGACGGCCTTCGGGTTGTAAACCTCTTTCGCTAGGGACGAAGCTGCCCTTTGTGGGGTGGTGACGGTACCTGGATAAGAAGCACCGGCTAACTACGTGCCAGCAGCCGCGGTAATACGTAGGGTGCGAGCGTTGTCCGGAATTACTGGGCGTAAAGAGCTCGTAGGTGGTTTGTCGCGTCGTCTGTGAAATTCCGGGGCTTAACTCCGGGCGTGCAGGCGATACGGGCAATACTTGAGTGCTGTAGGGGAGACTGGAATTCCTGGTGTAGCGGTGAAATGCGCAGATATCAGGAGGAACACCAATGGCGAAGGCAGGTCTCTGGGCAGTAACTGACGCTGAGGAGCGAAAGCATGGGTAGCGAACAGGATTAGATACCCTGGTAGTCCATGCCGTAAACGGTGGGCGCTAGGTGTAGGGGTCTTCCACGACTTCTGTGCCGTAGCTAACGCATTAAGCGCCCCGCCTGGGGAGTACGGCCGCAAGGCTAAAACTCAAAGGAATTGACGGGGGCCCGCACAAGCGGCGGAGCATGTGGATTAATTCGATGCAACGCGAAGAACCTTACCTGGGCTTGACATATACGGGATCGCCGCAGAGATGTGGTTTCCCTTGTGGCTCGTATACAGGTGGTGCATGGTTGTCGTCAGCTCGTGTCGTGAGATGTTGGGTTAAGTCCCGCAACGAGCGCAACCCTTGTCTTATGTTGCCAGCACGTTATGGTGGGGACTCATGAGAGACTGCCGGGGTCAACTCGGAGGAAGGTGGGGATGACGTCAAATCATCATGCCCCTTATGTCCAGGGCTTCACACATGCTACAATGGTCGGTACAACGCGTTGCCAGCCCGTGAGGGTGCGCTAATCGCTGAAAGCCGGCCTCAGTTCGGATTGGGGTCTGCAACTCGACCCCATGAAGTCGGAGTCGCTAGTAATCGCAGATCAGCAACGCTGCGGTGAATACGTTCCCGGGCCTTGTACACACCGCCCGTCACGTCATGAAAGTTGGTAACACCCGAAGCCAGTGGCCCAACCTGTTTACAGGGGGGAGCTGTCGAAGGTGGGATCGGCGATTGGGACGAAGTCGTAACAAGGTAGCCGTACCGGAAGGTGCGGCTGGATCACCTCCTTTCTAAGGAGCTTAAATATTTTTCTCACTCACGTTGAGTAGTCACCATTTTCTTGCTGGTCACAGTTGTGGTCGGTGGGTGTGTGTCTGGTGGGTGGTTGGTGGTTGGTGGTCACAAGTGTTGACCCGCCATCGTAAATTATCGGGTGGATCGCATACCACGTGTGGTTGACAGGTGATTGTTGTCGCAAGCGTAAATTATGGTGCATTGGCATGCTGTTGGGTGTCTGGGACAACATCGTTTTTGTTGTTTCGTGATCATGTCTGTGTCGCATCGTCGTGTCTGACCTGGGTTTATGTCCTGGTGGGTGGTGGTGTGGTGTGGGGGTGGTGTGTTGTGTGAGAACTGTATAGTGGACGCGAGCATCTTTATTTTTGGTAGAGAGCATTTTGTAAGTGTTTTGTGTTGTGTGTTCACCGCACACGCGCTGGTTGCCTTGGTTCCTTGGTGTGCCCTTTTTTTGGGTGGGCTGGGGGTTGGGTGGTTGGTGTGTGTGGGTGTGTGTTTGTGTAAGGGCACATGGTGGATGCCTTGGCATGCTGAGCCGATGAAGGACGTGTGAGTCTGCGTTAAGCCTCGGGGAGTTGACAACTAAGCGTTGATCCGAGGATGTCCGAATGGGGGAACCCGGCCATCGTTATGGGTGGTCACCTCACGATGAATTCATAGTCGTGGTGGAGGTTGACGCGGGGAAGTGAAACATCTCAGTACCCGCAGGAGAGGAAAATAAATAATGATTCCGCTAGTAGTGGCGAGCGAACGTGGATGAGGCTAAACCGTGTGTGTGTGTGATACCTGACAGGGGTTGCGCATGCGGTGTTGTGGGATGCACCTGTGGTGGGGCTGTTGACCCGCCGCGCATGATCATGAGTTGAGCGGAAGTGGTTTGGGATGGCCTGCCGGAGTGGGTGAGAGTCCCGTACGTTAATAGCTTGTGGTGTGTGTTGGTGTTGTCCCGAGTAGCAGCGGGCTCGTGAAATCTGCTGTGAATCTGCCGGGACCACCCGGTAAGCCTAAATACTCAGTGTGACCGATAGCGGATAGTACCGTGAGGGAATGGTGAAAAGTACCCCGGGAGGGGAGTGAAATAGTACCTGAAACCATGTGCTTACAATCCGTCAGAGCACCTCTTGTGTGTGATGGCGTGCCTTTTGAAGAATGAGCCTGCGAGTCAGCGGCATGTCGCGAGGTTAACCCGTGTGGGGTAGTCGTAGCGAAAGCGAATCCTAACGAGGGTGTTGTTAGTGGCATGTCCTGGACCCGAAGCGGAGTGATCTACCCATGGCCAGTGTGAAGCAGAGGTAAGACTTTGTGGAGGCGCGAACCCACTTAGGTTGAAAACTGAGGGGATGAGTTGTGGGTAGGGGTGAAAGGCCAATCAAACTCCGTGATAGCTGGTTCTCCCCGAAATGCATTTAGGTGCAGCGTTGTGTGTTGCTTGCTGGAGGTAGAGCTACTGGTTGGTTGAGCGGGACGACAATCTTAGCAATGTCAGCCAAACTCCGAATGCCGGTTAAGTTGAGCACAGCAGTGAGACTGTGGGGGATAAGCTTCATAGTCGAGAGGGAAACAGCCCAGATCGCCGGCTAAGGCCCCTAAGCGTGTACTAAGTGGAAAAGGATGTGGGATCGCGAAGACAGCCAGGAGGTTGGCTTAGAAGCAGCCATCCTTGAAAGAGTGCGTAATAGCTCACTGGTCGAGTGGTTCTGCGCCGACAATGTAGTGGGGCTCAAGTACACCGCCGAAGCCGCGGCAACAACCCGCCTTTTGGGGTGGGTGTTGGGTAGGGGAGCGTCGTGCACAGCTGTGAAGCGTTACCGTGAGGGGGCGTGGAGTGTGTGCGAGTGAGAATGCAGGCATGAGTAACGATTGATGAGTGAGAATCTCATCCGCCGGATGACTAAGGGTTCCTGGGTCAAGTTCGTCTTCCCAGGGTGAGTCGGGACCTAAGGCGAGGCCGACAGGCGTAGTCGATGGACAACCAGTTGATATTCTGGTACCCGTGTATGTGCGCCCATGTGTGAATCAGTGATACTAACCGCCCGCGATCATCGCCTGACTGCAGTTTTGCTGTGGTTGGTGGTGTGAGTGCGTGGGGCCTGAACTGGTAGTAGCCAAGTGATGGGGTGACGCAGTGGGGTAGCTAAGCCACTTATTGGATTGTGGTGTAAGCGTGTGGCACGAGGGGAGTGGTAAATCCGCCCCTCATTTAGTGTGAGGCGTGATGCGTAGCCCCTTTGGGGTGAAGTTGGTGATCCCGTACTGTCGAGAAAAGCCTCTAGCGATGTATGTATATGGCCCGTACCCTAAACCGACACAGGTAGTCAGGTAGAGAATACTAAGGCGTTCGGGTGAACTGTGGTTAAGGAACTCGGCAAAATGCCCCCGTAACTTCGGGAGAAGGGGGGCCACTGTTGGTGACACATCTTTGCGGTGTGGTTGCTGGTGGTGGTCGCAGAGAATAGAGGGAAGCGACTGTTTATTAAAAACACAGGTCCGTGCGAAAACGTTGAAGTTGAGGTATACGGACTGACGCCTGCCCGGTGCTGGAAGGTTAAGAGGACCTGTTAGATCTCACTTGTGGGGTCGAAGCGGAGAATTTAAGCCCCAGTAAACGGCGGTGGTAACTATAACCATCCTAAGGTAGCGAAATTCCTTGTCGGGTAAGTTCCGACCTGCACGAATGGCGTAACGACTTCCCTGCTGTCTCAACCACAGGCCCGGTGAAATTGCAGTACGAGTAAAGATGCTCGTTACGCGCGGCAGGACGAAAAGACCCCGGGACCTTCACTATAGCTTGGTATTGGTGTTCGGTTCGGTTTGTGTAGGATAGGTGGGAGACTTAGATCATGTGACGCTAGTTGTGTGTGAGTCGTTGTTGAAATACCACTCTGATCGGATTGGATACCTGAACCTTGGCCCATGATCTGGGTTGGGGACAGTGCCTGGTGGGTAGTTTAACTGGGGCGGTTGCCTCCCAAAATGTAACGGAGGCGCCCAAAGGTTCCCTCAGCCTGGTTGGTAATCAGGTGGTGAGTGTAAGTGCACAAGGGAGCTTGACTGTGAGAGTGACAGCTCGAGCAGGGACGAAAGTCGGGACTAGTGATCCGGCACCTACTTGTGGAAGTGGTGTCGCTCAACGGATAAAAGGTACCCCGGGGATAACAGGCTGATCTTCCCCAAGAGTCCATATCGACGGGATGGTTTGGCACCTCGATGTCGGCTCGTCGCATCCTGGGGCTGGAGTAGGTCCCAAGGGTTGGGCTGTTCGCCCATTAAAGCGGCACGCGAGCTGGGTTTAGAACGTCGTGAGACAGTTCGGTCTCTATCCGCCGCGCGCGTAGAAACTTGTGGAAGGCTGTCCCTAGTACGAGAGGACCGGGACGGACGTACCTCTGGTGTGCCAGTTGTTCCGCCAGGAGCAGGGCTGGTTGGCTACGTACGGAAGGGATAACCGCTGAAAGCATCTAAGCGGGAAGCCTGTTTCGAGATGAGGTTTCATGTGAGGTCCCCTGGAGATGACGGGGTTGATAGGCCAGATCTGGACGCATTGTAAGGTGTGGAGGTGACTGGTACTAATAGACCGACGAAACACACGCGCACGCTTGAGTGATTGAGTGTGGTGGTGTTGCGCAACGTAACAAAAATAAACCAATGATCGCCCTTGTGGTGGTTGGTTCGCGTCCATTATGCAGTGTCTGACACAACACATCGTGTCACGAAACAGTTCACGTGCCTTGCCTTGTGTGGGGTGGGTGGTGTTGTTTCGGTGGGTGTGTCGGTGGTTGATGGCAGCAGGGAAACGCCCGGTCCCTTTCCGAACCCGGAAGCTAAGCCTGGTTGCGCTGATGGTACTGCACCTGGGAGGGTGTGGGAGAGTAGGTTACCGCCGACACTAAAAACTTAAAAGAGGAATGACAGGCGCGGCCTACCGAGTTGAGAGTCTTCTCCTCGGTAGGCCGCGCCTGTCGTCATTTGTGCCCCCTTAGGGGCTTTTTTGGGAAGAATGGTTCTATGTCTGATCGTCCGTCACGTGACCGCAACCAGTCCAACAACCGCAAGCCCTCCCGGGGCGACCGCGACAACCGGGGTGAGCGGGGAGATCGTGCTGACCGCGGTGGCCGTCCAGATCGCCGTGGGGGACAGGGCGACCGTCGGCACGCACAGCGAGCCGGCGCGGAGCATTCTTCCTCCAACCGTTCCGCACCGCAGCGCTCAGGATTCCGCGAGGAGCGCCTGAACAAGCGGCTGACGGAACCGGATCTGCCGGCTGACATTGATATCCATGATTTGGATCCGATGGTTCTGCAAGACCTGAAGGTGTTGTCCAAGGACAATGCGGAGGGCGTGGCCAAGCACATGATTATGGCTGCCACCCTCATGGAAGATGATCCGCAGTTGGCGTTGCGTCACGCGCAGGCGGCGAAGAACCGCGCTGGTCGCGTCGCTGTCGCCCGGGAGACCAATGGCATTGCTGCCTATCGGGCAGGAGAGTGGAAGGAAGCGCTGGCGGAGCTGCGCGCAGCGCGCAGGATGTCCGGCGGTCCAGGGTTGCTGGCGGTCATGGCTGATTGTGAGCGTGGCCTCGGCCGGCCCGAGAAGGCAGTTGAGTTGGGTCGTTCGGAGGAGGCTCGTCAGTTGGACGCTGAGGGCAAGGTCGAGCTGGCGATCGTCGTTGCCGGTGCACGCTTGGACATGGGTCAGGTTGATGCCGCGGTGGTGACCCTGCAGCGTTTGGAGCCATCGCTGGATGCGACCGGCCCCATCGCCGCCCGCCTCTCCTATGCCTACGCGGACGCCTTGGCCGCGGCGGGTCGGGTGGATGAGGCCAAAACGTGGTTTAGCCACGCCGACAAGATCGACGAGGATGAGCTGCTTGATGCTGCCGATCGTCTCGAGGAACTGGGCTAACAAGTAGAGTCGTGGGCATGAGTCTTCTCGCTTCACATGATGCCCTACTGCTGGATCTCGACGGAACCGTATGGGAGGGCGGGCGAGCTATTCCCGGTGCGGTAGAAGCTATTTCGGGTGCCGCTGCGGCTGGGGTCGACAGCATGTATGTCACCAATAACGCGATGCGCGGCCCCGGGGCGGTGGCGGAGAAATTGCGTGCCATTGGGCTGGAGACGAGCGAAGCGAACGTGGTTACCTCGGCGCAAGCTGCCATCGATATGGCTGCAGAGCATCTGCAACCCGGAGACAAGATTCTCATCGTCGGCACGGATTCTTTTCGGGCGCTGGCCATTGATGCGGGCTACGTGGTTGTCGATAGCGCCGAGGATGAGCCGAAAGCCGTGCTGCAGGGCATGAATCCGGACCTGGGATGGCGGGAGCTGTCCGAGGCCGCACTCGCCATCCGTCAAGGGGCACGTTACTTCGCATCTAATTTGGATACGACGCTGCCCACTGAGCGCGGCCTGATGGTCGGCAACGGATCGATGGTGGCGGCCGTGGTCACGGCCACTGAGGTTGCTCCGCAGTCGGCTGGGAAGCCCGGCCCGGCGATGTTCTATTCAGCCGTCAACCGGCTTGGGGCGAAGTCGCCGCTGGCCGTGGGTGATCGCCTCGATACGGATATCCAGGGCGGCAACGCCGCGAAGATGCCCACCTTCCATGTCCTCACCGGGGTCTCTGGCGAACTCGCGCTCATCGAAGCGCCAGAGGATCAGCGCCCAACCTACATCGGCGAGACGCTGCTTGATCTCCACCAAGCTCCGGAGAACCTTCAGCCCGGCGCTCAGGGTGGGTTTACCGCTCGGATTGACGGTGCGGATATTCTCCTGGAGCGGGGAACCCCGGAGTCGACGTCCATCGAGGCCCTTCGGACGGTGTTGGAAGTCGCCTGGGCGGGGAAGAAGGAGCCTGCGCTCATCCGCCCCATGTCGGAGGATGCTGCTCGTGTCGTTGCTGGGTGGCGGTGACGAACCCAGTGGTCAATCCAGCGGAGCTTGCCCGCAGGGCAAGCGAAGGCCAGTCGCATCGGTTGAGTCCGGCGGACGTCGATAAGCAGATCGAGGAGATCCTCGGCGAGACGGCCGAGGGGCTTGCAGCGGAGGCCGAGCAGCTCACCCGGGCGCACGCGGTGTTGCACCGGGCTTTGCAGGACAACGAGGGGTAGGAGGGCGCGGATGGCCGTGTCACGGCGGCGTCTTGACGCCGAGCTAGTGCGCCGTAAGATCGCTCGTTCGCGCGAGCAGGCCGTGGAGATGATCAAGGCTGGTCGGGTGATCGTCGGGGGCTTCCCGGCGCTGAAGCCGGCGACGGTGGTGGAGCCGGAGGTCTCCATCCGCGTGGAGGATTCCGGCGATGAGAACTGGGCGTCGCGGGGGGCGCACAAACTGCTGGGGGCGCTGGAGGCCTTCGAGCCGTTGGGCCTATCCGTGAAAGGGAAGAAAGTCCTGGATGCGGGTGCGTCGACGGGTGGATTCACCGACGTCCTGCTTCGTCGCGGCGCGAGGGAGGTCGTCGCCGTCGACGTTGGCTATGGACAGCTGATCTGGCGCTTGCAGGACGATAAACGCGTGACGGTGCTCGACCGGACGAACATCCGCAACCTCACCCAGGAGATGATGGACGGTCCCGCCGAGCTCATGGTCGGTGACTTGTCCTTCATTTCTCTTCGCCTAACTCTCCCGGCGATCGCCGATTCCTTGGTTGTCGGTGCGGACCTGTTGCCCATGGTGAAGCCACAGTTTGAAGTCGGTAAGGATCGTCTGGGCAACGGCGGTGTGGTGAAGAGCCCACAACTGCGCGCGGAGGTGACAACGGAGGTCGCTCAGTTTGCCCAAACGCTGGGATTGAGCTGCCACGGAGTGGTGGCCTCGCCGCTGCCGGGTCCGAGCGGGAACGTAGAATACTTCCTATGGCTGGTCAAGGATGGCGGCAAGACAGCCCCCACGCCGGAACAACTCAATGCCATGATCGACACGGCCGTCCAGGAAGGACCCCAGTGAGCGCACCGACGACAGCCCGCACGGTATTGCTCGTCCCCCACACGGGACGGAGTTCTAACATCTCCGCTGCTGAGCGCACTGCGGAGCTGCTGCAGGCGGCCGGCATTAAGGTCAGGGTGCTGGTCCATCAGGATGGCCGCCCGTTGGAAGGCAGTGAGATTCTCTCACCGCTGGAGCGCGTCACCCATTCCCAGACGGCCGCCGAGGGCTGCGAGCTGGTGCTGGTGCTGGGCGGCGACGGCACGTTCCTGCGCGCCGCTGACCTTGCCCACGCTGTCAACTTGCCGGTTCTTGGCATCAACCTTGGACATGTCGGCTTCCTCGCCGAGTGGGAGGCGGAGTCGCTGGATGAGGCAATCCGGCGGGTCATTGATCGCGAGTACCGCATTGAGGACCGCATGACGATCGATGTCACGGTGTTGGACAACGACTTGGAGGTCATTGGTCGAGGCTGGGCGCTCAACGAGGTCAGCGTGGAAAACCTCAACCGGCGCGGCGTATTGGATGCCATCCTCGAGGTCGACGGGCGCCCGGTGTCGTCGTTTGGGTGTGACGGAGTCCTTATTTCCACCCCGACCGGTTCGACCGCGTATGCCTTTTCCGCTGGTGGTCCCGTATTGTGGCCGGAGCTCGATGCGATTTTGGTCGTGCCGAACAATGCGCACGCGCTGTTCACCAAGCCGCTGGTCGTGTCCCCGTACTCCACCGTTGCGGTCGAATCGAACCCCGATGCGTCGCCCGCGATGGCGGTTATGGATGGCTTCCGCCCGATTCCCATGCCGCCGGGATCGCGGGTCGAGGTGGTGCGCGGGCGTCGTTCTGTGCGGTGGGTGCGCCTGGATAACTCCACGTTCACGGATCGATTGGTGACGAAGTTGCGGCTGCCGGTGTCGGGATGGCGAGGTCCGCGGACCTCGACGAAGAACTAGCACGAGTGTTCGCGTAGGCTGGCTCGCATGCTCGCAGACATCGCCATTGAGAATCTCGGCGTCATCCCAGCGGCCACGGCGGAATTAGCCGAAGGCCTCACGGTCCTGACCGGCGAAACTGGAGCCGGAAAAACTATGGTCGTCACCGGCCTACGTCTGTTGGCTGGCGGTCGCGCCGACGCTTCCCGCGTGCGCAGCGGAGCAGCACAGGCCGTGGTTGAGGGGCGATTCATCGCCTCCGAGTCGGCGTCTACCCAAGTAGAAGAGCTTGTCGACGCCGCCGGGGGTGCGGCCGACGAAAACGGCGAGTACATCGCCTCCCGCACCGTCAGTGCTGCGGGACGGTCCCGCGCCCATCTCGGCGGCCGATCAGTCCCCGCCGCGACCTTGGCCGAGTTCACGGCACCACTTTTGACCATCCACGGACAAAATGATCAGCTGCGCCTGCTGGCGCCCGAGCAGCAGTTGGCAGCCCTTGACCGATTTGATCCTCGCATCGCTCCCTTGCTGGCGGATTATCGTCAGAAGTATCGGGCGTGGCGCACGCTGTCGAAGGACTTGCAGGAGCGCACCGAGTCGCGGCGCGAATTGGCCCAGGAGATCGACCGCCTGCAGTTCGCTCTCGACGAAATCAATGCGGTTGACCCGGAGCCGGGGGAAGATTCTGCGCTGCTCATGCACATTCAACGCCTCCAGGATGTGGATAGTCTCCGGGAGCAAGCGACCACTGCGCTGGGGGCGATTGATGGCCCCGAGGTGTTTGGCGGGTACGAGACAGAAGAGGATGCTGCCTCGACCCTGCTCGGTCGAGCCGAAGCCGCCTTGCTGGCCTCCGAAGACTCAACGCTGAAGGAGTTGGGCGAGCGGTTGGCGGAGATGACGACTGGCTTGCGGGAAATCTCCGCCGAGCTGGGCAGCTATCTGGCTGACCTCCCATCCGATGTTGACCAGTTGGACGCGTTGCTCCAACGCCAACAGCAGTTGAAGGTGCTCACCCGCAAGTATGCCAACGACGCTGAGGGGGTCATCGCGTGGCGCGAAAAGGCCCGGGCTCGCCTCGCAAAGATCGATATCTCCTCCGAGGCTCTTGATGAGTTGAAGAAACAAGTCGTGGCGGCGAAGAAGGCACTAGGGGTGGCTGCAAAGAAGTTGAGCGCGGCCCGGGCGAAAGCAGCCCAAGCGCTGGGAGAGGCAGTCACCGCCGAGTTGCAGGGCCTGGCTATGGGCAAGTCACGCCTCATTGTCGACATCAGCGTCGGAGATCCAGGCAAGGATGGCGCGGACGCTGTGCAGCTCATGCTCGCCCCCAATTCCGCGGCGGAACCCCGCCCGCTGGCCGCCTCGGCCTCCGGTGGTGAGCTATCCCGGGTCATGCTCGCCCTGGAGGTGATTCTCTCCGCGGATAGTGAGGGGGCCACGTTGGTGTTTGATGAGGTTGACGCCGGGGTCGGTGGTCGGGCCGCCGTGGAGATTGGCCGCCGCCTCGCCCGCCTGGCCGGGCGCAACCAGGTCATTGTGGTGACCCACCTGCCCCAGGTCGCCGCCTACGCCGATACCCATTTGCTAGTGGCGAAGGACGTCGGCGACGACGCGGTCACCTCAGGGGTGCTCACCTTGAACGACCAGGAACGGGTGGAGGAACTAGCGCGGATGCTGGCCGGCCTCGATGGGAGCGACACCGGGCGCGCCCACGCGACTGAGCTGCTTGATCGGGCGCGGAGTGAGCGGGCGGAGTTTCGTTCGCACTAACCCGCGCGCCTTCACCACCGATCGGGTCGCTCGCGTCACAATGACCCCATGAGTCTGTTCTCCCGCAACGTTGACCTGCCCGGCCTGCAGGGACCCCTGCGCGATTGCACGTCCGGCAAGGGATTTAAGCGCCTGCGCTCCGGCGACATTGCCGTGGTCAATGCGCCGGATATCACCCGCCAGGATTCTCAACGGCTCCTCGATGCCTCTCCGGCGGCAGTTATTAACCTTGCCCGATTCAGCACTGGTGCGGTCCCGAATTTCGGTCCGCACATGCTGCTGGAGGCGGGCATCCTCCTCGTGGAGGGGGCGGGGGATTCCCTCCTGGAGGGCTTCAAGGACGGCAAGCGTGGCCGCATTACCGACGATGGTGGCATCCACGTCGGTGAGAAGACGATTGGCTCGGGCCAGGTGGTCAACGCCCAAGCCGCCGAGGCTGCGTTCACGGAGGCCCAACAGGGGCTCGTCGACCACATGGAGGCCTACTTCGGGAACACGATTCAGTTCATTCACTCTGAAGGTCCGTTGCTTATCGACGGCCTCGGCATCCCCGACACCGGTGCCCAACTCCACGACCGCAAGGTGTTGGTTGTCAGCCCCGGCCCAGATCATCGCAACGAAGTGAAGCTCCTGCGGAACTTCATCCGGGAGTACTCGCCGGTGATCATCGGCGTGGACGAGGCCGCGGATACTCTCTTGGAGCTGGGATACAAGCCGGATCTCATCGTGGGTAATCCCGCCGGGATTGGTGCCGATGTTCTTCGCAGTGGCGCGCGGGTGGTGCTGCCGGCCGACCCGGATGGGCATGCCGCGGGCCTGGAGCGGATCCAGGACTTAGGAATCGGGGCCATGACGTTCCCGACGGCGACCGACTCCGCCACGGATCTTGCCCTGCTCCTCGCGGATTACCACGGCGCTCAGCTGATCGTGAATGCTGGCTCGCGCTTCGATCTGGATGCGGTGTTCGCTAACGATCCCTCGGCGACCCCATCGGCGTTGCTAACCCGCACCAAGGTGGGGGCCAAGTTGGTTGATGCCAAGGCGATTACCGAACTCTACGTGCTGCGCTCGGGTGCGAACCTCGCGTGGCTGTGGGCCGTCCTCGGCGTCATCGTGGCCCTCGCGGCCATCATTCTCATTGTGGGTTTGACGGGTTCGGACAGCTTTATCAACAACCTCATCGACACCTGGAACGGTATTGCGCTGACCGTCCAGGGCTGGTTCAAATAGGGGAGGAACATAGTCTCATGGCACGAAAGCCCGGAGTAGGTGGCTGGCTCATCGCCGGCGGTGGCGTCGGCGTGGCAGTGGGCGTGGCCCTCGGCACTCTAGTGTTAGCCCCCAACATGCCAGATGGAGTGGGGTTGTCTCCCTCGGCCAACAGTGACGAGCTTGCGGCCGCGGAAGAGCAGGCGAACATCGCCGAGTCCCAGGCGGCCTCCGCCGACAGCGTCATTAAGGAGCTGGTTACTGGGGCGGTGCGCGGAACCTTGGATGGACGCCCGGTTTTGGTGATGCGCACGGCTGACGCCAACGACGGGGAAGTGGACGGCGTCGAGACGCTCTTGGAAGCCTCCGGTGCCATCGACGCTGGCACGATCACGTTGACGGAGAAGTTTTTCTCGCGGGAGGGGGCCGATCAGCTCAAGTCGATCGTGACCAATACCCTCCCGGCGGGGGCGGAGCTCTCGGTTGATCGTCTCGATCCGGGCGTGCATGCCGGGGAGGCGTTGGGTTCGGCGCTGCTGCTCAATCCCGACAACGGTGAGGAGCAGGCTAGCTCCGAGGATCGCGCGTTGTTGCTGAGTACCCTGCGGGACGCGGGTTACGTCGATTTTGAATCCGGGACGATCCTGCCGGGCCAAGTCATCGTTATCATCACCGGTGATTCCGATGGTGCCGGGGAAGCGGCCTTTGCCGCCCAGAACCTCGCCGATTTCTCCGAGGCACTCGACTCGCGCGGCAACGGTGTCGTGTTGGCGGGACGGATCCGCACGGCGGCGTCGGAAAGCGGTGCCGTGGCGAAGGTACGGGCCGATGGGGCTGGCGTATCAACGGTCGATTCTGTCGACCGATCCTGGGGCCAACTGGCCACCGTGCTCGCGGTCCGCGAGCAGCTGGCCGGTGAGGCCGGAGCTTATGGCAGTGCGGCGTCGGCGGAAGCGGCCATTCCTGCACCTTAGAGGCGTAACTATCGGCCGCTAGATATTGGTGTTATGCTGAGGGTCCGTAGGTGCAATCAACCGATGCACCTGCGGATTTTCATATTCTCAGGAGGATGCCATGGCAGCCGAGCCGACCAAATACATCGTCGTCACCGGGGGAGTGGTCTCCTCCTTAGGCAAGGGGCTCACGGCCGCCAGCCTGGGCCAGTTGCTCATCGCCCGCGGGCTGAGCGTGACCATGCAAAAGCTGGACCCGTACCTCAACGTTGACCCCGGCACGATGAACCCCTTCGAACACGGAGAGGTATTCGTCACCGAGGACGGCGCGGAAACCGACCTGGACCTCGGGCATTACGAGCGTTTCCTCGACCGCAACCTCACGCAGAACGCCAACGTCACCACCGGCAAGGTGTACTCCTCGGTCATCGCGCGGGAGCGGCGGGGCGGCTACCTTGGAAAAACAGTGCAGGTTATCCCGCACGTCACCGACGAGATCAAGGAGCGCATCCTCGCCATGGGCGAGCCCGACGCCAACGGTGATCGCCCCGATGTCGTCATTTGCGAGATCGGCGGCACGGTCGGCGATATCGAATCGCAGCCCTTCCTCGAGGCCGTGCGCCAGGTGCGCCAGGTCGTCGGGCGCGCCAACATTTTCTTCATTCACGTCTCGCTCGTTCCCTACCTCGCGCCCTCGGGTGAGCTCAAGACGAAGCCGACGCAGCACTCCGTCGCGCAGCTGCGCGCCATCGGCATCCAGCCCGACGCGATCGTCTTGCGCGCCGACCGCGAAGTGCCTGCCGGCCTGAAGGAAAAGATTGCGCTCATGTGCGACGTCGAGCCGGAAGGCGTCGTATCCTGCGCCGATGCTTCCTCGATCTACCGGATCCCCGAGGTCCTGTTCCGGGAGCAGCTGGATACTTTCCTCATTCGCCGCCTCAACCTGCCCTTCCGCGACGTCGATTGGACGACGTGGCGCGACCTGCTGGAGCGGGTAGAGAATCCGCAGCGGAGCATCACCGTCGGCATTGTGGGCAAGTATATCGACCTCCCAGATGCGTATCTCTCGGTCGTGGAAGCCATCCGGGCCGCCGGTTTCCACCACCACGTCGAGGCGAAGATCGCCTGGATTGGTTCCGATTCCTGCGTTGTCGACGCCGCTTCGGCCCTCGCGGGCATCGACGCCGTCGTCATTCCCGGCGGCTTCGGCTCTCGCGGTATCGACGGAAAGATCGCCGCCATTCGTTACTGCCGGGACAACGGCGTTCCGTTGCTGGGGATCTGCCTGGGATTGCAGTGCATCGTTATCGAAGCGGCCCAGCGGGCCGGCATCGAGGGGGCCACGTCGACGGAGTTCGATCCCGAGACGGAAGCGCCGGTCATTTCCACGATGGAGGAACAGCGCGCGGCGGTCTCCGGCGAAGCAGATCTCGGCGGCACGATGCGTTTGGGTGCGTACCCGGCCGTGCTGGCGGAGGATTCCGTCGTGGCTGGGCTGTACGGTTCCACCGACGTGAGCGAACGCCACCGCCACCGCTACGAGGTCAACAACGCTTTCCGAACTGCCATCGAGGAGGGCAGTGGGCTGGTGTTCTCGGGCACCTCACCCGATGGCAACCTCGTCGAGTTCGTCGAGTATCCGAGCTCCATCCACCCCTTCCTCGTGGCCACCCAGGCTCACCCGGAGTACAAGTCGCGTCCGACGGATGCCCATCCGCTCTTCGTCGGCCTCGTGGGTGCTGCACTTAACTAGCCCTGAACTAGCCCTCAACTAGATTGGTGGGCATGGTTTCCCGATCGCACGAGTTTTCCGTCCACGGCTCCGAGGTTCTTCTCGAGTCCCCGATCCTCGCGGTGCGCCAAGATCGCGTGCTGATGCCGGGTGGCACCTTGGCCAAACGCGAGATCGTGGAACATTTTGGTGCAGTGGCGGTCGTCGCCGTGGATGATCGCGGCCGCCTGCCTCTAGTCCAGCAGTACCGCCACTCCATTGGCCGCCGCCTGTGGGAGCTGCCCGCGGGCCTGCTCGACATGGCCGGCGAAGACGAGCTCACCGGCGCCCAACGGGAGCTGGAGGAAGAAGCCGGGCTCGTTGCGGATTCGTGGTCCGTCCTGGTTGATCTGGTGACCTCGCCCGGCTTCTGCGACGAATCGGTCCGCGTCTTCCTGGCCACTGCGCTGAGCGAGGTCGGCCGCCCTCCCAGCGGTGACGACGAAGAGGCGGACATGGCCACCCAATGGGTGAGCGTTGAGCAGGCGGTGTCGATGATTATGTCCGGCGAGATAGTCAATTCCATCGCCATCGCCGGGATCTTCGCCGCCGCAGAGGTTCTCGCCGGACGCTCGGAGGCGCGGCCGGTGTCGGTCCCCTTCGATCTGCGCCCCGCTAGCTTGGCACAGCGCCGGATCGATGAAGGTATCGCACCCGACATGAAGATGCTGCCCCGGTGATCTCCGCCCGCGCGCTGGCCACCGCGTGGCTCAACCACCTTGCCGTGGAGCGGGGCCTATCCGCTAACACCTTGAGCAACTATCGCCGCGACGTCGAACGCTACCTGGAGTGGCTCGAGGCAACCGGTATCACGGAGCTGGGATCGGTGACGGCCCTCGACATCGAGGCTTACGTCGCCGACCTGCGCCGCGGCGGCCTGGCGGCCAGTTCCGCCGGGCGGGCCCTCGTCGTTGCGCGCGGACTGCACAAATTCGCCGTCGTCGAGGGCCACATCGGCGTCGATGTCGCCGCCGACGTGTCCCCACCAGCCACCGGCCGGCACCTGCCTGACACGTTGAGCATCGAGGAGGTGTCCCTGCTTATCGACGCCGTCCCTACCGGAGACACTGCCACCCCCGTCGACCTGCGCGATCGCGCCCTGTTGGAATTGCTCTACGGCACCGGCGCCCGCATATCCGAGATCCTGGGGTTGGCCGTCGATGACCTCGTCGATTGCGACGGCATCTTGCGGTTGACGGGCAAGGGCAACAAACAGCGGATTGTTCCCGTCGGTGCCCCCGCCATGGCGGCCGTGGACGACTACCTCGTCCGGGCGCGCCCGGCATTCGCCACCGGCAGGTCCCATGCGCTGTTGCTGAACAAACGTGGTGGGGCATTGTCGCGGCAGTCAGCCTGGGCCATCCTCAAGACTGCGGGTGCTCGCGCGAGACTGGACAAGGAAATTTCCCCCCATACGCTCCGCCACTCCTACGCCACGCATCTGTTGGAAGGCGGCGCCGACGTGCGATCGGTCCAAGAGCTGCTCGGCCATTCATCGGTGACCACCACCCAGATATATACTCACGTGACCGCAGAGAACTTGCGGCAGGTGTGGCGGGAAGCGCATCCACGGGCATGAGACGTTCACCGTCCGTCTGGTCTGTAGCCTTGACCGTTCGGGTGATGGACGTGCCTCCACCAGGTTGGCCCCGGTGGGGGTAGTCTATGGATGACATTGGTGTAAGTAGCGTCAAGGAAGAGGGAGTGACTGTGACCGGAGACGGACTCTTTGAGACTCCGGGTTCTGAACTCGGACTGACCGGACGACCCGTCCGCGACCTGCCTCAGCCCGCACACTTAGAAAAGCACGGTCCCGCCAAGATCATCTCCATGTGTAACCAGAAGGGTGGAGTAGGTAAGACCACTTCCACCATCAACCTGGGTGCCTGCCTGGCGGAACAGGGCCGCAAAGTCCTCCTCGTTGACCTCGACCCCCAAGGCGCGCTGTCCGCCGGACTGGGAGTGCCCTATGACGAGCTGGACCTAACGGTCTACAACTTGCTGATAGACAACCAGACCTCCATCCATTCGGCCATCCATTCCACGAGCGTGCCCGGGATGGACCTGGTGCCCGCCAACATCGATCTCTCGGCCGCCGAAATCCAGTTGGTCAACGAGGTTGGCCGCGAGCAGACTTTAGCCCGAGCACTGCGTCCGGTGATGAAGGAGTATGACTTCATCATCCTCGACTGTCAGCCCTCCCTAGGCTTGCTGACCGTCAACGCGCTGGCCTGCTCCCACGGAGTCATCATCCCCATGGAGTGTGAGTATTTCTCCCTCCGCGGCTTGGCCCTGTTGACCGACACGGTGGAAAAGGTAAGTGATCGCCTCAACTTCGACCTCGAAATTCTCGGCATTCTGGTGACGATGTTTGATCGGCGTACCTCCCACGCCCGTGAGGTCATGTCCCGAGTCGTGGAGGTCTTCGGGGACCAAGTCTTCGACTCAGTGATTACCCGCACCGTCCGCTTCCCAGAAACCTCCGTTGCCGGCGAGCCCATCATCACGTGGGCCCCGTCCTCCCAGGGCGCTGAGCAGTACCGCCACCTCGCCCTCGAGGTCCTGGAGCGGGCCAGCTAATTCACGTGTCCGCACCGACGATTACTATCCCGCCTCGCAGATCAGCGAGTCTGCCCGAGGCGGGCGTACAGCCGGAGTTGCCGGGCTTCCGCGTGGCATTGAAGAACTTTGAGGGCCCCTTTGACCTGTTGCTCCAGCTCATCGGCGCTAAGAAGCTTGACGTCACCGAGGTGGCGCTCTCTGAAGTCACCGACGATTTCATTGCGTACACGCGTCGCCTAGGCGAAACCGCCGACCTGGACGAAACCACGGAGTTCCTCGTCATCGCGGCCACCCTGCTGGACCTCAAGGCGGCGCGCCTGCTTCCCCGGGGCGAAGTCGACGACCTCGAAGACCTCGCCCTTTTGGAAACCCGCGATCTCCTCTTCGCCCGGCTCCTGCAATACAAGGCCTACAAACAGGTAGCGGACTTGTTTGCCCAATGGCAGAAAAACGCCCAACGCCGCTACCCCCGAGCCGTCGGAATGGAGGAGCAGTTCGCTGATCTCCTTCCACCCGTCACCCTCGGCCACACTCCCGCGTCCTTCGCAGAGCTGGCAGCGGGGGTTTTCCGCCCCAAGCCGCCAGAAGAAGTGGGCATTGGCCATATCCACCAGGTGGCGGTCTCCGTTCCGGAACAGGCTGGCCGCATTCTGGATACGCTGCGACTTATGGGGCAAAACCACTGGCTCACCTTCGCAGCCCTCACCCGCGACTGCACTATATCGATGGAGATCGTGGGGCGGTTCCTCGCCCTCCTTGAGCTTTATAAAGCCAAGGCCGTGGAGGCTGAGCAAGCTGAGCCGCTGGGGGAGCTCAACGTCGCCTGGACCGGTCTCGACGTCGACCCGGCTGTCGTGGCGGCGAGGAACTGGGACTAGTCTCGCCGCAAGGCGCGAGCTGCGAAGAACACGCCCACCGCGATGGCGATGACGGTGCCGGCCACGCTGAGAAGGTAGGTGCGCTCGGCGACGGCGTTGCTGGGGTCAAAGAACCTCGACAGAGACCCCGCCAGGGAGGTGCCGATGGACAGGGTGAGGAAGTAGAGCGCGGAGAAGCGGGTGGCGAATGCCGCTGGTGCGTGGGCGCTGGTGGCTGCCATACCAACGGGGCCGATGAGGAGTTCGCCCAGGGAGAAGAGCAGGATACAGCCCGCGAGTGCGAGGAACGGGGTGGATCCGGCTGCGCCGCCCGCGAACGGGAGCAGGACGAGCATGCCTGCCCCGGCAATGAGGAGTCCCGAGGCCATCGTGGTGGCGGAGTGGGGGCCTCTGCGACTGCGCAGGCGGGCGAGGGCCCAGGTGACGGGCAAGGCGAGGGTGAGGATGTAGAAGGGGTTGAGGGATTGGGTCCATGCCGGGGGGATCTCGAAGCCGAGGAGGGAGCGGTTAAGGCGTTCGGCGGAGTAGACCGCGAAGACTCCGTAAGTCTGGGCGAGGAGCGCCCAATAGGTGGTGGAGGCGATGAACATGGGGAGGAAGGCGGCTACTCGGTGGCGTTCGGCGGAACTGACCAATGGTGATCGGAACATTTGGATGAACAGGGCTACTGCGACGCTCAAGGTCGCGACGAGCAATACGGTGGCCAGGGTGGCAAAGCTGCGCATCCCTACAGTCAGGACGGCTCCCGCACCGAGGATGACGGCAAGCGGGAGGAGGTAGCGTGCGGGCCCGAACAGGGGAGAAGGAACCGTGGTGATGGCAACTCGGGCCGAGTCGCTGAGGGAGGCCATCATGCGGGGTCGCAGGCTGAGATAAATGGCAACGCCCACGGCCATGAGGACCGCGGCCGCAGCGAATCCGTGATGGTAGGAGTAGCGGGCCGCGAGCCACCCGGTAAGCAGCGGGCCGAAGAGCGCGCCCACGTTGATGCCCAGGTAGAACAGCTGGAAGGCGACGCCGTGGCGGGCGCCATCGGCGGGGTAGACACGCCCGAGGACGGTGATGGCGGCTGTTTTCAGCAGGCCCGAGCCCACGGCGATGGCGAGGAGTCCGGGGGCGGTTCCCAACCAACCGGGGATCAGGGAGAGGCTCACGTGCCCGAACATGAGGAGGCCCGCGCCGAGCAGCAGAGTGCGTTCGGGCCCGAAGAGGCGGTCGCCGACCCAGCCACCGCCAAAGGCGCAGAGGTAGAGCAGGGATCCGTAGGCCCCGACGAGGGCGGTGGCTTCTGCCTTGTCCATTCCGAGGCCGCCATCGGAGACGGTGGCGTAGAGGTAATACGCCAGGATGGCTTGCATTCCGTAGAAGCTAAACCTTTCCCACATTTCGATGCTGACCACGGCTGGCATGGCCAGGGGATGGCGGTGGGGCGCCTGCCCTGAACGGTGTTCAATCATTGTCATGAGCAGCATCATGCCAGACTCGCCAATGGGATATGATCAAAGCCCCACCTAAACTTGAACAGTGTTCAGTAATCCGAAGGAAATGATGGTTCACCCACTCGATCCAGCCGATGTGCAACGGCTCGACTCCGCACACATCTGGCACCCGTACGCTGCGGCAGGCACACCGGCGCTGCCGGTCGAATCGGCCAGCGGAGTCACTCTGGCGCTTGGCGACGGCCGCGAAGTCATCGATGCCATGAGTTCCTGGTGGGCAGTCGTCCATGGTCACAGCCATCCGCGCCTTGTCGCCGCCGCCCACCGTCAAGCGGAAACGATGAGCCACGTCATGTTCGGCGGCCTCACCCATCGCCCGGCGGTGGAGCTCGCCCAAGCCCTCATCGAGGTCACCGATCCCGTACTGACCAAAGTCTTCTACTCCGACTCGGGATCGGTGGCCGTGGAAGTCGCCATCAAAATGGCGCTGCAGTACCAGCGGGGGATCGGCCACCCCGAGCGCCGACGGCTGCTGACCTGGCGCGGGGGCTATCACGGTGACACTTTCGCGGCCATGAGCGTGTGTGATCCGGAAGGTGGGATGCACGCGCTGTGGGAGGGCACCCTCGCGCAGCAGGTATTCGCGCCGGCTCCACCGGCCCGGGGCGCCACCCCGGACCAGATCACAGAATATGTAGACAACATGGACGGGCTCATCGCGGACGACATCGCCGCGCTCATTATCGAGCCAATCGTTCAGGGGGCAGGCGGGATGCGCTTCCACGACCGGGCTCTCGTCGCTGCGGTCCGCGAGCTCTGTGAGCGGAAAGGGATACTGTTCATCGCTGATGAGATCGCCAGTGGATGGGGCCGAGCGGGAAAAATGTTCGCCACCGAGGGCCTCAACCCGGACATCCTCTGCGTGGGAAAGGCGCTGACCGGAGGATTCATGACTTTGGCGGCAACGTTGACCACCCAGGCCGTCGCCGATGCGATCAAGAGCCCGGCCGGTGGTGGGGCACTCATGCACGGCCCTACCTTCATGGCCAACCCGCTGGCGTGCGCTGTCGCCACCGAATCGGTGCGCATGCTGCAGGAAGGGCAGTGGCGAGTCCAAGTACCGGCCATTGAATCGGCCCTGCTCGACGGACTTGAGCCACTCCGGCAACGCGAGGGGGTCGCCGATGTCCGCGTTTTGGGGGCCATCGGCGTCGTCGAGATGGCCGAGCCGGTAGATATGTCCAGGACTACCGCCGCGGCACTAGATCACGGCGTGTGGATCAGGCCGTTCGGACGCCTCATCTACGTCATGCCGCCATATATATGTACACCCGAGCACATCGC
Source organism: Corynebacterium atrinae (assembly GCF_030408455.1). Classification (NCBI taxonomy): domain Bacteria; kingdom Bacillati; phylum Actinomycetota; class Actinomycetes; order Mycobacteriales; family Corynebacteriaceae; genus Corynebacterium; species Corynebacterium atrinae. The sequence goes on from NZ_CP046977.1 coordinate 1,238,552, forward strand.
TACGATCTGCGCAGCCGTTGACGCCGCAGTCGGAGCCGCAACTAAGAGAACGGAAAACCAATGAGCATCATCTTCGTCACCGGGACCGGTACCGATGTGGGCAAGACCATTGCCACGGCCGCCCTTGCCTTACGCATCACCGCCGACGGCCACCGCGTCATCCCTGTCAAGCCCGTGCAAACCGGGGTGAAGGACGGGGACACGGACGACGGGGACATTGCGACCGTCGAAAAGCTGACTGGACTTGGGGGAGTGGAATTCCACCGCTACCCCGACCCGTTGGCGCCCAACCTCGCCGCCCGGCGCGCGGGCCGCCCGGCGCCGGACCTGGAAGAACTGGCCGAACAGATCCGCGAGCTCGATGCGCCCGACACCGTCGTGTTGGTGGAGGGGGCTGGGGGATTGCTCGTTCATCTCACTGACAGCGAGACCTGCGCGGATCTAGCCAGGGAACTTGATGCGGAAGTTGTCGTCGTCACCACCCTGGGCCTGGGCTCGCTCAATTCCGCGGCGCTGACCGTGGAGGCCACGAGGGCAAGGGGGCTTAAGGTCCTCGGGCTCATCGGCGGCTCCCTGCCTGATGACCAAGACCTGGCGACCTCGCTTAACCTCAGCGAACTGCCAGTGGTCACGGGCGTCCCACTCTGGGGAACGTTGCCCGCCGGCCTAGGCCAGGACGCAGCATTCGCAGAAACAGCCCACCGATACTTACCGGCGGGCTGTTGGACGGGGGAGAAGAACTAGGGGCGGGCCTTGAGGAACTCGAGGATCTCGACCGGCAGTTCCCGATCGGAGTAGATGCGCACGTCCGGCTCATCCGGGGCGCCCTCGGTGCCGACGCGGCGCCCCTCCCACACCGGAGACAATCCGAGCTTTTCCAGCACGCGCTCCGACGAAGGGTGGTTAGTGGTGATACGCGCGGTGACTGGGGTGTCCGGGTCGAGGTGCTTTGCTAAACGCAGGGCAGTCTCGGAAACCTCCGTGGCGTAGCCATTGCCCCATTTGTCGGGGCGGAAGCGGAACTTCAAGTCCCACACCCGGCCATCAACGAGCTCGAGTCCGCCGACGCCAATGAACTCCGAAGGCTGATCCCGCAGGTAAATGCCCCAAGGGCCCAGGTCCTTCGCTGCCCAGGAGGCCTGGGTTCGGCCGATGAGGACGTGTGTTTCGCGCACATCCTCGTGGCGAGCTTGCGGGCGGTGGGTCCAGATTCGTTTGTCGCTATAAACCTTGTAGGCCTCGGCGTCATGCTCCGAGGTCAGCGGCATCAAAATCAGGCGGTCGGTGCGGGTGATCGTACTCATACCGGCATGTTACACACATCACGAATTGGAGAGAAGGTGATTTGCACGAAAATCTTTAACGTCTTCGCATACCTTTGATCACAACTTAAACTGAACAGTATGTCTCCACTTATCTCCATCGACGAGCTCCGCGCGAGCCAGGCCGGCCTGACTCTTTTATGCGCTTCCATGGGGCCGACACCGCCGACCCACGGCATCCCGGATTCTTACCTGGCCGATTTGGAGGCAGACTTTTCCGATCCGTCAGGCCAGCTCCCCCATACTGCTCCGGCAAACCTCCGCGGGCTCTTCGAAGCCTATGGGATCAGCGATGACACCGCCGTTGTGGTCTATGACCAGCAAGCTGGTGCGGTTGCTCCGCGAATCTGGTGGCTGGCGCGGGTCGCAGGTCTGAGTAACGTCCGGGTTCTCAACGGCCCTTGGACCTTTGAAACTGCGCCTTTCGCCCGGCCCACTCAACGGGGTACCATTAGCGCTCCCTCCCGGCCCGAACTGCTTATCGACGCCGCCGCAGTCGCCGCCGGTGGCCGCCTCATCGTCGATGCCCGCTCGGCGGGCCGATTCGCCGGGACCGAAGCGGAACCGCGCCCGGGACTACGTCCCGGACACATTCCCGGCTCGGTCAACTTGCCGTACACCGAGGTGTTTGCCTCCGACGGCACCTATCGACCTGCGGGACAGCTGCGGGCATTGTTCGAGGCGGTCGTCGATAAGCGAGAAGACCTGGCGTTTACCTGCGGCTCCGGGGTAACTGCCTGTGTGGACGCTTTGGCCGCCACCCTCGCCGGATATGAAGATTTGGCTGTGTACGAGGGATCATGGTCCGAATGGGGGCGCCCCGACAGTGGGCGGGACGTGGCAATCGCATGAGCTTGCCCATGATTTCCCAACTTCGCTCGCGACTCGAATCCATCCTCCTGGTCATTGATACCCCCGCTTCGGAGACCGTCTTGGCGCGGGTATTGGAAGTCGACGAGGCCACAGTCTTTTCTCTGCTCACCTCCATTGCCGCTGAGTTCAATGAGCGCGGATCCGGCTTCGACCTGCGGGAAACCGCCGAGGGCTGGCGGCTGTACACCCGCACCGAGAACGCCCCTGCGGTAGAGCAGTTCCTCCTGGACGGCTCGCAAACCAAGCTATCCCGCGCCGCCCTGGAAACCCTGGCGGTAATCGCCTATCGGCAACCGGCCACCAGATCGCAGATCTCCTGTGTGCGCGGAGTTAACGTCGATGGCGTTATGCGTACCCTGCACCTGCGCGGATTGATCAAGGAGGTCGACATCGAGCCCTCCACCGGCGCTCACCGTTACGCGACGACGGAGCTGTTCCTCGAGCTCCTCGGCATTGACTCGCTCGAGCGCTTGCCGGACCTGGCACCGTTGTTGCCTGACGTCGACTCCATTGATGAGGAGTTCTAGGCTTTCCTCAGGTAGGGTGGTGCTGGATTTAGCACTAAAACTACAGATAGGACACGATCTACGTGACTCCACCCGCTCGCCGCGACGGCACACCGGACAAGGACCAGCAGCCTAAGAAGCTGCGGGCATCCGAGATTCCGCTGTCCAACGCGCGCCCCGCCCGCCGCCAAAACGTCAACTCTGATCAGCGCCGCAAGGAAGCTGCCACCGCCGACTCGGTGGCCCGCAGCCTCGGCGCCGACTGGCTCGTCGAAGACCAGCCGGCTGCTGATGAACGCATCCGCCTCCAGAAGGTCCTGGCCCAGGCCGGAGTCGCCTCTCGCCGCCACGCCGAAGTTCTTATCGATAAGGGCCGAGTCGAGGTCAACGGCAAGATTGTCAAGACCCAAGGAACCCGAGTCAACCCGAACGTCGACGTTATCCGCGTCGATGGCGTGCGTATCAACGTCAATGAAAACCACGAGTACTTCCTGCTGAACAAGCCGCGCGGAATGCAGTCCACCATGTCCGATGACATGGGTCGGCCGTGCGTCGGCGACATTGTCGCGGAGAAGACAGTCTCCGGTCAGCGGCTTTTCCACGTCGGCCGCCTCGACGCCGACACCGAAGGCCTGCTGCTGCTGACCAACGATGGTGAGCTGGCTAACCGCCTCATGCATCCTAAGCACGAGGTCCGCAAGACCTACCTGGCTACCGTGCTCGGAGAGGCCGACAAGCGCCTCGTCCACCGCCTGCAAAAGGGCATCGAACTCGATGACGGCCCCGCCAAGGCCGACTTCGTGCAGATCGTGGACACCCACATGGGCCAGTCGCTCATTCGCATCGAGCTGCACGAGGGCCGCAAGCACATCGTGCGCCGCATGCTGAAGGAGGCGGGATTTCCCGTGCAGCGCCTCGTGCGCACGAAGCTCCACACCGTCCAGCTCGGTGAGCAAAAGCCCGGCACCATGCGCGCCTTGAATGATTCCGAGCTGACGTCGCTGTACAAGGCGGTCGAACTGTGACCTTGTCCAATATGCCAGATGGTGGCCTCCTGCTCGCCGTCGATGGTCCTTCCGGTACCGGCAAGTCCACGACCTGTCGTCGCCTGGCCACCCAGCTCGACGCCAAATACGTCGACACAGGAGCGATGTACCGCGTCGCTACCCTCGCGGTGCTTCGTGCTGCCGTCGATCCGGCCGATGCTTCCCGAGTCATCGAGGTTACCGCTGACCTGCCGCTATCTGTCAACGATGACCCCGATTCCACTGAGGTTCTCCTCGCCGGGGAGGATGTCTCCGCCGAGATTCGCGGCCCGGAGGTCACCCGCCACGTCTCCGCTGTGTCTGCTATCCCGCAGGTCCGTGACAACCTGGTGGCACTGCAGCGTCGATTGGCAACCCAGGCGCATCGCGCCATCGTCGAGGGCCGCGACATCGGCACCGTTGTGCTTGTCGACGCCCCGGTCAAAGTCTTCCTCACCGCTTCCGCTGAGGTCCGTGCCCGGCGCCGCTTCGACCAAGATGTCGTGGCCGGCCGAGACGTTGACTTTGACACCGTGCTCGCCGACGTTGTGCGTCGAGACGAGCTGGATTCCAACCGTGCAACCTCCCCGCTTCGTCCGGCGGAGGATGCCATCATCGTCGACACTTCGGAGCTCAGCTTCGCGCAGGTGCTCGACACCCTCATGACATTGGTGGAGGAGAGCGCCCGATGAGCACCAAAGATTTCGAGAACGAAGAGGACACCCAGTTCGTCTTCCACACCCCCGGTGGCGGAGAAATGGACGCTGAAGGTGTGTTCATCGACGAAGAAGAACTCGCCCCCGGTGATGGCTGGGCCCCTGCCGAGTTTGACGCCGAGGACTTCAACTTCGAGGAAATGACCGAGGAGCAGTGGGCCGCACTAGAAGCCAGCGTCGGCTTTGAGAACCCCGAGCACCTAGAAGAAGAACTCTGCACCGTCGCGATTGTTGGCCGCCCAAACGTGGGCAAGTCAACCCTGGTCAACCGCTTCCTCGGTCGACGGGAAGCCGTCGTGGAAGATTTTCCCGGCGTCACCCGTGACCGCATTAAGTACCTCGCCGAGTGGAATGGGCGCCGTTACTGGGTCCAAGACACTGGCGGCTGGGACCCCAACGTCAAGGGTATCCACGGGGCGATTGCCCGCCAGGCTGAGATCGCCATGGAGTCCGCCGACGTCATCGTCATGGTCGTGGACACCAAGGTGGGCATTACCGAGACCGATGCCGTCATGGCGCGCAACCTGCAAAAAGCCCAGGTCCCGGTTCTCCTCGTGGCCAACAAGTTCGACTCCGACTCGATGTACGCCGACATGGCCGAGTTCTACGCCCTCGGCCTTGGGGACCCCTGGCCCGTGTCCGCCCTCCACGGCCGCGGCGGCGCCGACGTCCTTGATGAGGTCCTGGCGAAGTTCCCCGAGGTCCCTCGTGACAAATCGATCGTCGAAGGCCCCCGCCGAGTGGCGCTGGTGGGCAAGCCGAACGTGGGAAAGTCCTCCCTGCTGAACAAGATGGCGAAGGAGGAACGCTCGGTCGTCGATAACGTGGCAGGCACCACCGTCGACCCCGTCGACTCCTTCGTGCAACTCGACGAGAACGTGTGGAAGTTCGTCGACACCGCCGGCCTTCGCAAAAAGGTCAAGACGTCCCAGGGCCACGAGTACTACGCCTCCCTGCGCACCCGTGCAGCCATCGACGCCGCCGAAGTCTGTGTCCTGCTTATCGACGCCTCCGAGCCCGTCTCCGAGCAGGACCAACGAGTCATCTCCATGATCCTCGACTCCGGCAAAGCCATGGTCATCGCTTTCAACAAGTGGGACCTCATGGACGAGGACCGCCGCTACGAACTCGACCGGGAGATCGACCTGCAGCTGGCCCACCTGCCCTGGGTCACCCGCGTCAACATCTCCGCCAAGACGGGCCGAGCCCTTCAGCGCCTCGAGCCCGCCATGCTGGAGGCCTTGGAAAACTGGGACAAGCGCATTTCCACCGGCCAGCTCAACACCTGGCTGCGCGAGGCGATCGCTGCGAACCCGCCGCCGATGAAGAATGGTCGCCTCCCGCGTGTCCTCTTCGCTACCCAAGCGTCAACCCGTCCGCCGGTGATCGTCCTATTCACCACGGGTTTCCTTGATGCCGGTTACCGCCGCTACCTGGAGCGCAAGTTCCGTGAGCGCTTCGGATTCCACGGCACGCCCGTGAGAATCGCGGTGCGAGTGCGCGAGCGCCGTCAGCGGAAGTAGCCTCCATGCCAGCGTGAAATCACGCGGCCCCAGCACGCTCCAGCACGAACGCATCCGTTCGGTAGGGGATGGCCACGAGTTGGCCCGGGTGGTACTCCAGACGATCGAAGAGATACCAGCGCAGATTCTCCGTCATCCGAGCTCGGACCTTCTCTCCTGAACGCAGCCAGTAGGAGCGTGAGGCCATGAGGTCGAACAGCTGCTCCACCCGCAGGTGTTGGATCCAGCCGGTGCGAAACTCTTCGGTGATGCGCCAGGGGGAATGGACCTCGGGGAGGAAGCCGGGGCGTTGGATGTCGCCCGAGTGCATGATCCTCGCCAGGCGCAGGATCCACGGGTGGGAAACATCGAGGTTGTTCCAGACCAGCACGACCCGACCTCCCGGGCGCACCACCCGATCCAGTTCCGCGCAAGCGGCGGGGGAGTCGACCCAATGCCAAGTCTGCGCGCAGGTCACGGCATCAAGAGTGACACCGAGCGAGGTCGCTTCCGCAGTGGCCCGCCAGACGGGGATGTTCAACCGGGCCAGCACCCGCACCATGTCCTCGCTGGGGTCGAGGGCAAGGACGTCGTGTCCGGCGTCGATAAGGTCGGTGGTGAGCTTGCCGGTTCCGGCTCCGAGGTCGAGGACCCGGTGGTAACCGGCGAGCAGGGCGGCGACTGCCGGCGGGTAGCCGGGGCGGACCGCATCGTAGGTGTCAGCGCCGCGTCGAAAAGCGGAGGCCGATTGGTGCCGATGGGAACTGTCAAGAAAAGTCGGGGCATCCTTGGTGGAAGCGGGACGAAATGCAGGTGAGCTGGTCATCGTAGCTCAACCTTAGTCGTCTAAGATGGCTAGCCATGACACGACAACTCCCGGCAGCCAATGATCCACACTGGCTACCGAAAACGGTGTTGTCGCGTTGGCAGTGGACATTGCCAGCGGGGATCTTGGTGGCCGTCGCGTTCCTGGGCAATGGCCTGTCTCCATTGATCATTGGCAAAGCGATAGACGAGGCCATCGCCGAGCTCAATGCTCAGCGGTTGTTCACCTGGTTGGGCGCCCTGGTCGTGGTGTTCGCCGTCGGCATGGTGGCTAGCTGGTGGGGCCGTGCCCTGATGAACCGGGCAATCTTGGTCATTGGACATGATCTGCGGATGGAGGTCACCGATCGTATCCAGGACCCGCGGGGGATGGGTGGGCCTCGGCGGCGTACCGCGGGCGAACTGCTGTCCATTGCCTCTTCGGATACTCAGAAGATCGCGGATGCCGTGTTCATGACGGTGTTCCCGGTGGCGGAGCTCGCGTCGATCATCTATGTCGGCGCGGTCATGCTGACGATTTCCGTGCCCTTGGGCATCGCCGTGTTCATCGGCGGACCCTTGCTGGTGTGGGTCGCTTTGAGGGCGGCGAAACCCCTGCGCAAGCGCTCCGCCCAACGGCAGGCCGCCTTGGCCCGGGCAGCGGCGGCGGCGACCGATGTCGTGCAAGGCTTGCGGATTCTCAAGGGTTTAGGTGCCATCACCACGGTGCGGGGCCGCTACCAGTCTGTGTCCGATGATGCCTATGACCGTACGGTCAGCGCCAATGCCTCCGAGGCTCGACTTGATGCGATCACCGACACAGCCGGCTTCATGTACATCATCACCATCGCGGTCGCTGCGGCCTGGCTGGCGATCGGCGGCCAGATCTCGATTGGCGACCTCATCACGGCGATTGGCCTGACCCAGTTCATCATCACGCCGATGACCATGCTGGGAAAGAACATCGCCTCCCGGTGGGCTGCGGCTCAGGCATCTGGCGCGCGTGTCCAAGAGGTCCTGTGTTCGCCTTTCGCCCTCGGCCAGGAGCGCTCCACTATGCCAGCGACTCCCGTGGGATTGACGGTGGTTACCGGTCAGGTACCAGAAGACATCATCCTTGCCCCGCGGGATCGCGTCATTGTCGCGCCGCATTCGGCGGACCTCTTCGACGGTAGCGTCCTCACCAACATCCATCCCGACCGGGAACGGGCGTTGGCGGCATTGCACTGCGCCTCAGCAGAAGATATTCCCGGCGGACCAGAGCGCGAAGTGGGGGAGAACGGCCGCAATTTATCCGGAGGGCAGCGCCAACGGGTCGCACTCGCGCGGGCGATTGCCGCCGACCCGGATCTGTTAGTTCTGGAGGATCCGACTACGGCCGTCGACTCCGTCACTGAGGCGGCTATCTCGCGGCGGGTTGCCGCGCACCGCCACGGAAAGTCGACGGTTGTCTTTACAAATGCCCCGGCGTGGAAAGCTGTCGCAGAGCGGGTCGTCGATTCGGCCTCAGAGGTGAAGCTATGAGCACGCAATTGCGGTTCCCCTTAGCCAATATCAACCAGGTTCGACGAGAGCTCGGGCGCCAGATCTCCCGGGTACCCGGCGCGCGGATGCGGGCTTCCTACGCGTTCATTTTGTTAAGCCTCGGGGCAGCGGCGACGGTGGCAGTTCCGTGGCTGCTGGGCAAAGTCGTGGACATCGTCATTGAGGGCGGGTCCGGTTTGGTCGAGGTGGCGGGCTTGTTGGTCCTCGCGGCGGTCGCCGGGGCCTGCTTTAGCGCGGGTGGGTTTTTCGTTGTCTCCACACTGAGCGAACGTGTTATTGCCCACTTGCGCGAAGAAATGGTCGGCACGGCTCTGAGCCTGCCGGTGCATCGAGTGGAGGATGCGGGCACCGGTGATTTGGTTTCCCGTTCTACCGATGACGTCGCCGTGTTATCCTCTGCGGTCACGGAGACGGTCCCGATTCTCAGCAGCTCTTTGTTTATCATTGCCGCCACCGGAGTGGCGTTGGTGTCGCTGAACTGGCAGTTCCTCATCATCCTGGTTCTGGTGGCACCCCTCTATTACTTCGCGTCGCGGCAGTATTTGGCTGTTGCCCCGAGTCGTTATGCCGCCGAGCGGGCGTCGATGTCTGACCGTGCCCGCAAGTTGCTCGAGGCGATCCACGGCCGGGAGACGGTCGGCGCCTACCGGATGGAAGCGGAGATGCACGAGCGGATCCGCGTCACGTCGCAAGCCGTGGTGGACAACGGCTACTCCGCCCGCATGACGATGATTGTGCTGCAGGTGTGGCTATCGATTGGAGAACTCATCATCCTCAGCGGGGGCCTCCTCGTGGGCTACCACACGGTCAGCCAGGGAATACTGTCGGTGGGAGAAGTTACTGCGGCGATGTTCATGCTCATTCGCCTTCGAGGACCGCTGATGATGACCATGCGGGTGCTCGACACCGTGCAGTCTGGCTACGCCTCGCTGTCCCGCATAGTGGGCGTGGTCATCGACCCACCGGCGGCGGTGCCCGACTCTGGGGCGATGGCGCCGGTCGGGAATGTCGTCATGGACAACGTCAGCTTTGCGTATGACGATGGCGGCTGGGCCGTCTGCGACGTGTCCTTGAGCATTCGCCCCGGTGAGACACTCGCGCTCGTCGGCGCCTCCGGAGCCGGTAAGACGACGGTCGCGGCACTGCTTGCCGGTCTGCGCGTCCCCGACGAGGGGACAGTCACTGTCGATGGCGTCGCGGTGTCAGAGCTTTCCGACGCCGAGCGGGTCGCCCGCCTGGCCATGATTTCCCAGGACGTCCACGTGTTTTCCGGCACGCTTCGCGACGACTTGACCCTGGCCAAGCCGGAGGCCAGCGATGACGAACTCCGTGCGGTACTCGACCGCGTCCAGGCTGGGTGGTTTGGCTCCCTAGTTGATGGGTTGGATACTGAGGTTGGTGCTCGGGGGCACCAACTCGAGCCGGTTGCCGCCCAGCAGCTCGCGCTGGCCCGAATCCTCTTGCTGGACCCGAAGGTCGTCGTCATGGATGAAGCCACGGCGGAAGCAGGTTCCGCCAGCGCGGGGGAGTTGGAGGCCGCAGCCGACGAAGTCACCCGCGACCGGGCGGCTTTGGTCATCGCCCATCGTCTTGATCAGGCCTCCCGCGCCGACCGAATCGCCGTCATGGACGAGGGGCGGATTGTGGAGGAAGGCACGCATGCCGAGTTGGTGGCCAATGGCGGTCGCTATACCGACTTGTGGACAGCGTGGTCGAAAGGAAGGCAATCATGAGGCGCCTGATGTTGCTTTTGGCTACCGCCATAGTCGGGTTAAGCGCCTGTACTGTCGGCGACCCATCGCGCATTATCGCAGCGGAACCCTCAGCTACGATCACCGCAGCAGCCCCACTAGCCCAGGAGGTCAGTGCCGGCTCGATCGATCGAGTGATCACTACTTCGGAGGGCAAGGAACGCTCCTACCTCGTCTCCACGCCGCCTGGGTACGACAGCACCCGGTCCTGGCCCGTCATCCTCGCCTTCCACGGGTGGGGCCAGGACGCGCAAAGCATGCGGGATGCCACTCAGCTGGATAAGGCCCGCGCCATCGTTGTCTTCGCCGACGGCATCGACAAAGCCTGGGCTCCTGCCCCCTACGCCAAGTCTTCCGGCAAGGAAGATCTGGGCTTCGTCCGCACCATCATCAGCGAAGTAGACAAGAGATTCAACGTCGATCACCGCCGGATTTTCGCCGCCGGATTCTCCAATGGTGGTGGATTTGCGGCCTACCTCAGCTGCCAGATGCCCGACCAGGTAACCGCCATCGCCCCGGTGGGGGCCGCGTACTACACGGCGATTCTCAAAGATTGTTCGCACACCCCCGTCGCCTGGCTCGACATCCACGGCACCCATGATCAGACGATCAATTATTACGGCGGTCGCCGCCACGATACGGACTACGAGTCCGTTCCAGAAGTACTCAGTGAAGTGGCGAAACGAAACGGCTGCGAGGAGCCGGTTATCGTGCGCCGCAGCACGACTGAGATTGAGCAGCACTGGCAAGGATGCGAGATGCCATTGAGTCACCTGCGAGTTGGCGGGGGTGAACACGTCTGGCCGGACGGCGCGACCGCGGAGGTTCGTTCCTTCTTTGGTGTGTAACTTGGCGCTTATGAATACTGCTGCCCCGAAAGGACGCGTCGCCATCGTCTACCACCCCGGGAAGGTAGAGCTGGATGAGCTGAAAGCTGCGGTAGCAGCGGCCGTCGATAAGCATGGATGGGGCGAGGTCGAGTGGTGGGAGACCACCAAGGACGACCCCGGAGAGGGACCGGCGCGCGAGGCGGTCGCGCGGGGCGCGACCATGGTCGTGGCCTGCGGCGGGGATGGAACGGTGCGGGCGGCTGCGACGGGATTGCGGGATACGGGGGCGTCGTTAGGCGTGATTCCGCTGGGAACAGGCAACCTGCTGGCGCGCAACCTGAAGTTGCCGCTGAACATGGAAGAAGCGGTCGACGCGGTGTTCGGTGGGCAAGACGCGGCAATCGACCTGTGTACCGCTGCGGTGACCAGGCCGGATGGCAGTTCTGAGAGGTTTGATTTCGTCGTCATGGCGGGCGTCGGGGTTGATGCCCAAATGATTGTTAATACCGACGACGAGCTGAAAAGGAAGGTCGGATTCCTGGCCTACGGCGTGGCCATCGCGAAATCGTTGGCGGGCGGGAATCGGATTCGAGCGGAATACCGCATCGATGGAGGTCAGCCCGAGAAGACTAGGGTGCACTCGCTGATCGGCGGCAACTGCGGGGAGCTCGTCGGCGGACTGCCGTTGCTACCCGATGCCCAGGCTAATGACGGGATCTTCGACCTCGTGTTCATTCGACCCACGGGTGTGTTCGGCTGGGCGCAGATCGCCGGCAGGCTCATCCGCCAGGCAGGCGAGAAGGTCCGCCGCCGCTTGACCCGCAGCTCGGCCCCTGTGACTGGCGGCGCGCAAGACCTTAGTTCCCTGCGCTACCTCTCTGGGACTCACCTAGAGGCGACCCTCAAGCATCCCGAGGTTTTCGAGGTCGACGGTGAAGAAATTGGCCAGGTGACCGCCTTTAACATCAGCATTGACCCCGGTGGATTAGTGGTGTGCCAATCCTCACCGCCGCCTGTGGAGGAGCCTGGCGAGGTGGCTTAGCGCCGGGGGGAGTTAAATGGGGGCGGCTGTTCCTTGTGACGGTTCCGCAAAGTAGATTGAAATGCGTATTAGATCACTACTTTGTTGGAAATCTGACTGTGAAGGACTACCCTATGTTCTCCTCCCGCACTTCCCGCGCCCTGGCCGGCATTACCGCCGCCGTAGCGCTCACCCTCACCGCTTGCACCTCAGGCTCTGGCAGTTCTTCCTCCGACGCTTCGGGCGCGGACAAGGCTGGCGGGGAAAGCTACTCCATCGGTATCAACCAGCTCGTGCAGCACCCGGCGTTGGATGCCGCCACCGCGGGCTTCAAGGAGGCCTTTGCGGACGCAGGAGTTGACGTCGACTTCGACGAACAAAACGCAAATGGCGAGCAGTCCACCGCTCTGACCATCGCGCAGCAGTTCGCGAACTCGAACAAGGACCTCGTGCTTGCGGTGGCGACGCCCGCAGCCCAGGCCACCGCCCAGAACATCACCAACGTCCCCGTGCTGTTTACCGCGGTCACCGATGCTGAGTCTGCTGATCTAGTGGAATCCAATGAGGCCCCGGGCGCTAATGTCACCGGTACCTCCGATGCCGCTCCGATCGACGCCCAGCTCGAGTTGCTCAAGCAGCTTGTCCCGGATGCGAAGTCCGTCGGTATCGTCTACGCCTCCGGCGAGGTCAACTCCCAGGTCCAGGTCGACGCCGTCAAGGAAGCCGCTGCGCCGCTCGACCTCGAGATCAAGACCCAGACGGTCACCACCGTCAACGAGATCCAGCAGGCTGTGGGTGCGCTTGGCGACGTCGACGCGATCTATGTCCCCACCGACAACATGGTCGTGTCCGGCATCGCCTCCCTCATCCAGGTAGCCGAGCAGAACAAGATCCCGGTCATCGGCGCGGAAGCTGGCACCGTCGAGGGTGGCGCCGTAGCCACCCTGGGCATTGACTACCATGAGCTCGGTCGCCAGACCGGTGAGATGGCCCTGCGCATTCTCCAGGATGGCGCTGATCCGGCCACCATGCCGGTCGAGACCGCTACGGAGTTTTCTTACGTCATCAACGAGGACGCCGCCGCCCGCCAGGGCGTCACCATTCCCGCCGAGATCCTCAGCGAGGCCGAAACCGTATGATCGGCGCGGTCGAAGTCGGCCTTATCTACGGGGTCATGGCACTCGGCGTCTTCCTGACTTTCCGTGTGCTCAACTTCCCCGACTTGACGGTCGACGGCAGCTTTACGACGGGCGCGGCCACCGCCGCCGTAGGAATCCTCAACGGTTGGCATCCCGCGCTCGCTACGCTCGCCGGTTTCGGCACCGGATTCATCGCCGGTTGTGTCACTGGCCTGCTGCACACCAAGGGACGCATTGACGGCCTGCTTGCTGGCATCCTCACCATGATCGCGCTCTGGTCGATCAACCTGCGCATCATGGGCAGCGCCAACATCCCACTGTTGCGCCAAGACACGCTATTTACTCCGCTTCGCGAGGCAGGACTGCTCAACACCTGGGGCGGCGTCGGGGGACTGGCAGTGATCATGGCGGTGCTCGGCGCGCTCGTGGTGGGGTTCCTCAAAACCGACCTCGGCCTGTCGCTGCGCGCCACCGGTGATAACGGGCAGATGATCACCTCCTTCGGTGTGTCAACCGACTTCACCAAGACCCTGACTCTCGCGCTGTCCAATGGCCTTGTTGGCATGTGCGGTGCGCTCATCGCTCAATACCAAGGGTTCTCCGACATCTCCATGGGCATTGGCCTCATCCTCGTTGGCTTGGCTTCGGTCATCATGGGGCAGGCGATTTTTGGCCAGCGCAATCTCTGGCTCGCCGTTTACGCCGTCATCATCGGTGCTGTGATCTACCGCCTGATCATCTTCGCCGCGCTCCAGGTTGGCCTCAACCCCAACGACATGAAGCTCATTACGGCCTTGCTGGTGATCGTGGCGCTGCTCCTCCCAAGATTCAAAGCGATGGTCTCCGTCAAGCCAAAGTCACGAGCCGTCCGCACACCCGAGCCCGCCCTTGCCGCGAAGGGAGCCTGACATGCTACAAGTCACAGGCATCACCAAGACCTTCTTCCCCGGCACGGTCAACGAACGGGTCGCACTTCGAGATTTGTCGCTACAACTCGATGAAGGTGATTTCGTCACCGTCATTGGCTCCAACGGCGCGGGCAAGTCAACCCTGCTCAACGCCGTCGCCGGGCGTCTGTTCGTCGACTCTGGTGACGTCATCATCGACGGCAAGCGGGTCAACAAACTCCCCGAATTCAAACGCGCCCGCTACGTCGGACGCGTCTTCCAGGACCCACTAGCCGGCACCGCACCGAACCTCACCATCGAGGAGAACCTCTCCCTCGCGTGGCTGCGCGGTAAAGGCCGAGGGCTGGGACTTAGCCTCACCGCTAAAAGGCGCGCCGAGTTCATTGACCACCTCGCCTCCCTCGAACTGGGCCTCGAGGACCGCCTGGGCGCCAAGGTGGGCCTCCTCTCTGGCGGCCAACGCCAAGCTCTGTCCCTCCTCATGGCGGGGTTCACCAACCCGCGCATCATGCTTCTCGACGAGCACACCGCCGCCCTCGACCCCCAACGCGCCGACCTGGTCACCGCCCTGACCGAACGCATCGTCGCCGAAGGAAACCTGACCACCCTCATGGTCACCCACAACATGGAACAGGCCTTGCGACTCGGCAACCGCCTGATCATGATGCACGAAGGTCAGATCGTCTACGAGGCGAGCGCTGAGCATAAAGCCAAGCTCACCGTTCGTGATCTCCTGCAGGAATTCGCCAACATCAAGGGAGCAACCCTCTCGGACAAGGCCTTCCTCGGCTAGCTTGTCTGTTCGTGTCTGCCCCAGTGCTTAACCGCGCTGGGGCGTTCGCGTCTCAGCAGAGGCGGAATTTTCTACAGGATTTTTCCCTCCAGCCCTTGCGGAGTTCGATGTTGTGTTCTAACATAGATATTAGAACACGCAAGCGAATTGCTTTAGGGGGTGAACGCGCGTGACCACCGAGATCTACCACTCACTAGTGGAAGAGCTACTCAAACGCACACTCACCCGCGCCCAGTACTACTACGCTGTCAGCTCACCCGATGACCCTGTTGCTTGCCGGGGAACGCAGATGCGCCGCGACGACCACGAACTGTGGCAATCAGTCCTGCCCGGGGATGATGAGGACATCGACATCGTTCTCGCTAAGCTTCGGCGTTCTTTAGGGCGTGGGGATCAGTACCTCATGTCCGCGATCAGTGCTCACCGCCGTCTCAACGAGCTTCCACAGGTAAAGGAAATCCAGGAGCACTACTTCCATCTCGATCTCCCCCGGCTCAAGGTCATCGATAGTGTCCTCTGTAAAGCAGACACGACTGTGTTAGAGCATGTGGATCTCATTGATACCGAACTAGCGGAGTTCCTGACCCCGACTCGGGCGAATCAGATCCTGCCGACAGTGGGCAAGATCAAAAGCCGCCTTAATGCGATCATCACCATGCTTGATGAGAGTATTTCTGCTGAGGACCCCGCCCCTGCACCTGCTGATAGCGTCTCGATATCCTTCGTTGACGGCAGAGGCCTCCTGCACGCCGATCTTGATGGGGTCACAGCCCAAGAAATCGACCTCAGAGTGCGCAAGTATGCGATTACTCACGGCGTCAGCCAAGCAGACGCACTCGTAGCGCTCATCAAAGGGGAGGGGTCAACGAATGTCACCCTCAACCTGTACAAGGCATCGGATATCCCGAATGCACCTGGATGGGTCTCTGGGGTGGGGTATCTCACGCGTAAGCAGACTGAGGATCTTCTTAACCGGGTTGATGTCGAGATCGACTTGGATGAGATTGCCCAGAAGGTCTCGTATGCGTATGCCACCCCAGCAGATATTCGTTCCCTGGTCATCGGGTTGGATGGGGTCAAGTCCGCGGGAGTGGTGTTTCTGCCTTTCGATAAAACAGGCAGGATGACGGTGCAAGGGCCGTCCCGAGCCCGGTAGTGGTGTCGACTCATGCGACCTCCTGAGTGGATTCGCCGGCATCGATGACGGTGGCGCTCATCATGGCCTTCGTCTGCTCCAGTGCCGTGAGCGACATGTAGCGCTTCTGCTGTATCCAATCGTCATGCTGCTCGGCCAGGACCGCGCCCACCAGACGCACCACGGCGTCCCGGTTGGGGAAGATCCCGACGACGTCGGTACGCCGGCGGATCTCCCGGTTCAGCCGCTCGGTGGGGTTATTCGACCAGACTTTTTTCCACACGCTCTTCGGGGCGTGGGTGAAGGCCAACAGCTCGTCTAGGGACTCCTCCAGGTAGTCGGCTACGTGCGGGAACTTCTGCTCGCAGAAGGTCACGACTTCGCGGGCCTGGGCCCACACCGATGCTGCATCCGGTTGCTGGAAGATCGTGTGGAACATCGCCGATAATGTCGGCCACTGCGTCTTCGACACCAGCCCGGACAGGTTCTTCGCAAAATGAGTGCGGCACCGCTGCCACGACGCATTCGGCAGGACCTCGCCGATCGCGTGCTGGATACCCACGTGCGCATCACTGGTGACCAGGTACACCTCATCTAGGCCCCGGGCCTTGAGATCGCGGAAGAAGCCGGTCCATGAGGCGACTGACTCGGATGTGGCGACCTGCATGCCCAGCAATTCCCGGTAGCCTTCGGCGTTGACGCCGGTGGCCAGCAGCACGGAGGTCTTGACCACCCGTCCGCCTTCGCGGACTTTCATGGTTAGGGCGTCACACGAGACGTAGAGATACGGGCTGGTATCCAGCGGCCGGGTGCGGAAATCCTCCACCATGGAGTCAAGATCCTTGGCCATCTCGGATACCTGCGACTTCGACAGGTTGGATATCCCGAGGGTGGCGACCAGGTCGTTCATCCTGCGGGTGGACACGCCCTTCAGGTAGCAAGTGGCGATGACGGTGGTCAGGGCCCGTTCGGCTCGGGTGCGTCGTTCTAGCAGCCAGTCCGGAAAGAATGAGCCGGTGCGCAGCTTCGGCACGGCGACATCCACGGTGCCGACGCGGGTGTCGAGGTCGCGGTGGCGGTAGCCATTGCGGACGTTGACGCGAGCATCACTGGTGGTGGCGTAATCGGCGCCGCAGACCTGGTCGGCCTGGGTCGACAGAATCTGGTTGATGAAGCTTTGGAGCATCTCGCGCATCAGGTCCGGCGAGGCCTGGGAGAGTAGATCGTCGAGGTAGGTGGTCGGGTCGATAGAATGGGGGCCAGCGGCCATCGTGGGTTCCCTTTCGAGGAGAGGTAAGAGTTGATTCGAAAGGTACTGCGGTGGTCGCCCACATTTTCTCTGGGGGTCGTCACCGGCAGTTACAGATACACCACGCTAGAGGACGTAACCGTTGGATGGGACGTGTGCGGTCGGTGGGTGTGATACTCCTGCTCATCGGGCTCAGATGGATCATCGGGTTAATCATGCTGATGGTGGGCCCACGACAGCAGCTAATTTGGCTGCGTTGTGTGTGAAGCATCATGCGATGAAAACCGACCGGCGGGTCACCTACGTCATGGACCCGGTGACGAGGCGAAAGTACTTCCTCTTCGATGATGGGTCCTGGGCGGAGTCCGAAGGCGACGGCCCACTAGCTCCGAGTGAACGGCGCTGGATGCAAACGGTGTCCCAACGCATCACGAAGCGAAGAGCGAGGATTAGGTCGGAGTCCCAAACCCAAAAGACAGAACAGATTGAGCGGGAAGGTCCTCCGCCGCCTCCACCACCGGAGGAACCACCACCGTTCTAGACATTAATGGCGGCGGAGAGTTGGCACGCTTGCATGCAAGTGGGGAAGTGCTGCTGCAATGCGGCTCACTAGCCAGAACCTCTCATATCTCTGATTCGTTCGGAGGTTTACCTATCGCTGCCTTCGAATTAAGGAAGTGTCGCGGGGCAACTTATCCCCGTCAAGCTTGATTTGTAAACCCTGTCTGAGATCCGCAACAAGGAGTGGCAGGGTGAAATCGCGTGCCCAATTTGTGCCCAATCCGTGCCCAATGGCACACCGGGCGGTTGATGATGCGGTGGCACGCCCTAGGATCAAAATGCGCCCTGAGCAGCAAACACGCCCGAAAAATAAAACAGGCCAGAGCCTGTTTATATGCCTTGACCTGCTGTTGTCGGACTGACAGGATTTGAACCTGCGACCCCTACACCCCCAGTGTAGTGCGCTACCAAACTGCGCCACAGTCCGCCGTTGCAGCATTTTGCAACTCGTTTAGGTTACAACAGTGTCATCTGAAATGACGAATCTGCTGTTCATCGAACATTTTTAAGGCACGGCGCCCGTGGAGTAGTACCACTGGCCATTGATGCGGCGGAAGGTGGAGCGCTCCCGCTGGCTTCCGGCGGGGTCGCCTTTGTAGAAGGCTTCGAACTCGACGATGCCTTGAGGGTCAAGGGGTCCGCCCTCGACGACGTCGAGGATGTCGAGACGGTAGAAGGTGACGGGGAGGTCGACGAGGGTCAGTTCGAAGGGGCGGGTGTCGGGGTCCCAGGTGCGGAGGAGATAGTCGGCATCTCGGGTTACAAACGCGGTGAAGCGGGAGCGCATGAGCGTTTCGGCGGTGGGGGCGAGGGCCCCGGCGTGGTACTTATGGCAGCATTCGCCGTATGTCAGGCCCGATCCGCAGGGACATCGTCGGTCTAAGGGAAAGGTCATGCCGACACGTCCATGATATTGGCTCCGGACAGCATTCCTTGGATGTTGGTGGAGGCGGCGGCGTCGAGAAGCTGGCGGTGTTGAGCTGTGGTGAGGCTGCCGATGAGTTCGACCTTGCGCTCGAAGGTGTTGTCGAAGACGTGGATGATGGTGACGCGGACGTCGTGAAGCTTCATGCCACGCGCGGCGGCGCGGACGGCTTCGGAGGTGGCTGCGGCGAGAGCTGACATGAGTAGTTCCAGGGCGCTGACGCCGGCGCCTTTGCCACCGTCGCCCTTGGGGCGGTCGGTGACGATCGCTTCGCGGGAGGTCCGCACTACTGATCCCAGGCGGGTGCCGGCGGCGATGGTCGCCACGGCTTGGCCGTCGGAGACGGGGGAGGGGACCTGCGTTGGTGTGAGGTAAGGGCGGGCCCATTCGGCGATCAACCGGCCGGCCCGTTGCGCGGTGGTTCCGCGGGTAAAGAGGTGGTCGGCTTTGTCGATGCTGACCAGTGATTTCGGGTAGCGGGTGAGGCGGAAGATGTTCTGGGCGTTTTCGACTCCGACGGTGTGGTCGACGGGGGAATGCAGCAGCATGAGCGGTTTGCGCAGAGTAGGCAGGTAGGACTGGGGGTCGGTGTCGGCGAGGTCCTCGAGGAACTCGCGGGAGATGACGATGTCGCGACCGCCGAGGACAACGGTGACGGAACCGTCCTCGTCGGCGTCTTTGACCCGTTCAGCGAAGTGGAGGACGGCGTGCGCAGGGTCGAAGGGGGCGCCCATCGTGGCCACCGCTTTGATGGAAGCCATCACCGGCTTGGTAGCTGCTTGCAGGACGGCGGCTCCGCCGAGGGAATGGCCGACGAGCAGCTGGGGCGCCTCGTAGTTGTCCGTCAGCCACTCGGAGGCGGCAATGATGTCGGCGACGTTTTGGCTAAAGCTGGTGTCGGCGAAGTTGCCTTCGGATTGTCCGAGGCCGGGGAAATCGAAACGCAGGGCGGCGATGCCGTGCTCGGCGAGGGTTTTGCACACTCGGGAGGCAGCGGGTGCGAAGCGTGAACAGGTAAAACAATGGGCGAACACCGCATAGGCGACGGGGGTGGAGTCTGGGAAGTCAATCGTGCCGGCCATCGTAGTGCCTGTGCTGGAGGGCAATTTCACGCTCAGAGAATGCATGGGCTCATGGTAGTTGAGTCGCCTTAAACTACTGTGGAGACGACGATTTAAGCAGCAATTCATAAGGAGTGGGTCCTTGGCTTTCAACTGGTTCTGGAAAGCAATGGGGGCGCAGCAGTCACGCAATCAGAAGCGGAGCCTCGCGATTGTTGAGGATTCTGCCGCTCGTGCTGCCGAGTTGTCGCACCTTGATGACTCTGCTTTGGCCCAGCGCGCGCACGACCTCACTGCCGGCGGCACTCTCACAGATCCCGCGGAATTTTTGGCGGTGCTGGGGGTCGCGTCGGAACGCACGCTCGGGCTGCGGCCGTTCCCGGTCCAGTCGCAGGCGGTCTTGCGGCTTCTTGAGGGAGATGTCATCCAGATGGCCACCGGTGAGGGCAAGACCTTGGTCGGAGCGATGGCGGCGACCGGGTTCGGCCTCATGGGCAAGCGCGTCCACCTCATAACCATTAATGATTATCTCGCTGACCGTGACGCGGAATGGATGCGGCCGCTGGTGTCCTTCTTTGGCCTGTCGGTAGGCGCCATCACGGAAAAGCTTGGTCCGCAGGAGCGGCGTGAGGCATATGGCTGTGATGTCGTTTACGGTCCGGTCAATGAAATCGGTTTCGATGTCCTGCGTGATCAGCAGGTCACCCGCCGCAGTGATGCGGTGCAGGCCCCGTCCGATGTTGCTCTGGTCGACGAGGCGGATTCGGTGCTGGTGGATGAGGCGCTCGTTCCGCTCGTTCTTGCCGGGAGCCAACCGGGGGTGGAAACCACCGGAAAGATAACCGAGGTCGTGCGCACGCTGCGGGAGAACGAACACTATTCCATCGACGATGATCGCCGCAACGTCTTCCTCACCGATGCCGGCGCCACTCGCGTCGAGCAGGCGTTGGGTATTACGACGCTCTACGACGACGAACACATTGGTACCACCCTCGTCCGCGTCAACCTCGCGTTGCACGCGAAGGCTCTGCTTATCCGCGACATTCACTATCTAGTTGATGAGGGCAAGGTCGCGCTAATCGACGCCTCCCGGGGCCGCGTCGCCGATCTCCAGCGGTGGCCCGACGGGCTGCAGGCAGCCGTCGAGGCGAAGGAGGGGTTGGACGTGAGCGAGGGAGGGCGGATCCTCGACACGATTACTCTTCAAGCCCTCATGCGCCGCTACCCGATGGTGTGCGGGATGACGGGCACCGCCGTCGAAGCAACGGATCAGCTGCGGCAGTTCTATGGCCTACATGTTTCGGAGATTGAGAGAAACAAGGCGCTCCAGCGTTTTGATGAGGCCGATCGGATCTATGCCACTGCTGCTGAAAAGAACCGGGCGATCGTGGAGGAGATCTCCGCGCTGCATGCCGTGGGCCAGCCCGTGCTAGTGGGCACCCATGATGTCGCCGAGTCGGAGGCCCTAGCGGCGGCGTTGGCGGAGCGGGGAGTCGAGGTCAACGTCCTCAATGCCAAAAACGATGCCGAAGAGGCCCGGATCGTTGCGGAAGCTGGCGACCTCGGGCGGGTGACGGTGTCGACGCAGATGGCGGGGCGCGGAACCGACATCCGCCTTGGCGGGGCGGATGAGCGGGACCACGACGCCGTCGCCAAGCTGGGTGGACTAGCTGTCATCGGTACCTCTCGCCATCGCACTGTGCGCTTGGATAACCAGTTGCGCGGCCGGGCAGGGCGACAGGGCGATCCGGGGCTCTCGCTGTTCTTCGTTTCTTTAGAGGACGACGTCGTGGTGTCTGGTGGCTCCGGGGAATCCGTCACCGCCCAGCCTGATGCGCTCGGCCGGATCACTTCCAACAAGATCGCCAATTTTGTGGCGCATTGCCAGCGCGTGACTGAAGGCCAATTGTTGGAAATCCATGCCCAGACGTGGAAGTACAACCAGCTACTGGCCGATCAGCGTGACATCTTCGATGAGCGCCGCGCCCGACTGTTGGATACGCCCCTGGCATGGGAGGAGCTATCTGGGCACGCGCCGGAGAAGGCACTCGGCCTCGCAGACCTGGACGTGAGCGTGCGTGAGCAGGCTGCCCGCGACATCATGCTCTTCCACCTGGACAATGAATGGGCCGAACACCTCGCCGTCATGGATGACGTGCGAGAGTCGATCCACCTGAGGGCCATTGCGCGCGAGACTCCGATTGATGAATACCACCGCATTGCCGTGCGAGAATTCAAAGGCGTGGCGCAGCGGGCGGTGGACAAATCCGTCGAGACGTTCCGTACTGTGCTTATCGACGCCGCCGGGGCACATCTCGGCGACAACGGCCTCGCTCGGCCGTCCGCCACGTGGACCTACATGGTTTCCGACAACCCGCTCGCAGGATCGGGCAATTCGGTTGTGTCCGGTATCGGCAATCTTTTCCGCTGATCAGCGTGGGTGAATGGGTGACTTGGCCGTCCCCGTGCCCGCCTCGGCGGGCGACAACGGCTATGATTGCAAACAGTCACAGTTCCGACAATCGGAGGTTTTGAAATGAGTGAGAACACCGGTACTCCTGAAGCGCAGGTCGAGACCACATCGGTCTTCCGGGCTGATTTGCTGAAGGAAATGGAGTCCGGCGCCGCTCCGGCCACCTCTGGGGCGGATAATCTGCCTGCTGGTGCGGGCCTTCTCGTCGTTAAACGTGGACCCAACGCGGGTGCGCGCTTTTTGCTTGATCAGCCGATTACCACGGCTGGGCGCCACCCGGAGTCTGACATCTTCCTCGATGATGTCACCGTTTCCCGCCGCCACGCGGAGTTCCGCACCAATGAGGGTGAGTTCGAGGTATTCGATGTGGGATCCCTCAACGGCACGTATGTTAACCGTGAGCCCCGTAATTCCCAGGTGTTGACCACGGGCGATGAGGTGCAAATCGGTAAGTTCCGTCTCGTTTTCGTCGCCGGCCCCAAGGCCGACTAGAGGGAAATTAGTCCGAGACAGTGAGTGCAGTTCGAAAGTCGACGGCAGTCCGCGCGGCATCGGGCGACAACGCTGCCAGGACCTCAGCCCGGACGTTGTCCATCGGCAAGGTTTTGGAGTTGTTGCGCTCCGAGTTCCCCGATGTGGCTGTCTCCAAGATTCGCTTCCTCGAGGCCGAGGGGCTGATTACGCCGCAGCGCACGGCGTCAGGGTACCGTCGTTTCACCAACGATGATGTCCAGCGGTTGCGCTACATTTTGGTGACCCAGCGGGACAATTACCTGCCGCTGAAGGTTATCCGTGAGCAGCTGGAAGCGATGGATTCCGGGGCTGTTGCCGCGATTCTTACCACGGGTGCCTCACCCGAGGACTTTCGCAAACCAGCTGCCTCCCGGCTCACAGACGCCGACCTGGCCAGCCAGGCGGGCGTGGAAATGCAGCTGGTCCTTGAGCTGCTAGAGATTGGGTTGATCAAGCCGGATGGCGCGGGCTACTTCTCTGTTGATGACATCAAGATCGTTTCAGCGGCCGAGGCGCTCAAGGGCTTTGGTTTTGATGCCCGGCATTTGAAGTCCATGCGCAACACCGCGCGCCGTCAGGCTGACCTCATTGGACAAGTTATTTCGCCGGTGGCGAAGTCGAAGGGATCTACCGCGCGCCAGCGGGCGGAGGATATGGGTCAGCAGATGACGGCCCTGGCTGTGTCTTTGCACAGCTCATTGGTCAAAAGCGCCCTCCGCGACGTGCTGGAATCATGACGCTGATTCCCGTCGAGTACCACGGTGTGCACAGCACCGGCCCAGAACACTTCAGTTGCGTTCTGCTGCGATGGGCCGAGCACAACCGTATCCTTCCCATCTGGATGTCGCCCTTGTCGGCGGCTGAGTTGGAAGCCCGGGATGAGGGCTTTGTGCCACGTCGCCCGGGTACCCCAGATCTCATGGCGGAAATGTCGACTCGTCTGACCAGTGGAGTCACGGCTGTCAACATTATTAGCCATTTCGAGGGCGTGTTCATTGCCTCGGTGGTGTTCAACGATGGCGAAGAGATCGATGCCCGACCCTCTGATGCCATTAAGTTGGCGCGGGCGTTGGAGCTCGATATTCAGGTGGAAGAAGATGTGCTCACCCAAGCGTCCTTTTTCGTCTCAGATGATGCGTTGGAGGAGTACTTCGGGCTGCGTCTGAGTCCTGCCGCGGGGTCATCAGTGGAGGATGACCTGTCGGCCTCGGGTGATGCCCAGGCGGATGCCGATTTCGAAGAAATGATGCGTTCGCTGGGCATGGATGAGAATGATTTCCTGGAGCCGGGTGGCGATGGTGCCGACGGGGCAGATGACACGGATGTGACTAAAGGTGACAACGGGTAGAATGAAGTCTAATCTTCAACTTGAGGGTTAGAGTTGCGGCGTGTTGCCAAGTTGTGCCTTGACGTTGCTCTACTCTTGGCTTTAAATGACGCATAAGGCGTTTTTCCAAACACCATTGGAGTAATTACGTGAGCACCCACGATCATTCGGACACCACCCAGGCCCCCGTCCAAGAATCCCTCTTCGACCTCGGCCCCGGGGAAGAGGTTGGCTACCGTGTCCCCATCGCTTGCCAAGTCGCTGGCATCACCTACCGCCAGCTCGACTACTGGGCCCGGACCAAGCTCGTTGTTCCCTCGATTCGTGGCGCCCGCGGCTCCGGCTCGCAGCGTCTCTATTCCTTCCGCGACATCCTCGTGCTGAAGATCGTCAAGCGCCTGCTGGACACCGGCATCTCGCTGCAGAACATCCGCCTCGCCGTGGAAAAGCTGCGTGACCGCGGTGCCAACGATATCGCCGAGATCACCCTCGTCTCTGACGGCACCACGGTCTACGAATGCCGTTCCGCCGATGAGGTCATCGACTTGCTGGGAGGCGGCCAGGGTGTCTTTGGTATCGCAGTCCCCGGCATCATGAAGGAACTCACCGGCACCATCGCCTCCTTCCCCTCGGAGCGCGTCGATGAAGAGTCCGGAGCCGAAGTCATCGGCATGGACGAGCTGGCCGCGCGCCGTACCCGCAAGACCTCCTAAGCTGTCACGCTAGAACAGAAAAAGCCGCTTCCCCATTCACTCTCGCTCCGCTCACGGGCGGGAGGGTTGCAGGGAAGCGGCTTTACGCTTGCCGGACCAGCTAGAGGCCGACTGCCTTCCGGATGGAGCTATCAAGCTGATCCGGCGAAGTGACCGTGGTGGTGGAGGTAGCCACACCAGTGACGGCCTGGTCGGCCTCGCCCGAACCGAGTTGGATGACATCCACTAGGACGTCCGCGCCTGCTACGGCACCGTAGAAGGCCTGAGTGAACGAAGCATCATCCATATCCTGATCGGTACCAGTGGTGACCAAGAGAATGCGGGTGGTCTTGCCGGCAGTGCGGGCGTGGTCCGCAGCGGCCCCGGCAGCAGCGACGAGCGCGGAGCGAGTCTGGGGAACCCCGCCGTAGCCGAAGCGCACGAGGGCATTCGCACCGGGTTCACCGCTGTCGGTGAAATTGACGTTGGCGCGCCAGCCCTTGGTCACCCCGGGGTTGAGCGGGGAAGAGTAGTTCCATACGCTGACCTGCTGCCCGTCGCTCCCCAAGTCGAGGGCGGTGGAGGACAAAGCCGCGGCAGTTTCTCCGAAGAAGGTAGCACCCGCGGCGGAGGAGGTATCGAGGAGGATGAGGGTGTCCGTGGGGGTCGAGGCGAGGGAAGTGGATGCGCCGTTGGAGCTCGGCGGGGTGTCCGTGCCGATGACCGCCCACGCAGCGGAACGATCGGGGAGATCGGAAGGCACTTCGGACTCGATGGAGCTGAAGTCGGCGAAGTGGGCGGCGGCGCGCGTCTGCTCCTCGGTGACCGACCCGGAGGGGTTGAGGACGTGGGCGATCTGGATGACCTCGGCGCCGTTAATGTCGACGGTGGAACCGATACTGCGATCCACCTCGTCGTTGGCGCCCACGGCGATGACTCCGGTGGCGTCGGTAATCGTGGCGTTGCGATCCCGCTCAATGAACTGCGGCGCGAGATCCTTGTCCAGAGCAGTCGCGACGGCGACTGCCGCGTCGGGGTCGGTGGCAACAGGGTAGGTGATGGAGGCTGGGTCAACGTTGCTCAGGTCGCCGCCGTCTGCGTTCCACAACTGAGAGGCCTCAATGGACACGGGGGTCGTGAGCGAAACAGTGCGGCTGCCCAAGGCTTGCACGGTACGGGGAGAGTCCGGAGCCAGATAGAGGGCGGCGGAGTCAACAGAATCTACCAGTTGGGCCTTGACACAGAAGTCGCGGACCACGGGGTTTGACTCGTTGTAAGCGTTCACCAACTCTTCGGCCTCCGGGCCCGCCGATGCGATGGGCAAGATGAGATCGCCGTCGATGCAGTCGCCAGAGGCGGCTACCTTCTCTACCTCATTGTTGTTGCGGGCGATAAACCACGTCACCAAAGAGATGACCAGGATGAGCGCCACAATGGCCGCCGCAATGAGCCCGCCGGAAAGGCGGTTGTTTGGTTGTCCATTGGAATGACGGCCCATGGATGTCTATCCTCACCTGAGACGAAAGGTATTTAAGTTCTCAGTGTATCGACTTCCGCAGCATCGATGATTGCGACAAGCCGGTCACGCAGGGGTTTTCCCCGCTCTGCCAGACCCCGTTGTCGGGCCACGTATTCGGCCTTTCCCTCCGGAGTTTCAATCGCTACCACTCCGAACCCATAGTCGCGGCAATCGTAGGGGGAGGCTTCCATGTCGAGAATGCGGGCGTCGACGGCTAGTTCAAAGGCCTCGAGCAAAACCTCGCCAGGGACAAGCGGGCCCAATTTAGATGCCCATTTGAACACATCCATCGTCGCATGCACGCAGCCAGCCTGGTCGAACTCGGGCTGATCCGCACGCTCCAACACCGCAATATTGAGCGATCGGGCAGGTGGGGTGAAGAATCGGAACGCATCAAAGTGCGTACACCGTATTTGGTGCTTTTCGACGACCGCGTCGCTTCCCGCTGCGCCCAGGCGCAGCGGAAGATCGTGGCGAGGGGCATCGCTGCGATAGACCATGGCCCATTCGTGGAGGCCAAAGCAGTCGAAGTGTGTCGGGTTGAGGTTTGTTCGCCGGAGGAGGTCGCGAATATATAGATAAGCGCCGCCGCGGCGGCGCCACAGGGCGGTGACGTCGACGGCGGTGGCCGGCGGGGCGTCGATAAGCAGGTAGTCCCGCATATCGATGTGCCCTTCCAGAGCGAGCCCGTGGCCGGGGTGCCAGCGGCGCAGATGCGCCGGACGGACCGGATAATACTCAAATAGGAAGTCAAATACCGGGTGCTTGACGTTGCGGCGTCGACGCTCCAGATGATCGCGAGTCAACGCCTCCGCGCGGGTGATGTGTGCTTCTTGCCGGGCGTGCCACGTGGCGGTATCAAGAATCCTCATGGGTCCAGTCGTTGACGGTGCCGACGTATTCTTCGATGAGGTCTTCCAAGGTGATGACTCCGATGAGCTCGCCACGCTCGCGGACCTGCGCCATGTGGGCGGAGCCGCGGTGGAGCTTGCGCAGAGCCTCATCCATGAGCCCCGAGCTGTCGACGATGGTGAGAGGCCGGATCTGCGAGCGGGGAATGACCTCGTCTTCCTGCGCGGATGCGAGACGATCGAGGACATCCTTGACGTGAATGTAACCAAGGAACGACCCGTCCTGGCCCGTCACCGGGAAGCGGGAGAACCCGGTCTCCACCACCGCGAGTTCCAGTTGCTTCAGGGTCGGACCCCGGCGCCCAAAGTCGAGGGTGCGGACATTATCCAGGGGAATCATGACTTCCTTGAGGCTGCGCTTTTCTGACCTTAGCGCCTTTGACAGCCGGAGGGTTTCCTCGGCGTCGAGCAGGCCTTCGGCGCGGGACTCCTTGATCATGAACGCGAGTTGGGCCTCATCGACCGTGGAATCCAGTTCGTCCTTTTGCTCGATGCCAAAGGCGCGGAGGGTGATCCGCGCGATCCAGTTCATGAACTCGATGAGCGGGCGAGTCAGGCGCACCCACCAAATCATGGCGGGCGCCAACCACATGGCGAGGGTCTCCGGGCCGGCAATGGCGATGTTCTTGGGCACCATCTCGCCAAAGAGAATATGGAGGAACGTGATAATGCCGAGAGCAATGACGAAAGAAATTGGGTGGAGGAGATTCTCCGGCATGCCGAGGGCAAGGAAAGGTTCCTCAATGAAATGCGCGACAGCCGGCTCAGCTACCTTGCCCAAGATCAGCGAACAGATCGTGATGCCGAATTGGGCGCCCGCCAACATGATGGACAAGTGCTCGGTGGCGTACAGCACCTTGCGCGCGGCGGGGCGACCCTGGGCAATGAGTGATTCGATGCGGTCACGCCGCGAGGAAATCAAGGCGAATTCGGCGGCCACGAAAAAGGCGTTGGCGGACAAAAGCCCGACGATGAGGAGGATGGTGGTGAAGATGCTCATGCGTGGAACTCCTTGGCTTCCTCATCGGTCACTGGGGTGATAATGACTTTGTCTACCCGGCGGTCCTCCATGACCGTAACGCGGGCAATCCATCGGCCGTCGTAGCCCGTCTCAAACTCAGCGCGAGCGGGATTATCGGCCTCCGGGAGGAGGACCAGGTCGCCCACCCGAGGAATCCGCCCCAGCGTGGTCATGAACAAGCCACCAAGGGTTTCATAGGGCCCATCCGGGGCGGTGTAGCCGACGCGCTGGGTCAGCTCGTCAATGCGAACCAGGCCCGAGACCTCCCAGGAGGAGCCGAAGGCCTGGAAGTCACGTTCGGCCTCCGCGTCGTCGTGTTCGTCGTAGACCTCTCCGAGGATTTCCTCGACAACGTCTTCGATGGTGACCAACCCGGCGGTGCCCCCGTATTCATCGGCGACGAGGACGACCTGGGAGCCCGCGGAACGCACGGCGTTGAGGACAGCGTCGCCATCAAGCGTGTCGGGGACAATAGGCACCGCACGGCACAGCGAGCCGACCGTCGTGGTTGAACGCAACTCCCGGGGGACGGAAAAGGCATCCTTGACGTGGACCACACCAGCCGTGTCGTCGAGATCGCCGCGGACCACCGGGAAGCGGGAGTGCCCAGACTCCAGGGCCAAGGCGATGAGGTCGTCGACAGTATCGTCCACCCCCAGGGAATCGATAGTGGAGCGGGGGGTCATGAACTCGGTGGCAATGGCATCACCAAACTGCAAGGACCGATCAATGACCTCCGCCGTGTCAATGTCGAGGCCCCCGTGCTCGGCGGAGTTGCGTACCAACGTACCGAGCTCTTGGGAGGAACGAGCGGAGGCCAGTTCGTCCGCGGGCTCGAAACCGAGCTTGCGGACGATGAAATTAGCCGAGCGATTCATGGCCACGATAAACCATTTAAACACCACGTTAAAGGCATTAACCGGGTGGACAACGACGCGCGCGGTATGCAGCGGCTGGGTGATCGCGATGTTCTTAGGCACCAACTCACCGAAGACCATGGACAAGAACGTGGCGACGATAAGCGCCAACACCAACGCGACGGCCGATGATGAGGCCTCGGTTAGGCCCACCAGCTCCAGCAGGGGAGTGAAGTAGCGGGCGAGGATCGGCTCCGCCAGGAAACCCGTCGCCAGCGTGGTCACGGTGATGCCCAGCTGGGCCCCCGACAAGACAAATGAGAGGTTGCCGTAGTCGCGTTGGACAGCCAGGGCGCTGCGGTCGCCCTTATCGCGAGCGTGGTTGTCCACCGTGGAACGTTCCATGCCGGTGAGGGCGAATTCAATGGCGACAAACAAGCCGGTCGACGCCGTGAGCGCCACGAACCCTAGAAGGGAGAGGATGCTGAGGAATATGTCCATGGAGGTCTATCTCGTCAGGGAATTTAGGAGGATCGGCGACTACGATTGCCGTGGCCTTGCGGCCGACCGCCACGCTGCTTCGGGGCCGAGCCGCGACGTCGGGGCTGCTGCTGGCCCACTGGGAGCAATGATTTGCCTGACGGCGTGCGCGCGCCGGTGATCTTGGCCAACACATCCGCATCCGCGGTGACCGAGATCTCCTTCGCCTTCACGCCCGCCTTGCGCATGAGGGCTTCGACTTCCTTACGCTGCTCATCCATCACCAGGGTGACCACGGTTCCGGAGGTACCAGCGCGCGCCGTGCGTCCCGCCCGGTGGAGGTAGGCCTTGTGCTCGGCGGGAGGGTCCACGTGGACGACCAACGAGACATCATCGATGTCGATACCGCGGGCAGCGATATCAGTTGCCACGAGGACGGGAACAGAGCCATCGGCGAAGCCGACGAGTGCGTTGGTGCGGGTCGACTGCCCCTTATCGCCGTGCAAGCCGGCGGCATTGATGCCGACGCGTCGGAGCTTCTTCACCAACCGATCAACACCGTGCTTCGTCCGCATGAACATGATCGTCTTGCCCTCGCGAGCGGCGATGCGTTCGATGACACTATGACGGGAATCCCGGTCGCCGACAAGCAAGCGGAAATGAGTCATGGTGTCCACACTGGCGGAGACCGGTGCGGTCGAGTGAGTGACCGGGTCGTGCATGTAGCGATCGATGAGCTTTTGCACATCGCCGTCCAGTGTTGCGGAGAAAAGCAAGCGCTGCCCATTCTTCGGCGTGCGATCCATGAGGCGACGTACCTGGGGGAGAAAACCCATGTCGGCCATCTGGTCGGCCTCGTCGAGCGCGGCCACGGCAACCTCGTCGAAGAAGAGCTTGCCCTGATCGAGGAGATCCTGTGCGCGACCCGGGGTGGCCACGAGCAGATCCACCGGAGAAGCCAGGGAACGAATGTGCCGATTGATGTTGACACCGCCGACGACGTCGAGCACCCGCAGTCCCAGGGCAGCGGCGGGCTCCTCCAGGCGCTCGCGGACCTGAGCGGCCAACTCGCGCGTCGGGGTAAGCACGATGGCGCGCGGGTGACCGGGGCGAGAAGCCCCTGACTCTGAGAGACGAGTGAGCATGGGCAGGCCGAAGGTGAAGGTCTTGCCCGAGCCGGTGGGTCCACGGCCAAGGACATCCCGCCCAGCCAGGGCATCGGGGATAGCCGCTTCCTGGATGGGGAAAGGCTCGGTGATGCCCTGCCGCTGAAGTTCTCTCACGATGGGAAGGGGCAGGCCGAGGTCCTTGAATGTGGTCATTGGCTTCACTGTAGTACCTGGCCGCCCAATATTCGGTATCCCAAACCTATGTGGGTCTAGGTGAGGATTTCCGTGCGATCGCCCGACCACAAGGTGTGGAAGGCACCCGGCTTATCCACGCGGCCGTAGGTGTGAGCACCGAAGAAGTCACGCTGCGCCTGGATGAGGGCGGCGGGCAGACGCTTGGCCCGCAGGCTGTCGTAGTAGGACAACGAGGAGGCGAAGACCGGAACCGGCAGTCCGAGTTGGGTAGCCACGACGATGACGCGCCGCCACGAGTCGATCAAGCCCTCAAGCTCACCCGTGAAGTAGGGGTCAAGCAACAGCGACGGCAATGCCGGATTGCGGTCGTAGGCTTCGACGATGCGGTTGAGGAACTTGGCTCGGATAATGCAACCGCCGCGCCAAATGGTCGCCAGGTCGCGGGGGTCTACGTCCCAGTCGTGCTCGTCGGAGCCAGCCTTGATCTCATCGAAACCCTGGGCGTAGGCGACGAACTTCGAGGCGTAGAGGGCGCGGCGGACGTCCTCAACGAACTGTTCCTTATCTATCCCCATGGACTCGAAGGTGGCCAGTTCCCCGGAAGGGAGCACGCCTTGCGCCGCGGCGCGCTGATCGAGGGACGAGGACAGTGCGCGGGCGAACACGGCCTCGCCGATGGCGGTGACGGGGATACCCAGGTCGAGGGCCTCCTTGACGGTCCATCGACCTGTGCCCTTTTGACCGGCGGCGTCCACGACGACGTCGACAAGCGGCTTTCCGGTTTCGGCATCGACCTGCTTGAGTACCTCAGCGGTGATCTCAATGAGGTAGGACTCCAGCTCACCCTTGTTCCAGGTGGAGAAGATCTCCGACAACTGGGCGGGTTCGATGCCAGCGGCGTAGCGGAGGAGCTGGTAGGCCTCGCCGATGACCTGCATGTCGGCGTATTCGATGCCGTTGTGCACCATCTTGACGTAATGGCCGGCACCGTCCGGGCCGATGTGGGTCACGCACGGGGTGCCATCGACGTTGGCGGCGATGGATTCCAGCAGCGGGCCGAGGGTCTCCCAGGACTCAATCGGGCCACCGGGCATGATGGAGGGTCCGGTGAGGGCACCTTCCTCGCCGCCCGAGATGCCCGCGCCGACGAAGTGACGGTTGCGCTCTGCCATCTCCTTCTCACGCCGGATGGTGTCGGTGTACAGCGCGTTTCCGCCATCAATGATGATGTCGCCGTCGTCCATGGCATCGGCGAGCTGGTTGATCACAGCGTCAGTCGCCGGGCCGGCCTGAACCATGATGATGGCCTTGCGGGGGCGTTCGAGGGAAGCAACAAAATCCTCGATGGTCTCGGAGGGAATGAAGTTGCCTTCGTCGCCGTGCTCTGCGATGAGAGCCCGGGTCTTTTCCGGACTGCGATTAAAAACCGCGACGGTGTGCCCCTTGTGGGCGAAGTTGCGGGCGAGGTTGGAACCCATAACAGCGAGGCCGACGACACCGATCTGGGCGAGTGATTCGGGTGATTCAGGAGTGCTCATGGTTGCTCACTTTACGCGCCGACCCGCTGTGAGGTAACTGGAGAGGACGATTCACCGCCGATCGGTCGTCGCCCAGCTGCGCCGCTAAGCTCGGTGGCCATGACGAGCTCACAGGAATTCAGCTACACAGACCTCTTCCGTTTGAAGGGCACCGGGCGCTCATTGGATGCGGCCATGCTCGAGGTAGTCAACGCCCAGAAGGGTGGACTCGATGCCCACCTCGGGGTGCGCTACACCCAGATCGCCGACGGACGTGTCCGGGCAACCCTCGACGTCGGCGAGCATCTGCTCCAGCCTGCTGGCTTGGTCAACGGTGGAGTGTTCTGTGCCCTCGCCGAGTCCGTTGGAAGTTTAGCTGGATTGGTCTCAGCTGGCGCACCAGTGGTGGGTGTAAATAATTCAACAGACTTTATCGACGCCGTCCGCACAGGGTCCATCGATGCAAAGGCAACACCAATCCAACTGGGTGGACGCACCCAATTGTGGGAAGTGCTGATGATGAACCAGGGTCGGCTAGTGGCTCGTTCGACGCTGCGGACGATGGTGTTGCGTGGCTCCTGAACGGCTAGTTTGCAAACCTGTAAATAGATACAAGTGACGAATCAATGTGGCTGGACAGTTAATATCGCTAGACGTTCGCCGGAGAATGTTACGGTAGGCCCGGAACGGGGGAACGTATAGGTATACAACAGCCACGGCGCCACCGGGGAGAGTTGTGCTGTTCCCCGGATTAAGTGAGTCATCCCGACTTAATGTATCGATATATCGCGGTCAAGGTGACGAATGTGTACAAGTGGCTTATAGCCAGTCGTTGCGCCGGAACCAATAGAAGGCGATGACCATGAACGCCAAGATGACACCGAGGACTATGTAGTAGCCGTACTCCCACTTCAGCTCGGGCATGTTCTCAAAGTTCATGCCGTAAATCCCGGCGATGAGGGTGGGGCCGGCGGCCATACCAACAACTGCGGAGATGGTGCGCATATCGGTGTTTTGCTGCATGGTTATCTTGGCCACCGAAGCGTCGATGAGGGCGGAAAGGCGCTCATCGTAGCCCCCAATCTGGTCTTTAACGCTGAGTTCGTGGTCGAGGATATCGCGGAAGTAGCTGCGCACTTGCTTAGGCAACAGGTCCTTGTTGTCGGTGATAAGCATTCTCAAAGCGGGGCCCAGCGGGTCCGTCGAATGCCGCATCTCTAGGATTTCTCGCTTGTACCAGTAGATCTGCTCGACGTTGAAGCGGGAGCCGGGGGTGAACACTTCCTCTTCCAGCGCGTCGACTTCCACGCCGAGGAGGTCGGAAATGCGACTGTATTCGTCGACAAGGTAGTCGGCGGCGCGCCACGCCAGCGTGGAGGGGCCGAGGGCGTAGATCTCGGGGTCGTCGATAAGGATGTCGGACAAGTCAGGGAGTTTAGCGCTGTGGCGGACGGTAATGATGAAGTCCTTTCCGATGAGGATTTGGACTTCACCGGTTTCGATGATTTCACGGGAGTCTCTGACCTTTTCCTCCTCGGAGTAGCGGATGGAGCGCACGACCATGAACAACTGGTCGTCGTAACGCTCAACCTTCGGCCGCTGATGGGCTGTGACGGCATCCTCGACGATGAGGGGATGGATCCCAAATTCCTCCGCCACGCGCTCCATCTGGGCCTCGTCCGGCTCGTGCAGACCGAGCCAGACGAACCCGCCCGGGTGTTCCTTCGCCTCCGTAAGCGCCGAGGAGGGGACGTACTCGCCGGGGAGCCTGCGTCCGTCGACGAAGACCCGACAGTGGTCAATGGCCCGCTCGACGGGCACCCGGAGGCGGGAACCGGGCGATTTGGGCGAGGGAGGCGACGGTGCCATAGCGCGGGTGTCTCCTTGGTCGGCATTGCGGAGGGGTCAACCGCCTTAGAT
The DNA here is from genome assembly GCF_030408455.1 of Corynebacterium atrinae. Classification (NCBI taxonomy): domain Bacteria; kingdom Bacillati; phylum Actinomycetota; class Actinomycetes; order Mycobacteriales; family Corynebacteriaceae; genus Corynebacterium; species Corynebacterium atrinae. The sequence goes on from NZ_CP046977.1 coordinate 1,272,752, forward strand.
TACCCGCCCCGTCTAGCGGAAGTCGCGAACCTATACTGATTCCATGCGCACGTGGAGAGAGATAACGAACGCCAACCCCTCGCATTCGGAAAACTACGCGCGGCGGTGGCGTTCCTTAGTTGCCGAAGGGCAAGACATTAACGGGGAAGCACGGCTTATCGACGCCCTCGTACCCCGCCAGGCGCGCATTCTCGACGCTGGCTGCGGCACTGGCCGAGTGGGCGGCTACCTGGCAGCCCACGGCCATGACGTTGTGGGCACCGATATCGACCCGCTCCTCATCGACTACGCCCGCCGCGACTACCCCAACGCCCGCTGGGAGGTAGGTGACCTCAGTGCCGACCCGATTCCGGAGGGCGGCTTCGATCTAGCTGTCTCGGCGGGCAACGTCATGGGATTCCTTGCTCCAGCAGGTCGCCGCGATGCCCTCGTGCACCTTACCCAGGCTCTCAAACCGGGCGGTCGCCTGGTTGTCGGTTTTGGTGCAGGCCGTGGCTGGGGCTTTGACGATTTCCTTGAGACTGCCAGCTCGGTCGGACTCAAGGCGGAGAACGTTTTTGAATCCTGGGAACTAGATCCCTTCGACGAAGAGTCGACGTTCCTCGTCGCGATCTTGCGGGCCGGGGAGTAGCGATCGAAACCCTTGACCTAGGAACCATCACCCTCCAGCGTGAAGCTCATCCCACCGGCCTCCAGCCGATCCACGTACGGTGCGCGGAGGGCCGTCGCGGGGGTGAGCAATCCGCCCGATCCTCCGGGGTTGTGGAGTAGCGTCAGCGCTGCTTGACTCAGCATCATTGCGGTGACCTCGTATCCAGGGTCACCCAGAGCGGAGATGGTGCAGGTGACTCGCCGGCCGGACTCGGTGAATCCGACGTGCCGGACGGTGAAACGGCCCTTCTTCCGGTCCATTTCGGAGGGGCCTTCTCCAGGGCTGGGAATCCAGCGTTGGGCGAATTTTTGCTGGACGACCCAGAACAGTCCGGCGGTGATTCCTGCAAGTCCGTACGCCCGGATTCGCCCCCATAGTCCCCGGCCGGTCGCCCATCGCTCGTGGTAGCGGAAGGAGCCGTAGGCGTGCTCGCGGAGAGAGTTGGAGCGGCGGACGATGCGGGTGTTGAACATGGACATGAAAAATGGACCGGACCAGCGGCCGTCGGCAAGCTTGGTTACGTCGAAGTCTTTCTCCAGTCCGTCGATGCGAGGCTCGGCGGAAGGGACGGGGGAGAGGGTGTAGGGGTTGTGGAGCAATCGAGCTTTTTCTCGATCCGTTCGGGCCTGGGCGGAGACGGCGCGCATGGAATCGATAGTGCCGCCGGAAATTCCGCCTTTGAGTTCCTCGACCACCATGGTGACCTCGCGGAACGGCTCCCCGGCGTAGCGATGCAGGGCGAACACTCCCATGTCGGAGGGAACCGAGTCGAAGCCGCAGGAGGAAACAATTCGAGCGCCACTGCCGTGTGCAACTGCGTGGTATTTATCGATCATGTCGCGGATGAACAGGGCTTCGCCGCAGAGGTCGACGTAGTCGGTGCCAGCCTGAGCGCAAGCCCGCACTAGTTGTTCGCCCAGGCGGGTGTACGGTCCGACGCAAGAGATCACGACGGAGGTACGCGCCGCGAGCCTGGACATGTCGGCGGCATCGTGAGCATCGACGGTAATGATCTCCCAATCCTTACCAAGCTCGTCCCTCACCGCCTCGAGCTTGGCCGCATCGCGGCCAGAAAGGGCCACCCGCACGTCAGGGACCGTCGCCAAGTAGTGGGCGGTGAGCCGGCCGACGAACCCGGTGGCCCCATGGACAACGATATCGATATCAGTCATGCGCTCCAGCCTAGAGCTATCGGCTACCAAGCCCGATCTGCCTGGGCGAAAAACTCCCGCTCGTGGGTGCAAGCAGTCAGATAGGCGCGGGTCGCGGCCTCGCGTTGCTGGTCGCTCGCCCGCGACAGCATCCTTTCCACGTGGGCGATGGTGTCGATGGTGCCCTGAAGGAACACCTCGCTGCCAAACGTGGCTGTCCAGGGGTTGGTCGCACGCTGCTCGGCCTTGAGGTCGAGGGCGATTTCGGCGGTGAGCCAGTAGCGGGGTAGGCCAGCGGCGGCCCGGACAACCTCGTCGTCGACGGCGTTGGTGGCGATGAGGAAGTCCGCGTAGGCCATCGTGACGGGGGAGGGGGCGGACGTGGCCGACCAGCCGAGCTGAAGCCCGCGGCCGGGGGCTGCGAGCGTGGCCAGTGCGCGGCAGTAGCGGTCCGAAAACTGGGAGTGCTGGTCACCGTAGAAGTCGAAATCCTCGGCAGGTAGCGTTCCTGAGCGCAGGCCCCGGATGAAGGGCAGCTCCATGATTTCTGACCATACGTCGCCGGTCAGCCCCCACAGCTTGTTGGTGAAGGGCCCGGCGGGCGTCAGGCGCGGGGCAGGGGCCGGACGAGACGGCAGATGTACATATAAGTGTGGCCAAGGGGCGGTAGACGCCGCATCCGCTAATCGACGCCCGCGGTGCCCATGGTCCACCGGACCACGTCCGCTGCCGACGTCGAGGGCGTCGGCATGCATGATGGCTTCGTGGAGCCAGCGAGTCGACCAGGCCACGGCCTGCTCGACGCCGTTGCCAGCCCCGATCCGCGTTGCCACAGCGGAGGAGAGGGAGCAGCCGGTGCCGTGGGTGTTCTTGGTATCCACGCGAGGGCTGGGCACCCGGTGAACGTCTCCGGAGGGATGCACGACGGCGTTATCGGCGAGGGGACCGGACAGGTGACCACCCTTCACGATGATCACCGTCCCCGAAGTCCGGGCGAGATCAGCGGCCTGCGCCACCGCGTCGTCGAAGGTCTCGGCTGGGTCCAGTTCCACGAGCACCGCCAGTTCCTGGAGATTCGGGGTAACAACGTCGACGTCGGCGACGAGCGCACGCACTGCCTCCTCGGCGGCTTCGTCGAGGAGTCGGTCGCCCGAGCTGGCCACCATCACCGGATCGAGAATGACGGGCCCGTGCCCGAATCGCCGCAGGGCGGCGCGGACGGTCTCGACCGTCTGGGCGTCGCCAAGCATTCCCACCTTGATCGCGTCGACGGTGACATCAGTGAACACCGCCTCCAGCTGATCAGCCAGGAATGCCGGAGGGGGAGTGAACACCGAGCGGACCCCGCGGGTGTTTTGAGACACGAGGGCTGTGACCACTGCCATCCCGTAGCCACCGGCCGCCATGATGGCCTTGAGGTCAGCCTGGATACCGGCGCCTCCGGTGGGATCGGTGCCAGCTATGGAAAGTATGCGGGGAATGAGGATTCTGTCGGGCACGGTCACTGCGTGTCCTCGACGTTTACGAGGTCTTGGACCAAATCCGGGCAGACTTCATCGAGAGCATCCAGCCAGGCGACGCGAAAGCTTCCCGGCGACATCGCCTTGCGAGCCGCGATCTGGGCGGCGGCACCAACATGCGCGTGGGCAGCAATCACCGCAGAATGCGGGTCGGCACCAGGGATAGCAAGGTATGCGGCGGTGAGCGCGCCCAAGGAGCACCCGGTGCCCGCGATCCGCTGGAGGAGGCCGCTTCCGCTAGTGACCCAACTCGACTTTGAAGGGGACACGATGAGGTCGACCGGACCAGAGATCGCGACCACTCCGCTAATGCGTTCAGCGAGTTGATGGGCAGCGTTCAAGGCCCCAGGGACGTCATGCAGCGAGGCTGTGCCCTTCCCGGAGACCTTCTCACCGGCCAGCGCCCGGATTTCCGAGGCATTCCCGCGGATAGCTGTCGGACGACTGTCTAGGACTGACAGCAGGAAGTCGGTGCGATAGGTTGAGGCACCAATTCCGACCGGGTCCAGGACCCATGGCTTGCCACGTTCATTCGCTACCGCAATCGCGTCGAGCATCGCTCCAGAGCTCTCCCGGGAGGGGGTACCAGAGTTGATGAGGACCGCATCCGCCTTCGCCGCAATCTCCCCCGCCTCGAGTGGCGAGTCCGCCATGACTGGACATGCCCCTGCGGCCAGCAGGACGTTCGCAGTGATCTCCTGAGCCACAGTATTGGTCAGGCACTGCACGAGCGGAGCGTGCTCGCGCAATGACGCAACAAGGGCCGAAAAACTAGAGGTAGAGAGGCCAGCGGGGGCCATGACGATCCCTTCGCAAGTGCAAGTTAGTGCAGGTTCAACGAGTCTGATTTCTGCGCGGTCGTGATGCGCACCCCATGTCAACTGCAACTACGGTAGCAGAGCGAAAGGCTATTCCAATCAAAAAATCAGAACGTTTCCATCCCCCGGGATCGGAAGACCTCGCGCACCTGGTTGACCGACTCTGGGGTCGGCGGCCGGACGTCCGCGAGCTCATAGTTCAAGCCCAATTCTCGCCACTTATCTACGCCCATGTTGTGGAAGGGGAGAACTTCCACCCGCTCGACATTGGGCCAGTGAGAGACGATGTCGGCCACGCTGGCGACATTTGCAGGATCATCCGTCAAGCCTGGAACGAGAACGAAGCGCACCCATACCGGCTTCCCTAGGGCTGATAGCCGATCACCGAACTCGAGAGTTGGTTGCAATTCCCGGCTAGTGACACGCTTATAGGTGTCCGGGTCACCGGATTTAACGTCCAGCAGAACGAGGTCGATATTGTCCAGGTCCTCGTCACTCAGGCGGGAACCCAGGAAGCCGGAAGTGTCGATCGCGGTGTGGATACCGGCCGCGTGGACATCAGCCAACACTCGGCGAGTAAAGGCGATCTGGAAAAGAGGCTCGCCCCCGGAGATGGTCAGCCCGCCGTGGGAGGCCTGGAAGACCCGCTTATATCGGGTGATGCGCTTGACCACGTCCTCCACCTTTTCCAAGGTGCCCGTGCGCATCTCCATTGTGTCTGGGTTGTGGCAATACAGGCAGCGCAACGGGCATCCGCTGAGGAACAATGTCATGCGTGTGCCGGGCCCATCGACTGCGGTGACCATCTCCCAGGAGTGCACCAGGGCGACATCGCCAGTGTGGCGGGCCGCCATGAGTTCCGGGCGAGTCAAATCTTCCGCCAGGTCGGGGGAGTCGCCCAAGCCGCCTGCTACGCCACGGACCCGTTCGCCCACCTCCGGCTCGAGGTGGACGACTCCCGTGACCCCGTCCGAACTGTGGGCCATCGAAACTACTTAGGCTCCGTGGTGGAACGTGCGGGAGATAATGTCGCGCTGCTGTTCCTCAGTGAGCTTGACAAAGTTCACGGCGTAGCCGGACACACGAACGGTGAGGTTCGGGTACTCCTCCGGGTGAGCCATGGCGTCGTGGAGAGTCGACTCATCCAGGACATTGATGTTGGCGTGGTAGAGACCGGACTCCATGTTGCGCTCGGAGCGGTTGGCCTTCATGTCGTTGAGGCGTTCTTCGTAGGTCTTGGTGGACATCGGGGATCTCCTTAGTTTTCGTCCATGATGAAGCCGGCATCGAGGACACCGACGAGGTTGGAAATCTGCTCGTCCTTGGTGCGGCCGAGTCCGGACGGGGTGATGGTATTGGTGAGGGAAATGCCGTCGAGGGCGTCATGGTAGTCCAACTTGCCCACGGACAGCATGGAGGCAACCATGCCGTGGTTATCGGCTCCGTTTTCCGGGTTGGCGCCCGGGGCGAACGGGGTGCCCGCGCGGTGACCGGAGGGGAAGTTGCCGGTGGCCTTGCCGTAGACGACGTTCGAGGTGATCGTCAGAACCGACTGGGTCGGGATGGCATCCCGGTACATCGGAATTTCCTTGATCTTGGCCATGACGGTGTGGACGATCGTGGCGGCGATGTCATCAGCGCGGTCGTCGTCGTTGCCGTAAACGGGGAAGTCGCCCTCAGTGATGAAGTCGACGATGAGGCCGGTTTCATCGCGGATTGGGGTGACCTTGGCGTACTTGATCGCGGAGAGCGAGTCGGCGACGATGGACAACCCCGCGATGCCGCAGCCCATGGAACGAACGATGTCCGAATCATGGAGGGCCATTTCGATGGCCTCGTAGGCATACTTGTCATGGCTCCAGTGGATGATGTTGAGCGCCTCAACGTAGGTCCCGATGACCCAGTTGAGCATCTCCTCGTACTTCTGCCACACCTCGTCAAAGTCGAGCGGACCATCACCTTCGATGGGGCGAAATTCGCCCTCGGCGGTGATCTGCTTGCCGGTGACCTCATCACGGCCACCATTGATGGCATAAAGGAGAGACTTTGCGGCGTTGACGCGTGCGCCGAAGAACTGCATCTGCTTACCGACGGCCATCGGCGACACGCAGCAGGCAATCGCCGAGTCATCGCCCCACCGGTCACGGATCTGCTTATCTGATTCGTACTGGATGGAGGAGGTCTCGATGGAAATGGCAGCGCAGAATTCCTTGTAGCCGGCGGGCAGCTGCGGGTCCCAGAACACCGTGATGTTCGGCTCCGGGGCGGGACCGAGGTTGCGCAGAGTCTGGAGCAAGCGGAAGGATGTCTTGGTCACCTGAGGGCGACCATCGGCCATGAAACCCGCATCTGACCAGGTGGCCCAATAAGGATCGCCGGAGAAGATCTGGTCGTAGTCGATGGTGCGCAGGAATCGGACAATACGCAGCTTAAGCACCAGCGAGTCGATGATCTCCTGGGCGTCTTCCTCGGTGATAGTGCCGTTGGCGAGGTCACGCTCAAAGTAGATGTCGAAGAAGGACGACAGGCGGCCGATAGACATGGCCGCGCCGTCCTGGGACTTCACCGCACCGAGGTAGCCGAAGTACGTCCACTGCACCGCTTCCTGGGCGGTGGTGGCGGGGCCGGAGATATCAAAGCCATAGGAAGCGGCCATAGCCTTGAGCTTTTTCAGGGCTTTGATCTGCTCCGAGTGCTCCTCGCGGAAGCGGGCCCAGTGTTCGGAGAAGCCCTGAGGTCCGACGGCGTGCTTGGAGGCTTCCTTCTCGGCGATGAGCTTGTCCACTCCGTAGAGGGCCACGCGGCGGTAGTCGCCGATAATTCGTCCGCGGCCATAGGCATCAGGCAGGCCGGTGATGATGTGGGAGGAACGGGCGGCGCGAATGCGAGGGGTATAGATGTCAAAAACCGCGTCATTGTGGGTCTTGCGGTAGCGGGTGAAGATCTTCTTGATGTCTTCGTTCGGCTCCAGGTTGGCCTCACGAATAGCGGTTTCGACCATGCGCCAACCACCGTAGGGCATCATGGCGCGCTTGAGCGGGGTATCGGTTTGCAGGCCGACGATAATGTTGTCGTCTTCGCTAATGAAGCCGGGCTCGAAGGCATCGATGTCGGCGGGAGTGGTGGTGTCAACGTCGTACACGCGGCGTTGGCGTTCGACAGACAGGTAGTTGTCTTCCAGGTGCTTCCAGGTGCGGAGGGTCTTCTCCGTGGGGCCGGCCAAGAACTTGGCATCTCCCGAGTAGGGAGTGAAGTTGCGGGAGATGAAGTCGCGAACGTCGATGGCTTCTTGCCATGGGCCCTCGTGGAAACCCTCCCAGGCCTGGGTTTCAGGCGCGGTAACGGTGGTCACAGGTGGTACCTCTCAGAGTGTTCTTTTATGTATTGAACATTAAACCGTTCTACGTAATGATATGTACGTCACAGTTTCTGTCCACTAGTATACGTGGTCTGACCACAATTACCCAAGGACGCGACCGGGCGACGTCGAAAAGCACAACAACCGGCGGCCCACATCCGATGAGGATGAGGACCGCCGGTTGGGCCAGAAAAGCTGAGCTACTTCTTACCGGTGAACTTCGCGGTGTCGCGCAGCTCGATCGGGGTGTCACCTTCAATCTCGGAGGTGAACTGCTGCAGCTTCATCAGCGCGGTGCGGGAGTGGAGCTGCTGGCGAGTGGTAGCCAGGTTGTAGCGAGTACGCGAGACGCTGTTGACGCCCCAGTTGATCATCGAGACGAGACGGTTGCGGAAACCAACAAGGAAGACCACGTGCACGCCGAGCCACAGCATCCAACCGGCCAGGCCAGTGACCTCAACCTTGCCCATCTTCACCACGGCATTAAAGCGGGACACGATAGCCATGGATCCCTTGTCGAAGTACTCGAATTCCTCGCGCTGATCCGGGGTCGACTTGCCCGATGCCTCATTGACCAGGTTCTCGGCCACGTATTGGCCGGCCTGGATAGCAACCTGGGCAACGCCCGGAAGGCCCTTGTAGTTCATCATGTCGCCCACAACGAAGACGTTGCCGTACTCACCGACAGAGAGGTCTGGGTTGACCATGACGCGGCCCGCGCGGTCGGTCTCCACCCCGGCCTGGTTGGCAATGAGCTTGCCCAGCGGGGATGCGGCGACACCGGCCGACCAAATCTTGGTGAAGGCGTCGATGGTGTGCTCGGTGCCGTCGTTGGCATTCTTATAAGTGACAGTCTTCTCATCGACATTGGTCACCAGCGCGTTGAGGCGCACATCGACACCAAGGCGCTCCAGTTCGCGCTGCGCATTGCGGCCGAGGCGCTTGCCAAACGGGGGCAGGACCTGCGGAGCGCCATCGAGCAGGATGATCTTCGCTGCGGAGGTGGAGAAGTTGGAGTACTCCGACACGAGGGTGCGGTGGGACAGCTCGGCCAGCTGGCCAGCGAGCTCCACGCCGGTCGGGCCAGCGCCGACGATAACAAAGGTCAACTGACGCTCGCGCTGGGCGGCATCCTTCGCGAGCTCGGCCCGCTCGAAAGCACCGATAACGCGGGCGCGGATCTCCAAGGCATCGTCAATAGTCTTCATGCCCGGCGCGAACTCCGCGAAGTGATCATTGCCGAAGTAGGACTGGGAGGCGCCCGCCGCCACGATGAGGGAGTCGTACTCGAAGACGCGATCATAAGCACCGAGCGAGGTGGTGACCAGGCGGTTCTCCAGGTCAACGTCGGTGACCTCGGCCTTAACCACGCTGACGTTCTCCTGGTTGCGGAGCACCTGGCGGGTGGACGGCGCGATCTCGCCGGAAGACAAAATGCCGGTGGCTACCTGGTAGAGCAGCGGCTGGAAAAGGTGATGATTCGTGCGGTCAATGAGGGTGACATCGACGTCAGCCTTCTCAAATTCCTTAGCGGCAAACAGGCCTCCGAACCCGGAACCGACGATGACCACATGGTGGCGTCCACTTTCAGGACGAAAAGGCGTGTTAGACATGAGATTGTTTCCTCAACTGTTCTACGGGCGGAAAAGATCACCCCTACTTTAGACCCTCATATGACTATTCACAGTTCGGGTCACAACAACCGGGGTTTTCGCACGTCGCCGCCCGCCGCGCCTGCCGGGAATCGCCTCGTCACATAGATAGGATGACCGCTTGTGAGGCCCTCCCATCTTGACACTATCGACGCGAAAGCATGGCCCGGAATCGCCCAGGTGCCTTCCGGCTTGCTTATCGACGTCCGCGCGCGCCTCGCCGAGGCTTCCTTCGCCCGCGCCTGCACTAATGCCGGTCTCTCCCTCGATCCCGAGGGATCCGCCGATCTCATCGTGGAACGCGAGGAACTGTTCGCTCGCCTCGCGGTCTCGGGTTGGCTGGGCCTGGCTGAAGGGTATTTGGCAGGGGAGTGGCGCACCGATTCGCTCACCGATGTCCTCGCGGCCTTTTTGCGCACCGGCTATCGCCCCCGCGGGATGTCGCGGTTGCCTGTGGGGGTCGGCACCGGGGGAGAGATCCCCGCGGAGCTGGTGCGTTTAAGTTCCGGCGATGGGATGAGTGACTTCAGTGGCGTGTTCGCCTCGGGGGTGCCGACCACGGTTCGTACATCCGTCCCCTCCCATGCGTCAGATGGCCCGGACACCCATTTCATCGACCTCACTACGTTCACTCCTCCCCTCGGCGCCGAACGGGGAGACCTCGGCGATGCGCAGCGCCGGAGCGCAGACATGCTTCTCGACGCCGCCCTCGTCACCCCCGGCACCCACCTCATGGAGTTTCCCAGCTCGGGTGGGGCAGTGGCGATGGGTGCGGCGCGGCGTCGGGCGACCGTCGATACGCTCACTGCTGACGCGGCGCAGGCCGCGGCAGTCCGGGAGAGCCTGACTTTTGCGGGTGTGGACGACAACGTGCACACCAGCGTCATTTCCCAATCGCTGCCGGGACCACGGGATTGGCTGGGGCGCTACGATTCCATCATTAGTGTAGACAAGTTGGCGGTGGTGGAACCGCGCGAGCGGGTTGAGCTGCTGCGCTCCTTTGACCGAATTCTCGATCACGGCGGTCGCATCGCCCTCCAGACCCCCGTGGCCACCGAGGCGACGACCCCCGCCGCCCGCGCGGCCCTCGGATTCCTGCGCGCCTACGTCTGGCCTGGGCTGGATTACCCCACGGTGGTCGACGTCCATTCTCTCGTCGACCGGGAGACCGGGCTGCGCGTCATCGGCCAGACCCACCTCGCCGAGCACGCCCAACAGACGTTGGCCATGCAGCGTTCCCTCTTTGAGGGGCACTCGCGCGAGGCAGCCGCCGAGGGCTTCGACTCGGTCTACCGCCGCCTGTGGAGGTACCAATTCGCCCTCCGGGAGGCGATGTTCCGCCTGGGCATGCTCGACGTCGTGCAATTCACCCTGACGCATCGCCACCGGAGGGGTCGCCGCTAGGGCGTCACCACCGGGCGGGACGCCCTCTCCAACAAGACCGCGATGCTCTCGTAAGTGTGCCCGGACGTCATCTCCAGGCCCATCTCACACGTGCGGTTATCGGAGACGAAGGCGTCGAAATGGCCTGTGACCTCGGCCATCTCCTCACTCGTGGCGGACTTGACCAGCTCGGGGTGCAGCAAAACCCGGTCGCCAGCGGTGCCACAACAGGTGGCCCGCTCAGGCACGACGACCTCGTCTGCCGCTAGCTCGGTGAGCTCGCGGAGCTGGTCATTGATGCCCATGTGGGTGGTGGAACACGTCGGGTGGACGGCGGCGCGGCCGACCGTGCGCACGATCGGCAGCCCCGGCATGACCTCCGCGTGAAGCCACTCAACAACGTCGAGGATCCTCAGCTGCGCAAACTGTTCTGCCAGCTCACCCTCTAGGGCGTGGGGCACCTGCTCCAGCAGACCATGGGTGCAGCTCGCGGCGTCGACCACGACGGGGAGAGCCCCGTAATCCGACCATTCCACCAAGTCCCGCGCGATCTGCTGGGCTTGGTAGTTAAAGCCCTCCTTGTACCCCTTGGACGACCACGGGGTGCCGCAGCAATCGCCGGCAACGCCCTCGGGGATCCACACCGGACGCCCCGAACGACGCCCAAGCTCCACCACGGACTCAGGCAGGCTCAAGTGCTCGGGGGAGGCGTCTCCGGGCTGGCCGAAAATCCGGTTGACACAAGCCGGGAAGTAGAGGGCGCTGGCGCCTTCGCGGGAGGTGAGGGGGAGGTTCGCCGCGGCTGCATCGGGAAGCGGTCCCGGCACCGTGGGCAGCAGATCCTCATTGATGACGGCCCGCCCGAGGTTGGCGGCGGTTCGCAAGAGTGGCGTCGGGAGCTTCTCAGCCACGCCCATGCCCACGCGGGCACCTGTTTCCACCTTTGCCCAGTTCTTGGCGGTGCTCAGCGCCACCTTCTTGGCAGTAGCCGAGTGCTGCTGCGCGCGCAACTGCTTCATCGCAGCACCCGTATCGATACTGATGGGACAGGGGATCGAACACGTCCCGTCCACCGCACACATCTCGATGCCGTCGTATTGGAACTCCTCTTGGAGCTTGTCCAAGACCTTTGAACCCTCTGGCTGGCGAGCCATCTCGCGGCGCAAAACGATCCGCTGACGAGGGGTGACAGTGATGTGGCGAGAGGGACAGACCGGTTCGCAGAACCCGCACTCGACACACTGGTTGATCTCTGCTTCCACCTGCGGGAAGGACTTAAAATTCTGCAGGTGCACCAGGGGATCGCGGGTGAGCTTAACGTTGGGGGCGAGTATCCCGGCCGGGTCGAGGAGATTTTTCACATCCCACATCAGCTCCCAGGCGCGATCGCCCCACTCACGCTGGAGGAACGGCGCCATGTTAACGCCCGTGCCGTGCTCTGCCTTGAGCGAACCCTGATACTTGCCGATGACCAGGTCAGCCAAGTCATCGAGGAAGTTAGCGTAAGCCTCCCGCTCCTCCTCGATATCGAAGCGTGGCAGCAGGAAGAAGTGCAGGTTACCGAAGGCCGCGTGTCCCATGACCATTTCCGGATACCCGTAGGCTGCCAGCAGATCTAGCAGGTCGGCGGCGCCCGCCCCGACATCCGCGGGAGGGAAACAAACGTCCTCGGTGATCAGCGCGCTGCCCTGCGGGCGGTCGGCGCCGATGAGTCCGAAGAGTCCATTGCGGATGCTCCAGGCGCCGCGCATGCCCTCCGGGGTGTCATCGAAACTAAGGGGGCTGAGCAGTTCCGCAGTTGTCAGTACATCTTCGGCACGCTTGATGGCATCCGCCAAGTCAGCCTCGTCGGTCCCGCCAACTTCCAGCAGCAGGGCCGCAGCATTCTCATTAAAATCGGCCCACTCGGCCGGGGCAGTGGGGAAATTCCCCACGGCGCGCTTGAGCACCGGGGCTACCAGTAGCTCGCAGGCCTCCGCGCCGGTCTCCATGAGCGCATGGACGTATGATGCGGCCTGGCGCAGGTCGGCCAACATGACCCAAGCGACCGCCTTCTTCCGGGGGAGCGGAATCGTGCGGAGAACGAACTCCGTCACTGCTCCCAAGGTTCCCTCCGAGGACACCATGAGACGCAAAAGAATATCGACGGGACGCTCCTCATCGAGGAAGGCATCAAGCCGCAAGCCGTTGGTATTGCGGATGGAGAACTTCCGCTTGAGCAATGCCACTAGCTCTTCATCGCCACGAATCTCATCCCGCAGGTTGATCAACCCACCGTGTATTTCCGGCTCGAGGCGGGCTAATTGCTCATCGGCATCCTCGGCGCTCGTGTCGATGATGGTGCCAGAGGGGAGCACGATGGTTGCCGACTCCAGGCAGTGATAGGAATCGCGGGGGACTGAACACCGCATCCCTCCGGCGTTATCCGCGATCACGCCGCCGATGGTGCACACCGAGGTTGAGCCCGGATCCGGGCCGATCATGAAACCGTGGCGTGCCAACACGGCTTGGGCATCGCCTAAAATGACGCCCGGACGAGACCACAGGCGCGCTCCGTCGTCCAGCACCCGCATGCCAGCGAAGTGCGTCTTGACGTCGACGAGGATGTCATCAGTCATTGCTTGACCGTTAAGTGAGGTGCCGGCTGCCCGAAACACGAGGTGCCGATTGTTCTGGTGCGCGTATTTCATTAGGCCTGAAAGGTCTTCGGCGTTCCGGGAGCGCACGACGACGCTAGGGATCGTGCGGTATGGGCCTGCATCGGAGGCATAGCGGACGAGGTCGCTCAATCGTCCGAGAACGTTTTCTTTACCGACGATGCGCGATAGATCGTCCACCACCGGCTGGGGGGTGCCATCCACATGGGATTCGCTGACGGCATCGGCCTGACTAGTGGCACCCTTGGGCCGCCCGATGGTTGCTGGCTTGGGACTGAAGAGTTTTCGCATATCTCTAACCCTAATCCTGTGCCATCGAGCCCGTGGGGATTAGCGTATCCCAACCTTTGGGACCATGTTTCCATCTAGTGGAATGATGTTGTATCTTTAAGACATTCGTCCATGTTTCATCTATTCCAATTTCAGGAAAGTCGGGGATCATCGCCATGACGACCTTCGCAGATAGTCACAAAACCACGCCCGAAGGCACGACCGTGGAGGATCGCTCCGCCACCTGGGCAGTTCTCGTCTTCCCCCTAGCCATTCTCGCTGGGGCAGTGGTGGCCTTCTTCAACCCGTCGATGATGGAACCGTTCGGGCCACACGTGAGCACCATGCTCATGATCATCATGTTCTGCATGGGCCTCACCCTGACGATGCCTGACTTATCGACGATCGCCCGTCGTCCCTGGCCCATCTTCATCGGGGTTGCTTGTCAATACATCATCATGCCGCTGAGCGCCGTCGCAGCCGCCTGGATGCTGGGCTTCAGCCCCGAGTTGACCGTCGGCTTGATCATGCTGGGGTCCGTCCCGGGCGGCACGGCCTCCAACGTCATCGCCTACCTAGCCAAAGGCGACGTCGCGCTCTCGGTGGCCATGACCAGCGTGTCGACTCTCATCTCTCCGATCGTCACCCCACTACTCATGCTATGGCTCGCCGGCCAATCGACCGATGTCGATGCACTGGGCATGACCATCTCACTATTGAAGACTGTGCTTATCCCAGTAACCGCCGGCCTACTCATCCGCCTGTTTGCCGGAAAGCTCGTGGACAAGATCCTGCCCGCACTGCCGTGGCTGTCGATCATCGTCATCGTCATGGTCCTCATGACTGTCGTGGCCCGGAGCGCCTCCGTGCTGATCACTGTCGGCCTGATCGCCGTCGCGGGCGTCGCGATCCAGAACTTCATCGGCTTCGTAGCGGGCTACTTCCTGCCCAAGTTGCTGCGACACGACGTCGCTGCCTGCCGGACAACCTCCATCGAGGTGGCCACCCAGAACTCGGCGCTGGCCTCCGGCCTGGCCGGTCAGTTCTTTAGCCCCGAAGCCGCAATCCCGGGCGCTATCGCCACCGTCTGGTCGAACATCACGGGCGCCATCTTCGCTGCCATCTGCCGCAGGAACGATGCGCGAAATGCCGCGCAGAAGACTGCCTAGCTTTCAGGAGACGCTGCAACGGTGGGGGAGCCTCAACCGTTGCGGCGTTTAATGTAAATACACCTACCTATAAGCGGATAGGGTCTAGATAGAGATCTTCCGCATTCTTGTGAAATACCGCCTCGACCTGCTCCGGTGCTATGGAATCCTGAATGAGCTGGAGGTCTTCATCGGAAAAGGGGCGAGTTGCACGCGTCGATGGCAGATCTGTACCTGCCATAAGGGCCGAAGGATCGACTTCCATGATGGCGTGCATCGCCTCCACAGTGTTGAGATCGACCCGGCCAAATCCTGTCGCCTTGACCTTGACACCCTGTTCAACCAAACGAAGAAGGTGGGGGAGGCCTTCTTGACTCAACCCGAGATGGTCAATGCTCACAGCGGGAAGGTTCGCCAACACATCATGCAGCGCCGGCAGGTGGCGGGAATCTACATAGACCTCCGTGTGCCAGCCTGCAATGTCGTAGCAATGCCGCGCTAAGCTGTCCAATTCCTCCAAGCCTGCGGAACCACCCCGAGCCAGGTTGAAGCGAACACCCCGCACTCCAGAGGCGTCAAGGCGGAGTACTTCCGAGTCTGAGATGTCACCAGGAACTTGGGCTACGCCCACGAAACTAGGGCCGAGGCTGCGGAGCGCGGCCACAAGGTACCCAGTATCAAAGGCCTGGAAGGAACCTGAGACGATGGCGCCGCCCACGACGTTGAGGTCCTTGGTCCGCTTCTTATAGTCCGCCGTAGAAAAGTTGGGCGGAACGTAGCCATTGTTGGGGATCAGTGGATGACGTGGGTCAACGATGTGAAAGTGCGCGTCGAACAAAGCCGGGACCATGCCTTGATTGTGTCATCTTTGCTGGGGCAGTGCAGCTAGAGATCTGACATCAGTTGTATGTGTCCGTTGACATGGAACATGCCCACTCTGACCAAGCGATTGTGCCTCTTTTATGTCGCGAAGGCACTGTTTTATTGACATAAAAGAAGCCCCATCAAAAGAGGATAATCCTCGCCGCCGCACCGTATCGCGAACTACTCGAGCACGGGCTGTCCAGGATCAGGCGCATTGTCTGATCCTGGCCCCACCTGGCCCAACGATTTGCCACTGTAACCCTTCACTCGGCGCCCTGGTTCACCCGGCCCAGCATCCGCTGGGAATCAGCTGGTCCTACGGTCGGCCCCCCTGTACCGAGAACTCAGCGTCAAGACCCGTCAACGATCCGGGCCAATGCTAAGTTCAAACTATGATTAAGATCAGTTTGGGGAAGCTAAAGAGTCCGGGCGGAGAGGTGTCAGTCTCGGTAGCTGACGTTGAGCGTATCCGCCGCCAGCGCCGTCAAGTCATGACGGAAGCTGAGCAGGCAGACGTGCGAATGCATCTCCGCAACCTTGTCGGCGATATCCAGGAGAAACCCAGTTCGAATGCCCGATATCTAAAAAATACTGGAATTGCACTCATCGCCATTGGGCTAATCATTGGTCTCGCATTGTTTTACGCCGCAGACTTGGCCTGGCGCTACTACTACTGAATGACTGGAATCATAGTTATGAATGAAGATAGTTCAGAGAAAGACAAGTACGACTTTAAAGTCGGCATGATGGGCCTCGGCCTATTGATTGGTTCCCCAGTAGTCATTTTAATACTTAGTATTTGGGGCCATTTGTTGTGGATATTAGCGTTCGTAGTGACCTTCGGCATTCCTAGTATCGGAGTTTTTTTGATTATTCGCTCCAACTACTCTGGTGACCGTGAAAGTGAAGCCGTTAACAGAGAAATTGAAGCGATGGTCAATGATGCCTCCTTTGATGTCAGCGAGCAGATTATCTTCTGGGACAAGCTTAAGTTCTCGAAGGGGATTGGCACTCAGCTGGAAGGGCGAGAAGAGGAAATCTCCGAGATCTACCGCCGGCTGATGAACGCCCGAGATGAGCTTTCTGCTGCTGAGACTCCTCGACACCAGTTGGAGGCCGTGCTGGCAGCTGACTCTATATTGGCGACTACCCGGTCCTTGACCTAAAGCGATGGCAACTTCTCGCCCCGGCTCTCGAACGTCTGTACAAAGTTTGTGATCAACCTTGGCGATCTTGCGACTCTGCCGACTCTTCCCAGCTTAGAGTGCGTTGATCTTCCCCTGCAGCTGCCCGAAGTGGGGAAGGCACCCCAATATATAGTGGTTGAGATTACAGAACCCCAGAGTGCGGATCCCTGGTGTGTTCAGATAGTTGTGTAGGAACTTTCATCTTCACACGGGGAGCACTATATGTTGTGGTGGCCCGCTGAACCCGTGATGGTCTTCTTTGTCCCATTACGCACTCCGAATTTGGAACAGCTATTTTCGTGTCTTTTTTCGGGGTGGGGTGTGGGTATGGGGAGGCGCCGAAATGGTTTGACATAAAACCATAATGGCCGCTTTAGTCCCACGTCCCCGATCCAACGGGGGTCAGCGACCCGCTACGCTGGAGCTATGAGTACGCAGACAGATACCGTGACCACTGGGGATATGATCGACGTGTGCGACCGTTATCGCTGGCAGACAGGATCTCGAGTGGTCACCGTGTCTGACGCAGCCAGGTGGTATCTCGCGGTGTGCCAGGGCCGGCGAATGTCGGAGCACACGATCCGAGCCTACCGAGGTGGACTCAACCGGATCGGTCAGCTCTTAGCGGGGATCACCGGGCACCCCGTCGACACTCTTCCGCTGGAGGTAGTCAACCGCAACGACCTGGGTGACGCCTTCAATGAGTATGCAGCCACACGTTCGCCGGCCAGTCAGAAGCAGGCCTGGGCGGTGTGGAACGGGATGTGCCGCCTACTCGTCGACCATGAAGTGATAGCGCGTAACCCCATGGGGCAGGTGCCCTCCGGTGAACTACCGGCGGTCACCCTGGCCAAGACGTTGCCGACGGAGGCGGTTGAGGCCCTGCTGAAGAGATTGGCGGAAGGCGATGCGGGCCGTGCAGCGGATGCAGGGACCGAGGTGGGCGGTGCCGACAGCCACCACCCGCACCCCAGGCGCTGGTGGGAGCGCGATCACGCGATGGTGCTGGTCACGCTGGTGACGGCCGTGCGTGCTTCGGAGCTGTGCGGCATCACTTTCGGTGATATCACCTCGCCGTATGCCGATGACGGAGCACGTCAGGTGGTCATCCGTGGCAAGGGCCACAAGGAGCGCAAGCTCACCCTTGAGGCCCCGGCCGTCGAGGTCATGGAGAAGTACCTGCGGAGCAGGTCAGAACGTGTCAACGATGAGCGCGGGATGGGCTATGGCGATGATCTGTGGAACCGGTGGGCACCTGAGCAGGAGCTGTTCGTCCAGGTCGATGGCGGCCCGGTGACGCCGGCAATGTTCCACCAACGCCTCGAGTACGCCTATCGGGCGGCCGAGATCACCGCGCACCGTGCCCCGGGAGCGTTGTCGCATCAGCTGCGCCAAACCGTGGCGACCATGTTGGCCGATGACCCGTCGGTGACCCCACACGGGCTCAAGACTTTCCTCGGACACTCCTCGCTGAGTTCCGCCGAGCGCTACATCCTCGATGTCGGTCGGGCCACCGGTCAGCGCAACCCGATCTACGGAATGATGGGGGACATCTCAGGATTAGAATGAAGCTGTCGTCCTGGCTGTGAGGCCTGGACAGCCCGTATAAAAGGAGAGCTCGTCATGAACGCCTCGCTATCGGTCACTTTTGATGTAGTCGGTCAACAAGCATGTCTGTTTCGGGACGATACAGAGGTTTCCTGGGACTACGACGTTGAAATGTACGTCGAAGGTGACCCCGCTGACCACGTGCCGGTTCCTGTGATTGTGTCAGTTTTCGCCTCTGCCACGGGGAGAGAACCCAACTCAGCGGGTCCTACGTGTCAGGCTGGGGTGGTACCACGGTGACAGAGCACATCAGCTCCATCACGTAGGGCGAGAACCAGGACATTAACCACCATGTCGTAGCCAGATGTAGTCGAAGTACGCCAAGATGGCCCCATGAGCACTCCCGGACCACGCGCTGGTGGACCGACCCCTTGCAGGTCATTCACCCCCGCGCAAAAGCTTGAATTGCTGGCCCAGTACGAACAGGCCTGCACCAGCTAGGAAAGCGGGGCCTTCCTCCGCGAACAGGGACTGTATTCCTCACAGATCACCGAGTGGCGCAAACTACGCGACGCCGGAGTCCTCGCTGGCAAGAACCCCGGCGAGAAGATCGGGAAACTCACGAAAGACCAAGCCGAGATTGCCAGTCTTCGCCGCCAGCTAGAGGTGAGCGAGAGCCGGTTGAAACGATCCGGGGGCAGCCCTTGGTGTGATGGGAAAACTACACGACTTCTTGGAGACACTCTGACGAGGACACCGACAACGATCCGAAATCCAAGAAACGCTGATGGGTGCCTACCGGCACCTGGTTGATCTGGCGGTGCCCACCAGGCACGCAGCAACGTTGCTGGGGCTTTCCCGCACCACGATCTACCGCAAGCCCACAACCCCCGCGGAGTACCTGCCAGCAGCGTCGCCGAACAAGCTCAGCACCGTGGAACGAGCCGAGATCCTGGCAGTGCTGAATTCCCCGTGGTTCGTGGACCTGGCACCGCAACAAATCTATGCAAAACTACTCGATCAGGGCATCTACCTGGGATCAGTGTCCACGTTCTACGGGTGCTGGAGGAAAACCAGAAGGTCAAGGAA
Organism: Corynebacterium atrinae; assembly: GCF_030408455.1. NCBI lineage: Bacteria > Bacillati > Actinomycetota > Actinomycetes > Mycobacteriales > Corynebacteriaceae > Corynebacterium > Corynebacterium atrinae. The sequence continues at coordinate 1,292,049 of NZ_CP046977.1, forward strand.
CGCCGGGTGATGGCCACGCACCCACCCCCGAGTCATCCCCGAGCTGGTGGCCTGTGGCCACCGCCCCTGGTCAGGTGTTGAGCTGGGACATCACCAAACTCGCCGGCCCAGTCAAGGGCAAGTACTTCGATTGCTACCTGATGATCGATATCTACTCGCGGTTCATTGCCGGCGCGCATGTTCACGCGTCTGAGTCCGCAGTCCTGGCGGTGGAGATGATGAAAGAGATCTTCTGCATCTACGGTGTGCCACAGGTGGTCCACGCCGACCGTGGAACGTCAATGACATCGAAGACCGTGGCCACATTGCTATCATATCTGGAGGTCACCCGTTCACATTCCAGACCCCGCGTGAGCAACGATAACCCCTATTCGGAGTCGCTATTTAAGACCATGAAATACGGGCCGAGGTTTCCTGAAAGTTTCACGTCCCTGGGTGATGCCCGGGCCTTTATCAGCGAGTTTATGGACTGGTACAACCATGATCACCAACACTTAAGGGATCGGGTTTCATACCCCGGCCAACCTGCACTACGGTTTCGCCGACGGGGTCGCCAGGAAGCGCTCTCAGACGCTGGCGGCGGCCCGGGCCAGGCACCCCCATCGATTCAGCACCATCACCGATCCTAAGATCCTGGCTCTACCCGGGCCGTCATGGATCAACGAACCAAAGCAACCCACCGAAAAAACAACTGTCTAACTCACCGTGGTACCGCTTGACTTGAAAATTTCCGCCACACCCCATGGCGTAGTAGCCGACTCCCAAGCCGGGAAGCCTTTCATGTCGGGAGGAAGACGTTGAGGTTCCGCTCCTGGAGAAGCTCCCCTCTGCGCGGCCCACGAGCTACCAAAGATCTTGTCCGTGGCGTGACGCTCTGCCTGCGTGCCTGCCTATCCCCAGGCATGGTGGCCTGCGGCAACCTCGTCACCGCTGTTCCAGTAGGGAAAATGGCGATGTCCTTGGATGATAACGGCGACGTCCTCGCCCATGTCGTGGTCTGTGACGGGGCAGTCACTCGGATGTACGCGATCGACGAGGACATTCGCGATGCTCTGGCCCAGGACCCGCGGCGTCCTCCGGAGAATATCGGGGAGATCACTTTCTCCGAGCCGAAGAGAGAAGCGTTCACCGTTAATCTCAGCACGGCATCCCAGGACAACGGGGGCAGACGATCCAGTTTCCGCACGATCCTCAAGAACTGTTCTGGGTCACCCCCCTGGTCACCGACGAGGGGCTTTGGACGAAGGCCTGGGGCGGTGGCTATATCTCAGATATCACGGCCACCAGGGAGGAGTTGACTTCCTACCCCACCAATACGCTTCTCATCCGCGCCCTCCCAATGGGAGACCCGCCGAAGTTTCTCCGTCAGATAGATCCAAGACAGTTGGCGGCCATCTGCGAAGAACTGGGCAGGACCGACGACAGCTGGTAGTGCCCTGTGGCCTGACGTGGTGGCCCTGCTGCCCACTGGAGTGGGCAGCAGGGGTACACGCCGTACACCACCCTGGGGAAGCACCCACGAGAAAGGGCCAGCCACGATGACAGACAACACCCACTCCCCGCAGCGGTCGAGCAGGGTGGTCTCCGTCCGCCTGGACACCGAGACCATCGCCCGCCTCGCCCGACTCACCGAGCGAAGCAGGGGGTTCTACCTCAAGGCAGCCATCCAAGCGATGCTGCCGATCCTGGAGGAAAACTACTGGGTGCAGCAGGCCACCGACTACGAGGAATCCGTCATCGACCGAGAATTCCGCACCATCATGGACCATGCCCTGCACCCCGATGACCTAGGTTCTGACTCCATCTGACGGCGAGAGGCCAGGGAAGCGGCAGCATCCTTGCGCATCCCTACTCGTGTATATAAGTCACCCCAAACTCGCGAACCTGTCGGAACTCCTGACGGCTGGTAGCGAAGTCCATCCAACCGCCTTCGAACTTTTGGAAGATGTCTAGACCTCGCCCGAGATTGATCCGCCACCCGGTGTCAGTTCGAATCCATCGGTCATGTGCGCTGCCGCTGAAACTGACGTGGAAATCGATGCCGTACTGTGGTGCTCGGTCGTAGATCTCCTTGAGCATGAGCAGCTGCTTTTGCTTAAAGGTAGTGTCAGGTTCTTCGCTAGTGGTGAGGCGGAAAGTCACTTCCTCGGCTGGGTCCTTTGCCGACGCGATCGCGGCGAGCAGCTCGACCAGATTGCGCCCTTGGTGGGGTTGTCTAATATAGGGATCCTGAAGCTCGATCTCGGTAGCTCCAGCCAGGTAGGGCAGTAGCAGCGTCTCGTATGAGACTCCTCGCTGATTCTCCTGGAAGTCCCGTTGCCCCTCGTAGAGAGGCTTAGGCTCGTCCATTGCAGCCTTTATTGCAACTGTGGAGGCGGCCGCCAGCGGCTCGGGATCTGGGACAATGTGGGCGCTCGCTCCCGAATCCCGGTAGTAATGCCCTGGGTGCTCTTCTTCTTCCAGCGTGGTGACGCCACGCCATGTCCCCGTCGCCGTGTTGTATCCGAACTTTACGGCCGCCATCGTGTCATCGATGCGGAGGATCTGGTCTTTCACACGTTTTCGGCCTTCGACCGCGAACCTGAGGATCTCCTCGATCTCCTCAGCTGTGGCTTGCTCATGCGGATACAACAGTTTCATGAGACCGGAGAAGGTCTTGTGGATGCTGTCGCGGTCCCGGGTAGAAATATCCGACCCTAAAGTGAAGTGCTGCTGGTAGCGGTCGGAGAAATCGAGGTTGCGCATCGATTTAAGCACTTCAGCAATGTAATCAACCACAAATCCGTAACCGCTCGAAAACATCTCACCACGGATCGTATCTACCTCCCACCCAGGAATGTAGAAGTGCAACCGATCAAGGAACGCCGAGTCATGGTAGCTCTCAGGCAGTTCATCAAAGAGATCAGAGTGCTTGAGCATGTAGGCCACGTTGTGTGAGGTGTTGCCGACGAACACCATGGAGGCTTCGGCCCCGAGTGTCTCCACGCCACGGGAAAACGACTTGTTCGCCATGTAGTTTTTCATGATGTCGACGAGTGCTTTATCGGTGCGCTTTTTCTTGCCCGCGAACTCGTCAAACGCGACGACGTCCCAGTATCCGACCAGGCCAAGCCGGCCGTTGGCGTTGTTGACGAACAGCTTGGGCGCTGTCACTTCTCCGCCGGAGATCAGCATGCCGTGAGGCGAAAATTCCGAGTAGATATGGGACTTACCGGTACCCTTCGGCCCCAGTTCAACGAGGTTATAATTACGTTCGACGAACGGGATGAGCCGTACTAGCTGTAGTAGCTTCGCGCGTCGTCCGAACATCTCCGGGTTGAAACCGATTGACTGGATGAGTAAATCGATCCATTCCTCGGTGGTGAACTCGGCACGCGCGGAAAGATAGCCTTCGAAGTCGAAATGCGACATCTGGATCGGCTTGAGGGAGCCGAGAATCCACGGCACGCCCTTGGCTTCATCGGAAGGAAAATACTCGACGTCACACAAGCACCACACCCCGCCGACCAGTAGCTTCTGGTGGGCAGTGACAGTCCCTGAATCGACGTGGATACCTTTGATTCCCAGGTTTGCGAACTCGGCCTGGTAGACATCTTCTTTCTCATTGAGCGTGACGCTCACCCGGTCGATAACCCGGTGGCGGCCTCGTTCTTTGATTTTCGACTTGACCAGCTCCGACTCGTTGCGATGGACGTAGTGCTGCGCCAGGATGTCTCGTACCCTCTCGATGCCCGCCTGAATCGTTGCCTCATCGTCAGACGCCGCGTATTGACCAAGTAGGTACTCCAGTACGTAGGACGGCACGATCGCGTTGCCCTTGACTGCTTTGACGAGATCTTTACGGACAACCGCTCCAGCAAAGTACTGATTGATCTTGCGGTCTAAAGCGTTCGGCTCTTCCGCACCATTATCGGTCTCCGGCACGCTGGTCTCCTCAGCTGCTGTGTCTAGGGCAGCCAGGGTCAGGTTGAGGTCATCACTCATCAGGAGTCCTTAGAAGTCAAAGTCTGAAGTAAACGAACGTTTGATCGTATACGGCGCACTCTTATACCGCTTCCACTCATCAGTGCCTGGAATGGGTTGCTCCAACCGGAACTCCACGCTGTGGTTGTTCGCCTGATCAGCGTCTTTACTCAGCAAAAGAACCACGCTTTGGAATCGGTCGCGTCCCTCCCTACTCGTATGATCGAAAAGTAATTCGACCTGATTGGAAATCAGTTTTTCACCGAAGTACACCCCAGCCCTCAGACGCCGAGCCAGCCGTTGATCGGTTGCCGGCATCGACTGGTAGAGTTTCACGACGACCTGGCCGGTGGTGATCTTGTCGGTCTCGGGATGAATATCCACGTTGACCTGTTCGACCGTGTCGGAACGCCGCTTGTTGACAGTGATTACGGGAACGATAATCTCCTGGAGTGAGGCACCTCCATGGACAAACTGGGATCCGGCACCGGGTCGGATAATCCGATGGATTGAGTTCGCGATCTGAATCTCGACCTCACTAGTTAAGCCCACCTGTTCGGGTAGGAACTTCCGGAACGCGGGATCGTCTTTTAGCCCCCGGCCCAGTACGTATCGACGCTTCTCCGCAACTATTTTATCGCCCTGTGGTTTCACCGTGAGATTGAACTGTGGGGGAAGCTTTTCGTCTTGATAAAGAAAACCGTGATCGGCGGTGAGCAGGATATTGGTGGCGTTCGCGCTTGCGAGTGACTTCACAAGGCTGATGAGTTCCTCAATCGCCTCTGCCGCAGCAGTGAATGTGCGGCGCTCTGAGACTGCGTTGTCACCGGTGGCGTCGATGGTGTCGTGGTAAACGTAGAGAACCTGGTGCGCTGAATACAGGTCACGGCGCTCGCTCGGCTTGAGCTTGAGGAAATCTCCGGCTTGGATCGCGGTACCTCCCACTGCGGCAAGGATCTTGGCGCGATTGCTGGTCCCGTTCGAGCGTTGCCCATCCACGAGCACGGGATCACCGTCGGGAGAGTGGGCGAGGGCCTGGTGGGGCAATAATGATGCCATGCCGAGTTGGGTGTAGCTGGGGAGCACCCCGAGCATTGCCTCTAGCTGGGCTTCATACTTATTTTCACCGCGGATCCGAGCGTGCAGCTCATCGGCGACTTCGTACCGCATCGCATCGGAGATGATGACGACGGCTTTTTTGCGGCCACCGTGGATAATCGGTGCGACGTAGTGGTCAAAGAATGCCCCTTGGGAAGTAAGCACGGGGCTTTTCCATTGGTCTATCGTATCGACCTGTTGCTGCCAGGTAGTGCCGAGACGGTAGAGGAAGTCATTGACGTAGGCGTTTTCGACCTGTTCGGTTAAAGCTTCCAGGGGTTGCTTGAACTCCGCGGTATGAGCTGCATGGGTGAACTGCCGGTACAGCTGATCTATTCGGTACCATTCATCACGGTAGCGGGTAAGCCCCTGATCGAAGGTCGGTATGTCGAGTTGGGTGGATTTAATTAACGGGAGTAATTCCGCTGCGGCATCGAGTGCCGTATAAAGTGTGGCATGGTCATCGAACCATATGCTCGTGCGGCGTGAGCGAATGGTTTCAGCGATGTCGCGTTCTGACATCGTGTGCGTGGCGATCGCGTTGATCAGCCGCAGAATGATTTCTTTCTCGCCGGCATCAAAAATATCGGAGGCGACGAGTTCATCCAGGGATGCAGTAGATGCCTGCTCGGCATAGTCAAGGTTCTTTTCAGCCTGACGCGCGAGGGTCTTAAGCGCCTGGGTACTTTGGCGATTATCGCGGAAGCTACGGAAGTCAATTTCAATATTGCGCGCAGCGCGAGAGGTTGAGGCAGTAAAATCTGCTGCGGCCTGGCGAAACATCCACAGCACGAATCCGGCCATACTCGGCATCTCAGCCTTATAGCCATAGATCTTGGCTGCACCATTCCAGTGGAACTCCGCAAGATTCTGCTCAACGAGTCCGTCATAACTGGCACTGCTACCGTGGGCATGCTCAACGAGAAGAGTGCGCATCAGTTCCGAGAAGCTGTGTTCCTTCTGACCTAGCACGACGGCGCACATTTTTGCCTGCACCGTAACGAGATCGTCATTATCTCGTAGGAGATCCTTAAATTTCGCGACGAGTTTACTGGTAGCGAAGAAGGAATCGTGTGCAGCAATGAGTTCCTCAGCGCCGGTAACACTAAGTCCGAGGTCGGCGCGCAGCAGCGCGCCACGATCGGCGGTGAAGATACCGTAAGCAAGCTCCAGGTCAAGCAACCAGTTCGCAGGACCCTTGGGAATTGGGCCGGCTCGGTAGATCAAGTAGTTGCTGCTCGAGTCTTCACGCAGCACACGGTGCTTAAGTGCGAACTCGTTGTCCTCGACCCGCAGCACAGTGACGCCGGGCGGGACATGAATGTCGAGGTCGGCCGCGTAGTTGCCTTCCGCGTCGTGCCAGATCACCAGACGGTGCTGGGCGAAACGTGATACCAGGTGATCCTGAATTGAGACAGCTTTGCTCATTCAGTTGCCTCGAGACCTTTGATCTTCTTTAAGGCCGTGCCGAACTTCGGGTAGTTCACCTTCACGCCGTCATCAAGATCGATTGCGACTTGTTGGGTCGCCAGCGGGTACAGCACATCGTGCTCGTACTCGGCTAGTTCGACGAGAATCTTACGTATCCGTTCGGCTTCCTTCTGCGCTTTCGTTGACCCGCCGCCTGTTGCTTCGTGTTCGGCGTTTTGCAAAGCGATCTCCAGTTTGCCGCGATACTCACGCAAGTATTCGTTAAGTACCGTCGATACCGTTGACGGGGTGTAGCGGTGCATGTAGATCAACGCATTAAAGGAACCTTTCGGGCTGGAAAACATCCAATAGATCGGACGCTTCTTGTAGCGCTGCACATGATCCTCATAGAACTTCGACTTGCCTGTCTTCGTGATGAAGTAGTCCCGCAAGGTCTTGATTCCGAGTGATTCTTCAACGAACCGCAGGTTCTCTTCGAAATGCTCGGAACCAAACGCTGCGCGGAGGAACTGCCGGAATCGGGCGACAATGTCGTCTTCGAACCGGTCATCAGCAAGAATCGGAATAACATTGTCTGCATCTGGCATGAAGATCGGCGTGTGGACCTTCGCTACGTAATCCTGCAACGTCGCTCCCTGGTCCGCGAGAATCAGCCCTGGTTCATCAAGGCTGTAGCGCCCAAACATGCAACCCACCGCATAGGAAAGCAACTTCACGATGAGATCCCGCCGTGCACCGGCCCCGGGGTCCTCCGCATTCCCATGTACGTACAGCTCATTGCCAAAGAGAGTGATATCCGCTCGTTCTCTTGAAACCGAATGACTATTCTCCTCTAGCACTGCCCCGACTTCATCCTGGATAGCTTGCTCGATCTCAAGGAGATCAGAGGTACGCTCCTCACCTATCGCGCGGCATTGCTCCATCCACGAGGATACGGTCCCCGAAGTCGGGGCCACTACTAATGTAGTGAAGTCAGGTGCGTTTTCTTGAGAACGCCAGTCCAGCTTTGCGATTTGGACTGCGGTGGTCACACTTTGCTTCATCCTGTTAAGGTCTACTTTGGGCAACGGCAGTCGGGCAAAATCCCCGGCTTTGAAATGGTGCGTGGGGTTAAGAAGGTCTGCGAACTCAGAGCCATAACTGGAGTTTACAAGGGCCAGCGCTGCAAACATGGCATCACCTTCGCCTCGTGGGTAGGCAGACAAGCCAGCTGCATCGAACAGGAATCCCGGCGGGTAGTAACGCAGAGCAAGGCCACGAGTCGTTATAGAAGACCAAGAAACAGCCTCTTTGAATATGAAATCCAGGTTGAAATTGTGCGCCCAAATCCTACTACCACTTGGATGTAATGTTGTTTGAAGCTCATGCCCATCCTGGTACCAGTCAACAACGTAATCGTCGTGCCCGTACCAACGCCTAGGTCCGCCACCTTTGTTGTAAGGGAACCAACGCTTCTTACTTCTAAAAGCCTCCTCCCGCGTAAGTGCATTGCGTTTCGTCGCGCTAGTGGACACTTCCCACCAGAACCTCAGGTACCTAGCATTGTTGCCAGTTGCCATTCCTTCGCGCGGGTTGAGGACATCACCGAGATATGGACCGGAAGCAAATGCGTCCAGAGCAGCGTCTGACATCCAATAACAGACGGGAGCACCCGGAATAGCTAGGAAATCGCTAAGCTTACGACGGAAAACACGTTGCCCTTGAGTTATAGCTTCGCGAAGGTTTGCTTCTTTCACAGACTCACTTTCTCCATCAACGAGACGTGCGAACCAGCAGTCTCGACCGCTGGAATCGTCTAGCCGCACCACAAATGCTGCGGTTGAAGCGATCTCACCGCTAATACTGTCAAAAGCACCAGCACCGAAGTGGAGAACCTGTTCCAACTGGTGAACCGCCAAGAACTTGCTACGCAATGCGGAGAACGCTGGACGGAAGAGCCAATTCTGTTTCGCAATCATAGCGAGGCGCCCACCGCGAAGAGCTAGGGTCTGAGATCTCTCAATGAAAGTGGCAAAGAGATCCGCTTTCGAGTCGGGTAGACGCTCCTGTATAAAATTTCCAAGAACGCCCACCATATTTGAGGATCCCATGTAAGGAGGATTCGCTACGACTACATGGTATCTCTGGGTCAGATAGTCAGCTTGGGTGAGAACTCGCTTCGCCGAATCGATCGTGGCGACCCTTAGCATGTCGCCATCGTCATCGAGGACTTCAAGGCGACATGCTAACTGAATGGCTAGGGCAGCATCAGGCTGAATCAGCGAGCCCAGTGTGTCAGCTTCAGCGAATTGGTTCCAGAAGACGATCTCCTCGTTCCGGTCACCACTAGGAGTCACCAGGAAGTCCAGCTCCACGGGGCTGAACGAGATCGGTTCAATCACACAGATATTTGGTTTTACCTGTTTGTTGAAAAAAGTCCGCTGCTTGGCGCGCGCTTTCATGGTGAGTGCGAACGCAGCGAGCGATCCAGCGCGTGGGTCGATCTCTGCGCCGTAAAGATTGTGGGTGAGGACTAATCCGGGGATTTCGGATGGCGCATAGCCCTCCTCCTCATATATCGCGTAGATGAGATCGAAAGCATATGTGAGCATGTGTCCAGACCCACAAGCCGGGTCGATGACCTTCAGGTCTTCGGGACTGCTGATTTTGAGAAAATCTGTCTCCTCGTCGACAGACGCGATATAGTAGTCCATCTGGTCAACCAGTTGCGAGCGGGGATGGTTGAGCATCCAGAGGCGGCCGAGGGAGTTCTCGACGAGATAGCGAACGATCCAATGCGGAGTAAAGAGCTGGGTGGCCGCGGGGATCTCGTCCGCACCGGCCTTCTGGTTGTTCTTGAATCCAGCGAAGACTTCATTTTTTCTCTCCGAGATATAGAACTGGTAGAGCCAGCCGATGACCTCAACGTCATCACAAATGTCCGCGGTGAGCACCTCGGTCACGCGAGACAGGATAGCGCCGTCAGCGAGCAAGTTCGCAGGAACAAGAACCTCGGTGTAGTTATCCTCGCGTTCGAACATGAACGGCATCGGCCCGTGCCAATAGTGGCAATATGCAGTGAGGAGCAACGCATACGCCTCACCTTCAGCATCAGTGCTGCGGCGGGTGCCGTCGAGGAGCCCGATAATGGCGTCAGCAGTGCGACTTTTGGTGATGACATCAGTATCAATGTTGCCGCGTTTGGCATCCGCGAGGATTTCCGGTTGACCGTGTGGTTGTCCCTGTGCAGGAGAGACGACGCCCGTATCGGTGTAACCGCGAGCGTCCATGAATCGTAGCGCGATGATTCGGTTGAACCACGTGTAAGCCACCTTGTCGATCACATGCTCACGCCCATGTCGATTGATCTCGGCTTCAAGTGCTCTGACTGAGTGTGCTCGTTCGGTGCGGGCGACCGAGTCTGCTTTGAGTACGGTGGTGGCCTGGGCTTCGACTGCGGTGAGCAGTTCCTGGCGGGCCCAGGTGGCGAAGCGCTCTAGGGGTTTGGTGTCCATGTGTGCGTGTCCTACTTGTCTAGAGCGCGATGCGCTGGTTGTTGTTGATGGCGATCAGCAGTGTCTCGCGGAGCTGATCCAGGTAGTGTTCGATGTCCTCTGCGGTTTCAAGCACGTCACCTGTACCCGGGAGGGGAATCCTTTTGATCGCAATGGTGTGCTTCGCCGGTACTGGCGCGGGCGGATCTGGGATGTCAGGGTCCGAGTTAACCACGGGTTCTGGGGCGGGGGCAGCAGCCGCGAGCTCGTCGAGGATCTCAGGGTAGGTGGTGTCAGCGAACGTTGTAGCAAGGGATCGGATGACCGGGATCTGGGTTTCGTGTCGGACCCGGTCGAGTACTGTCTGGGATTTCTGGGTAACCGATTGCTGTGCGACCTCGGTTGCATCTTGGTAGGCCTTGCCGGCGGGGATATGCTGCCAACGCGCATTGATGTCGTCAATCGCTTCAGCCTGCTGCTCCTCAATAGCAGTCTGAACGCAGCTTTCCAGTGCCTTTACTGCGGAATTTAACCGGCTGATTTTGTTTCCGCGGAAGACCTGTGGGTCTTCCAGAAGGAGTGACACCTCACCCGCGACATCTGAAGGCAGGTAGCCAAGATTTACCTGCTGGGTCTTCATGAATTCTGCAGCGGTGTCGTAGATCGTGCGCTGCTTGCCGTTGAGAAACGCTTTGACCGGGTCGATGACATTGTCTTTGGCATCGAGCAGATCATCGGCGCCAGGGAAATCGGAGATATACCACTCAGCGGTGTGGCCACACAGCTGCGTGAGCATACTGATGGGCTCATCGAGCTGATCGATAAACGGATAGCGCGCGCCTGCGCTGAGCGACTTTAGTTCGACGAGTTTCTTGTCCAGGAGTTCCTTGCCCATTCGTGCAAGCTCTAAAGGATCCTTGGAAATGGCACCCTCATCAGTGAAATCCATGACGAACTTACGGAAGGAAGACACCACTTTCTGATCGAACACCCGCGGAGGTGCAATGACCATATGCGAGTATTTCTGCGTGTTGCGCAGTGTGGCAGCGATCTCAGTACGTTTAAGGAGAGTCCCGTCCAGGGTGATCTCAATCTTGGACTCGCCTGCAAGGTACGCCACGATGGAGACGGTCGACCAGTGATCCCAGCCGTACGGTTTGGTCGTGTACCTATCGACCAGTTGTCTCATGGTGACCTGTTCGTGGCGTTTACTCCGCATCTCCAGGTGCCCCAGCAGATCTCCACCAGGGACCTCAAGCATGCTAAAGCTCTCATCGAGTAAAGCCCCCTCAGGTGGGTTCACCAGCCTCGAAATGTCCTTTTCCCCGAATGCGTGACCACCGAGCTGACCCAGGTTGGTATACGTCGCTGCGATTAGCCGCTGGAATCCCTCATTGATCCGGCTCACCGGGTCGACCGAGGTCACATCGAGAATCGCCGCGTTGTGAATGAGCACTGCGTGACCAACAGCACTGCGTAGTCGCTCGACGATTTCCTTTTCGCGCTCGGCATTCTGAGTGCCCTTGGCCTGCAAGATGGTCTGCTCAATGGCTGTGCGGCTGCTGGTCTGGGCACGTTTCACGTATTTGTCAGTTTTCAGCTGGAGGCGCAGGTCGAATAGGATTCTTTCACTATCGGCAGGGAGTACCACTCGCAGTTCATCAAGCCCAATGCTGTGTTGCTTGATCTGGTCCAGACTGAAGTAGGTATCGGGACTGGTGAAGTGCAATGAGAGTTCATACTGCTTGCCCACTGGTGCACCGTCAAGCTTGTACCCGAAGGGGAAGCTCTGATTGTTTTTCGCGTACACGACCTTGCTCGTCTTCACCACTGATTCAGCCAGCATTTTCGCCAGCTTCCCCGCAACCTCGGAAGAGTCAATGTCAACGTTTTTGATCTCTTGCTCGATCTTTTGCTCTTCATTGGTGAGGTAGTCGTATACGTCACCATTGCGCTGGATGTAGGTCTGAGATTCCAGCGCTGCGAGAGCTTCGATGACCTCTTTCGACAGGGCAGCTAGATCTGTGCCGAAACGGTTGTAGACCAGTACGGTCAGGTTGCGTGTCGTCGCTTTGAACCCGTCGACGTATTTCACGAGGAATAGCGCTTTGAGCAGCCGGATCGCGAGTTCGCTGAGTTTTCCACTATTTTCAGCGTTCAAGATGGCGCGGTGGTTGGCCGCTTTCAACGAGGCACGGATACCAGCAAACATTTGGTCAAACGAGGCCAGCTGTCCGAGGGGTTTGCCAGCAAGCTGCTGAGCGACCTCTTGGACGACACCAAGCATCGATCTCTCACCGACAGAGCTGTTGCGCCCTTCGAAGAGGTTATGATCCGAGATCCCTTCGATCGCGGACTGGAATAGCGAAAACTGGTAGCTCGCGAACGGGTAGGAACCAACGAAGTGGTCCTTATCGCGGTAATTCGGGTATCGGTTCCCATCGGCGAAGTCGAACAGGGCCTTGAAGTTGGCGTGCTCAGCCGCGTAGATCTTGGCGACCTCTACTGACCCTTCATCGTTTTTAGACAGCAGTCGCTTGCGGATGACCTCTTCGACGTCCTGGCTGGTGAGCTTGAGGCGGTTGGCGAAACGTGCCTGGATCTTGGAGAAGTCGTTGGCCTGGCTCTTAGTGCGGTCGCCGCCAATCTTTTCCATGTCTTCCTGGGAGGTGACAAAGATCCAGGCTCGGCCCTTGCACTTCGTCGCGAGTGACTCAGCGATAGTCTGAAGGTTCAACATCAACTGACTGTTGGTTCCGATGAACTGGCCGACCTCGTCAACGAAGAAGTTGATCCGGAAGCCTTCAGGCTGCTGTGTCAGCCAATCGGCGACTTCGTCAGCGAAGTCCTCAATCGAAACGGAGTACGATGAGCTGTATTGCCGGATGATCCCGGCACTCGGGCTGCCGTTGATCTCAGCGAAAGCCTGGTCAATGTGTCCGGCTTCCAGTGCACTTTGTTCCCGCCCCTGCGACCACGGGATTCCAGCGATACGGGAGAATGCGTCCTTAAACTCCTGATATTGACCGCGGCTGTCGAGGTCACGTTCGAAGCGTGCAATGTGGCCCTGATTGCCGTAGTAACCACGAGATTCGTCAAAGATTTTCACGAAGACCTTCAGCAGAGCGTCGCTTTGGTCCTTGCTGATTAATGTGGCCTTCTGATCAATGTTGAACAGCAGGCTCTTGGCCGCGATCGAGTCGGCCTTAGCGAGTAATGCCGGTAGGAATGCGTCCTCGGACTTAGTACGGAACGACTCTGACACCTTACTGCGCGGGTAATCGTGCCCGTCAATATCACCCAGGAGGTGAGCAAGCATTTTGAGCAGGTGGGACTTGCCTGAGCCGAAGAAACCGGAGATCCAGACACCGTTGGCGTTGGTGTAGTTTGTGTAGGCTTCCAAGACCTGTTCGACGCCCTTGGCGGCTTCGTTAGTGAGGACGTATTCCTCGATCTCGACAGCCAGCTGGGAGGTGTCGTCAGCTTTGATGACACCTTCGATGGGGCGCTGAACGTCTTTGGCGAAGATTTCGTTGATCTGGGTCATCGTCATGCTTCCTGTTCCATAATGTCTTTGGCCCGGTAGTAGCTATCACTCGTGGTGAGGTTGAGTGCTCGGAGCTGGTGACCACCTGCCGGTGTGAACTCGTAGGTTCCCGGGAACCAAGCGAGCATCGGTCTGCCGACCACCACGCTTTGTAGGTTCTCCAGCACGGTATGAGTGCGGATGTAGGGAAATACCTCACCAATGCCAGTAAGAAACACCATGTCGCTCGGGTTCTCAGCGAGGTGTTCACGGATGGCGGGCGCGAGATGGTCATGCGGGTCAAGCATTCCCTGGAGGGCCTCGCGGAATTCGTACTTGTCCTGGGTAAGTTCCAAGGCGAAGAGCCGCTCCCACACTCCTCGCTTTTTGAGGAGCATGATCGCGAGGTCATAGAGGTTGATCTCAATGACGCGCAGCCCGTCATCGCTGCGAAGCTTGGTGGTCACTCGGTTACGCGCAGCTCGCACGTCGAGTTCCCACACTGGCGGGTAGTGATAAATGAAGAAGGGAACTTCCTTTGAGAGTCCTTCCATGTTGAGGAACCGCTTGCTGCGCAGCACCTCGTATACATGTTGCTCCTCATTCTGGAGGTTTCGTTCATTAGTCATACTCTTCATTGGGAGCTCACCTCAACAGGCAGGGTGGTCGGCAGGAAACGCACATCGCTCGGCATGTGGGATTGAAAGAGGCTCAGCACTCGTCCGGAGACCACTGCCGGGACAATATCGCCATGTACAGTGAGAAGCCCCGCCTCGCGGAGCATCCGGAAAAGATTCTGGCGAAGCTTCGCCCGTGTGGAATTTTTGAGATCGTCAAGCTCCGGGTGCCACAGGCTCTTGCCCGTGATGAACCGATCAAAGTCATCGAAGCTGAGCGTCGGGGTCATGAGCAAGAAACGCTCACGAAGGACTTCTTCAGCGAAGTCACCGATCAGTTCGTAGCGACGACACGCGGCAACCCACATGAGGTGGCAACGCTCGGTAGGGCTTGCCTCGACGAGGAGTTCTATCTCCGAGTCGTTTAAGACACTGAGCCGCTGAATAGCCTCACGTGTGATGCGTGTGCGCGATGAGATGGTGCGGACTTGAAGCAGGTTGTCTTCGGTGATGGTCCGTCGGACTGCTTGCCAGTCTTGATTTCGCAGGTATAGCGGCGCGATAAGACCTGCTTCGCGGGTCAAAAGTCCGCCGGTAGTGAAGGAGAGGGAGTACTGGGATGACGCATCGTAAGTTGCGTTCATAGAATCTCCTTCCATGTTGTAGCGGTATATCAAGGTGTGTGGGTTTACCGGTGGCGACATCGGTAGCATTTATTCGGAGCCTCCTGATGCTGAGGCGCCACCTCGCCGCACCCAGTCGTCGACCTCGCTGGCCTGGAACTTCCATAGGCGGCCGATTTTGTGGGCGGGCATGCTTCTGTCCGCGATCCAGGTGTAGACGGTGTCCTTCGAGACTCCGAGATGGGTAGCGATGTCGTCAGCCGATAACCAGAGCTCAGACACTACGGGACCTTTCTTGCTGATGCGGATCAAGGGGGCGTCCCCGTGCTTCTGACCGAGGTTACCGGGTTTGACCCGGTTTTAACTGATCCTACCCGGATATTCCGATGTGATGTTAGGCAGAGTGGAGCTGGCAACGTTACTTTTCCTGGTGCTGTTGCAAAGTTGGGGAGAGCCGAGAAAGTCCAGCTTTCATCTCCTGGTGGGTATCGTGTACCAGCGTTGTCAGGCTGTCTAGAATACTCGTCTATACCTCATCAGCGTTCCAGGACACTTGTCGAAGGCTGGGGATCCGCCAGTCGATGGGCCGGATTGGATCGAGTGCGGATAACGCGATGGCTGAGTCGTTCAATGCCTCGCTGAAGCGGGAGACGCTGCAAGGTTCTGGTAGCTGGGCATCGCCGGTTCAGTGTCGACGGGAGGTGTTCCGGTGGATCACGAGGTACAACACACGTCGTCGGCACTCCGGGATCAGTTACTTGTCGCCGAGGGCTTTCGAAGGGGCTGGAGGAGCTCACCCAACTCGGCCGCACGTTGTGGCGTCGCCGCGACGACGTCCTGGCGTACTTCGATGTCGGGGTGTCCAACGGCCCGGTCGAGGCGATCAACGGCCGGCTTGAGCACCTACGCGGCATCGCACTGGGCTTCGGGAATCTCAACCACTACATCTTGCGGTGTCTGATCCACTCCGGACAGCTACAAAACCGGATCAACGCACTCTAAATCGTGAAGAGCCCGATTAATGAATGGTCCCCGACCAATACTGCAGAACATTCCATTTATCCTGGCTTTGTTTCTGCCTATTCCTTAAGCTCAACAAAACTCTTTCCACATTAAGTGCGAGGCCCTGGATAGGGCCAATGGCTTCTTGGCAATCCCAATCGACCGAATCCGGGAGTATTCGTTGTATCTCACGCTGAATGATGTTCCTCTTTGTAGCCCAACTAGCATCACCCACCACCGCGTTAAGGAAGGATGAACGGGTAAGTAACTCTGTAAATTTAACAGACTCAGGGTATAAAACAATGCGAGGGGCATGGGCGGGAGCTTTCTCCGAGCGGGCATCGCTACTTTCGTGATACCAGCTTATAGAAGCACACTCTTCAGCAAGAAGAGCGATAGGACTGTAAACCGTCACACCGCGAGGAGCCAACTTTCGACGCCAATGCCGCTCAGCTGCTATAGCTTCCTCGAAATCAGCGAGAAAAACCTGCTTTTCCGACCCTGGTCCAGTCCACGCTAATGGCCCGATCCACCGTTTGTGCGTCAAACAAATCCATCCCATGTCGGAACGGAGTCCGATAGGTCTTATAGTCCCCATAATATCCCCGCAACAACGTTCACACAGCGGACGAGCGTATACATGGTTACCTGCGACCGTGTCAGTATGGGAAAAGGCTCGTGGGTGTAAATCTCCCAGTGCACGCCAAGCTGCTTTGCGCCCTGGGTGTAACTGTGCTGAGGAACGAGGGAAAAGTCCCATCTTTCTCAGTTCTATCTCTATAAGATCAACTCTTAAACTATTGTTGCGCGCATGCCGATAGGCATAGGAGTCTAGTATTTCTCCATGCATAAGCCGGGTTCGAATAGGCAGAGGTCGGATCTCATCCATTTGCTACCCCTCTAGGGTATTTCCCTCGTCGATCGACCCTTTTCTGTCGATCAAGCTCTGCTCGATAGTCCGGCAAGATGTCTTCCAGAGCAACCCGATCGAGATGTTCACGTCCGTCGATGATCGCGGCGATTTGTCCCTTACGTAGGAGAGTACGCAAGGATCCGATTACCCCTCCAGTTACTGCGTGGAGCCAGGCGCCTTCTTCTTCTAGTGTTCCTATTTCATGGTTAGCCAAAGGAAATTCTCGCTCAAACAGAGCTATGATCTCTTCCCATTGTTTTCGGTGTTTGGCTGAAGCAAGAGAGTATGGCTCCATTTCTATAAATGTGGTACGTCCTTGCATTTGCGCCCCCATAGCGCCCCCTAGAAAATCACTTTGGGAGAGATTTACACCTACGTAAAGAAATGTCGCAGGAATGCGTTCCGAGAATGCCTTGAGTGCAGAAGCAGCTTCCATTCCAGCCTGGGCCCGGGTGCGAAGATGTTGAATTTCGTCGAGGATAACCATGCTGGTTTCCATTTGTCGGAGGACGTTCACCACCACGTCCATCTGCCTTTCTGTTGTCAACCTTTGAGATAATGGCAGCCCCAAAGTGTTTGCAAATCGCGTCATTAGGCCTTTGGGGGTGGTTTGTGGCGGGGTGGTGAGGTAAACAACTGGCGTGTACCGATTATCGGTTTCACGAGCAGACTTAGCTCTCATTCGTTCTTCGTGCCGGCGGCCCAAGTACATTGCGGCGGTACTTTTTCCCATGGTTTGACGACCGGAAACCGCTAGCGCTTGGCGGGCTGTGAAATGGTGCCCCCTATTCAGACCTGTGACAATCCTCTCTTCACGAATCAATTTGTCGAGATCGGGGGTGGGTAGCACCATAGGGGCGTTGATGAAAGTAATTCGTGCATCGTCGTAGTCCTCACGTTTCGCTAACTTAAGCGCGTCGCGTTCACTGGTCAGAAGCACCGCAGGTCGGTTGGGCTTGTACATCATGAAGTCGCGCCAACCAGTAAGTGAGTCGGGCGTCGATGATAGGAATTCCATCGGTAATCCTTCAAAGTAGTCGATCCGGAAGATCAGTCCGAGGGCTCAGTCGATTTTTCTGGGGCGGTGTTGAGGTGGATATTTGAGACAGGGGAGTGGAATCGACTTCCTCCACCATCTCTAGTTCGGGCACGGTGGGGGAGGAGCGTCGTCGGGCCGCTGAGCGCTCAGTCCCAGTTACCGCAATCCCAGATTGGATACGGATGATTTCTTCCAAGACAGTGTGCTGCGGGACTGACTCGTCTCGAAAAGAAGCAGCTTTACGTGCTGCTTCCAAAACTGCCTTGGAGAACGGAGCCAAGGTTTTATCATCGAGGTGCCAGTGTGCTTCGATCCAACGTCCTTTGAGGTGATCACGGACGAAAATCCTGTTCATACGGGCCGGGTCTGTGCGTACTTCCCACTGGTCTTTCGCACGCCCACCCAGCCCTGAAGGTTGAGAGCGGTATGGATGCAGTTCGGGGGCGTCATAGACTAGACCGGAATAGTTGACGCCATAAGGCTGAATTGAGCGGAAGGACATCGGCAACAACGAGATGTAGTCATCCCGGGTCAAGGCGACCGCCGGGGTGGGGGAGACGCCGGACAAGGCCGCGTACATCTCATTGGGCGAGAGTGCTCTTTTCGGCAGGGCGGGAACGGTCAGATGTTTGCGCGGTGTAGTCTGCCAGGTCTGCACCAGCCATTGGTCGAGGATCGACTGCAGCTGCGACAGAGTCCAGTGTGCCTCGGCTGCAGGGTCGTGGCCCCGACGGTTGATGCTGCGGCCCACATAACCCCGCAGGTATTGGATGAGCCCGTCATGCACCGCCTTGAACTGGCGCTCGATATGCGGCTTCGCGGTCGGGGTGGCTGGGGGAGCGGGGATAATACTGATCTGGAGGCGGTCGCAGGCCACCTGGAACACACTTCCGGTAAACACCCGGCCCCGGTCGATGGTGATGGTCTCCGGATAGATCAGCGGGCGGGCTGCAATGCTGTCGTGGAGGGTTGCATCGGGTTCAATCATCTCGGCAGGCAGCACCGAGCGCGACAATGACAGTTCCTCGGCCCAGCCCGGCTGCATCGGCAGCGGGGTTAATGACCGAGCAAGGACTAGCGCAGCCACGTCGATCGAGGTGGTGGATTCCGGGAAGAGGATGGCGGCGCTAACCGTGCGAGTGGCGACATCAATCATGGAGGTTAGTTCCGGCCGTCCGGTAGTACCGTCCGGGAAGACGACCATGAGGTCTAGGCGGGTGGAATCAATCTCGACGAGCTCACCGGGACGCAGAGGGGTGCGCCGACCGTAAGGGCGGGAAGGACGATTGTCCTGGGTGCGGCGCGACGTGGCATCCCCGAAGGCGTGACTGTCGCGTTCTTCGGCGGCAAGGAGCCGGTAGAGAGTCCGCGAAGTCGGGGTGGGAATGCCGAGATCTTTAGCCTGCAGGGTGACGCGGGTGATGACACGGTTCCGGGTGCCCGTGCTGATGATTTTCTGAGACGCAATCTCATCCCGGATGAGGTTCAATAGGCGGGGATCCTGGTCGCGCCCCGGGGTATGGCGGCGGCGAGTACGACCGTCGACGAGCGCTGTCACACCATGTTTTCTATATTTTGATACGTACTGTCGAATCGTGTACGCCGAGAGCGGGCGAGCGGTTGACGCAAGTTCCCTGGCTTTCGCCTCGACCCTGGCGAGTAGGGGGTGATCAGCCGCGTATTGGGGGTTTGGCTCAGTTGCGATGTTCTCCATCACCGTGAGGGGAGGGGCGCCGTGAACGATCTCGTGGATATGGCGGTACAGCCAGAGGGTCTTTTCTCGGGTTTCGCTGTCGAGGGAGTCCAAGACGGAAACGTCGTCAAGAATGGGGAGGCGGTCTGGGGAATCAGGCTCGTAGGAATCATCGGAGAGTAGTTCTGAAACGCCGAGATGACGCACACGGTTAGTTGTGAGGGACATCAAGGAAAGTGTTGTTCCTTCTAAGGCGATCACTTGGAAAGAATCACCATCGAAATGGAGGTAGTCGAAAAGTCGGACGGATTTCATGCGCTGCTCACCTGATGGGCAGCGAACACTATGGAATCCATATCGAGAAGAGTATCCACGTGGATACCTAAAACCTGTTTCCATAATAGATGCAGCACGTGACCATGGATTAAGGACTTAGGAAGTCTTGTTGTTCGTGCAGCGCGATGGATGCCTGTTTTCAATGAGGTTTCCGGTGTGAAGGCGTCGAGAAGGGCAGCGAGATGAGCCGAGGCAGGGGAGTAGCGATCTTGCCGAAACCCACATAGGAAGGTGATGTTTGACGCCTGAGGCTCAGGAAGACCGGTGAACACGTCATAACCCCAGCCGACCTGTTCACAGATCTGCTGCGTCATCTCGAATTGGCGGACATTGGCCTCCACCTTATCGGGGCGCTTCACATCGATGACCTTTCCGTCACCATCATCAAATCGAACGAAGAAATCTGGGACATGGCCTCGGTGTTTAGGCGTTCCACGGGGCCATTTCAGGACGAAAGGCTGCCACTGAAGGGCGACGACGTGGGGGTCAAAATCAGCATCCATCAGGTATTCGCGTTCCAGGAAGGATTCGTGATGAATGTGCCGTCGGAGGGTCGCTGACCAGTAATCACCCTCGTAGGTGTTCTTGCCTTTCCAAGAGGCCACGGTGCGAATGGGGGTAGCGTCCTCGAAGGGGATGGTGGCAAGACTAGTCGATATTGAATGTTCTGAATAAGTGTTTTCGGCATCAATGAACGCTAGGACCGGCTGATCGTTGTGGTTGAAGTACAGGGGTTGGCTACTTCGACTAACCATAATTCTCCTTGATGGCCGCATATCATGGATGCCCATGTTCCTTTCATCCTAATGCTCATACCAGGGCCGGGTCTATGAGTTATGAAGACTGCACCTCATCGGTGATTGGGCATGTTTTGTGTCAAAAGAGGCGTATTCCGTTATTGGACATGTTTTGTGTCAAAGTGGGCATGTTTCACGTCAACGGACAGTATGGCAACGGTAACACTCGCGGCCATCGACATTAAATGACATAATGTACATTATCGGACTCCTTTAAGTAGGGGCACATGCAGGGAGGCCCTCTTGGTTGCCACAGAGCGAACCGAGGCCATTATGCTCAGTACAGGAGTGCAATTCGAGTTCACTCATTAATCGAGTGGCTGCGCGAGTCCACTCGATTAATGGGTGAACTCAAATCAGTGTTCTCGAATTGCCCTTTTGCTACCCGCACCCAGAATCGTAAAAAGTGGCCCTAGGGCACCTTCTCCCCCTGCACTCCGGGCCACCTCTATTACGTCACTGTGACGTTATTTAGCGTGATCAGAGCCCTTCTGGCGGTAGGCATAAATCAGTTGGGCAACAGTCAGGCCAGCGAGCCCGATGGAAATCACCACGAACAGGGTCTGTGATTGAGCGGCCATGAAGATGCCGAAAGCGATGATGGCGATGAGGCGGATCCACATCGCAGGGATCATGCGGGTGGCGATCATGAGATCTTCTCTAAGGCGACGCGGATGTTCAGTTCGCCTTCTTCGTCGATCTTTGCAGCGACGAACTCGGGTGACTCGACGCCATAGTCGTGCCGGTTGATGCGGATGTCGCCAGAGACGATGATGCGGTCGCCATCGCGAACCACGTCGAAGTCATGGACCAGCGGGCGGCTTTCGCCGCGCACCTCTAGGTCGCCGATGAGCTTAACGGGGACGACGCGGCCATCGCTAGGCACGGCCGAAAGATCGACCGGCTCGGTGACGGTGAACACGGCGTCCGGGAACTGGTCGGTATTGAGGATCTTGTTGCGGACGTTAATGTCGCGGCGCTCGTTGTCCGAGGAGACCTTCGTCATGTCCACAGTGATGGATCCGGCCGTGAGGGTGCCAGCCTCGATCGTCGCAAAGCCCCCGACTGCGGAGGTCGAACCGGACGTGTTCTTGCGCTCGCCGGGCAGGATCTCGAAGAAGGTATACCCGACCGAGGTGGCGTTGGCTCCTCCGCCACGGGCCACTTCCCATTCACCGTTTATGTCTGTGGAAGCAGGCTTGACGTCGTCGGTGCTCAGGCCTTCGGTGCGGACGCCGGGGCCCATGAAGGCTGAATAGACCATCGGGACGACCGCGACGAGCGCTAGGATGATGATCAATACGACGAAGAGAGAAATGACCAGCTTACGGCTGGTGGGCATGGATCTATTGGACATAATCTGCTACCTCAATTTTTCGATGGCCCGAGCAAGCTGCACCAGCTCTGTGCACAGGTCGTTGATCTCATCTGGATCGGCGCCTTCCGAAGCGGCTGTCGCGACATCCTCGGCCGCGCATCGCAGCTCGAACAGAGAATCCCGCAGAGTGTCGACGCGATCAGGGTGAATAATAACCGCATTTTGCGGGATAGTGGTACCCGTGACGTTATTCCGCTGTTCGTAGGCGCGTTGCTTGCAGGAAACGCTGCAGTATTTACGGGGTCTCCCCCGCCCCGACCTGTTGATTTCGCGACCACACCAGGCGCACGTCAACACCTGGTCATTGCGGGATATCGTCACTCGATTAACCATAGTGCATCGGCACTCAAAGGCTGGGAACAAATGGCTGGTGCAGTCCGTTATACTGGTACGTCTATCAGAAAAATCCACAGTAAAGGATGATGCCGCAATGGCAGATCGCGTACTCCGCGGCAGTCGAATGGGCGCAGTCAGCTACGAAACTGACCGCGACCACGACCTTGCCCCGCGCCAGATGGTCAAGTACCGCACCGAAAGCGGCGAGATTTTCGACGTCCCCTTTGCGGACGATGCGGAAATCCCCGAGGAGTGGATGTGCAAAAACGGCCAGCTTGGCACGCTCATCGAGGGCGAGGGAGTCGAGTCTAAGCCGACGAAGCCGCCGCGTACTCACTGGGACATGCTCCGTGAGCGTCGCACGATTGAAGAGCTTGATGTTCTCCTGGAGGAGCGCATTGAGCACCTGCGCAAGCGTCGCCGCTCGGCAGCTCGTCTGCTGAAGGAACAGCAGGCTCAGCAGGCAGAGTAAGAATCGAAAGAGGGCCGTTGAGGGTAAATCCCCTCACCGGCCCTCTTTGCCGTTAGTGGCGGCGACGGAAGCGCTTGAGCTCGTGAGAAAAGAGCTTGCCAGTTTCCTTGGCGATCTCCTTGACCTGGGAGGTGCGGTGTCTAATGCCCCACTTGGTCACCTCAAACAGGGAATCCTTGACAAAGCTACCGTCGAGCTTGGACTCGCCAATTTCTCGCTCGGTAAAGGTAATCGGGACCTCGCGGACGTCGAAGCCGTCTGTGACAGCCCGCCAGGCGAGATCAACCTGGAAGATGTAGCCGGCTGCGGAGAGCTCGTCGAAGTCCAGAGCCTCGAGAACCTGGCGGCGGATTGCTCGGTAGCCCGCGGTCATATCGCTCAGGCCAGCGCCAAGCGCCAGGGAGATGTAGAGGTTGCCGCCCTTAGACAAGATCCAACGCTGCTTAGGCCAGTTAATCACCTTGCCGCCGGGGACGTAGCGGGAACCGATGACGAGGTCCGCTCCCTGGTCCACTTCCTCCAGCAGGAGGTGCAGCTGCTCGGGTGCGTGTGAGCCATCGGCATCCATTTCGCAGAACACGGTGTAGTCGCGGTCGAGGCCCCACTGGAATCCAGCGAGGTAGGCGCCCAGGAGGCCGCCCTTGCCCTCGCGGTGGAGCACATGCACGTTGGTATCGTCGGCGGCGAGAGCATCAGCCTTGTCGCCGGTGCCGTCGGGGCTGTTGTCGTCGACGATGAGGATGTCCACGTCCGGGGTGGCTGCCCGAACCCGGCCGACGATGAGCGGGAGGTTCTCCAGCTCGTTGTAGGTCGGGATGATCACCAGGGTCGCGTCACTGGGCTTAGTCAAAGAGATCTCCTTGGTCGTGTCGGTGCTGGTGATCAGCGTCGGGTGGTTACCAGAGCAGAAATCACAAGAACTCCACCCATAATAATCAGCGCCAGTTGTACTGCGAAACCGTGGCGAACGGCGAAGGTGATGGAATCTCGCAGCGGCAGAGTTTCCACCAGGCTACCCGCCTCGAAGATGCCGGTTTCTTGGGAGACCGAACCATCTGGCTGGACAATCGCGGACACCCCTGACGTCGCTGCCACGACGAGGGCCCGGTCTGTTTCGATGGCGCGGAGTCGGCTCATGGCCAACTGCTGGTAAGTCATATCGGTGAAACCGAAGGTGGCGTTGTTCGTGGGAGTGCTCAGCAACTGGGCTCCATCGAGTACCGCTTGGCGATAAGCGGGGTCGAAGGCGACCTCGTAGCAGGTAGCCACCCCGAGAACGATGCCGCCGATGTCAACGGTGAAGTCCCGTTCGCCGGGCTGGTAGTTTCCAGCCTGGTCCACATAGGGGGAAAACCTACGGAGGAAGTCGCGCATGGGCATGTACTCCCCGAACGGCTGAAGGAAGTGTTTGTGGTGATAGTCCCCCGGCCCGGTCTCTGGATCGAAGACAATCATGGTGTTGCGCGGCCCGACATCATCGCGGGTGATGGTGCCGACCAGGATGGGGGCATCGACGGCGGCCACGGCGGCGTCGATAAGCTGGCGGGCCTGCGGGTCCGTGAAGGGATTGACATCGGAGGAGTTCTCGGGCCAGATGACGATGTCGGGCGAGGCCTCGAGCGTCTCGGTGACGCGCACGTGGTTGGCCAGGACGGCCCGGCGCTGGGCATTGAAATCTAGACCCATCCGCGGCACGTTGCCTTGGATGGCGGCGACCTCCTTCTCCCCCACTGTCGCACTGTCGCGGTTAACCTCGGTCATGCCAGTCACCACACCGGCGGCCAGCGGAACAATGATGGCCAACAGCGCCACCACCCGGGTCTGACGGTAGAACAGACCCACCACGCTCACGCCGCACAAGACGGCCGCGAAGCTCACCAGCGCAGGTCCGCCCCAGACCGCGAGGTTGGCCAACGGCCCGTTGATCTGACCCCACGCCAGGCGTACCCAGGAGAATCCGCCGTAGGGGAAAGAACTGCGCGCCCATTCCACGAGGATGTAGAAGAAAGGGAAAGCGAGGAAGCCGAAGCGCCAGCGGGCAATCGCCACGCCACCGACGCCGAGTGCCAGTGCGTAGAGGGCGCAGAAGACCGCGAGAGCGATATAGGGCAGGTTGCCTACGAATTCGCCGATCCACGGCAACATGAGCAAGTAAAGGACGAGGGCGTGGACGAATCCAATGAGGGCACCGGACCACATACCTGGGCGTGAACGCCAGGGCATGAGGGAGACATACAGCAGGGCCATTCCCGCAATGGCCGCCCACCACCAGCCGGTCGGTTCGTTGGAAAGGTACGCCAAAAGCCCTGCGCCCGCCGCGATGAGCAGTCTGAGCAGCAGAATCACTTATCGTCTTTCGGCTGTTCGTCAGTGCCGAAGTCCTCGGGCTGGATGTTGTCGGTCCAGCCGCGGATCTCTTCTTCGTCGATGACGGTCCCGGCCCCGAAGGAGCCGTAGTTGGTCTGTGCGCGGCCAGCATTCGTCGCTTCGAAGCTGCGGACCCCGAGGTCTTCGACGGTCTTGACCAGCTTGACGGCGAGGACTTTTCGAATGAGCCCGCGGGTCGGGGCGAAGATGAGGAACAAACCGAGGACCGAGGAGACGATACCGGGAATTCCGCCGAGGATTGCCCCAGCGGTGAGCAACCCATAGTCGCCCGCGAGGCGACCAGGCCCGATCTGCTGTGCTGCGGCGGCACGGCTGACCCGACGCATCTCTACGCCGGAGAGAACCAGGGAGATGGCCATCAGGGCGAACACGCTAACAATGGCCCATCCCACACCGATCCAGGCAGCGACTGCCCAAAAGGCGAGGGCTTCGATGAGGAGGTACGGAATGACTGCAAGAAGAAATGGCACGTACGCCACCCTACCGTCGCAACTGATCGAGCAACCACCCCACATCGTCGGCCAGGCGACGGTAGTAGGGGCCGAAGTGATTGAATCCCGTTCGCCCAGGTAGGTGCGGGGTGCGGTCTTCGCGCCAGGTGACATCACCGCCCAGGCGTCTCCACCGTCGGTTCAGGTCGCGGACGATGCCAATGGGCACGACGTCGTCATTGGTGGAACCCCAGAGGAGGACAGGTGCAGACGGCTTCGCTCGACCCAGGTGCCGGGCCTCAAATTCCTTCGACACCGCCGGTAGGTCTTCCAATAGCGAGCCCAGCGTGGCGCCATTGCGCGTCCACGTGGCCGAGGACTGCCAGCCAGACGCTAAGACTGAACCGCCCGCGCAGGTGGCGAGGTAGTTCAAGAGCTTGGTGATCCCCTCGGGTGTGAGAACGGAGAAGATCTCCTCGTGGATCTCCGGGGAGGTGACCATGAGTCCGGCGGTGGCGTAGGCGAGCACTCCGGTGACCAGGCTGCCGTCGACGTGGCGCAAGACCTCCTCCAGCCGGGCCGGTGGCGCACCCACGACAGCGGCCTTCACTCTCATGTCGGGCGCGTATGTCGGGTCTTCCAGGGCCTGTGCCACGGTCCCGCCGCCCTGGGAGAACCCCCACATGCCTACAGGGGCCTCCTGCGGGAGGCCAAGGACGTGGGAGGCTCGGACGGCGTCGATAAGCGAATGCGCACCGGAGGTGTGGTCGCAGTAGAGCTGCAATTGCAGGTCGGGGTCGCGCGGATAATCGGTGATAACGACGTGGCAACCAGCGGCGAGGAGGAGGTTGGTCACGGGGAGCTCATAGGCGGCAATAATGTCCACGGGACGGGTGCGGAACACGCTGGCTCCGACGGTGCAGCTGTAAGAAGGGTCGCAATGCTTCGCGACGCCCTGGGTTGAGGGTGCGAACGCGACGACCGGTCGCGAACCTCCCCGCCAGCGACTGTGCGAATGGAAGTAGGCGCCCGTCGCGGTGATGGTGTGGCCGCGAGCATCGGTGGTGACGTACTCGATCCGGTGGGCCGTCGCGGGATTAAGCGAGCCCTCCGTTCCCAGCAGACGCATCGGAGAAGACTTCAGCAAGGTGCCCGGTTTCTGGCCAATCACCCACGTGGCGTCGCCGAACCCGGGCTCGGTTTCCCACCGCGGATAGTCACGGGCGCGCGTTGGGGGTCGCTGCCGACCCATCACCCTCCGCAGACCCCCGCTCACCACCGCGTGCCCCAATGACAGCGCGGTGCGGGCGGCGGTTCGATTCACGCCGGTGCGGTGGATGCGGGCCATGTCCCCCACCCTAACTAGAATGGGCCACTGTGACTGACGCTACGCACACCATTGTCCTCGCCTTCCCGGGAACGGTCGTTGCCCCAGGCGGCTGGGAAGCGCTCGCGGCCATGGCGGACCGCCACGCCGATGGCCTGTTGCACGTGCCGTTCGAAGGGGGCGTGGTCATCCGCACCACCACCGTGACGCAGATTGAGCCACTGACCCCTGCCTCAGGCACCGTCAAAGATGGCCAGATCGGGTGGATCGAGCACGAAGATGGCTTGGTCCCCCTCGGTGCCGCGGTGCCACCGGGCGCGCTTACCTCCCATATCGCGCGGATGCTCGACGTCATTGAGACACCCATCGTGCTGTGTGCCGACCGTGTTCTGCACATCACCGACCTGCCGGAACACATCGCGGAGCAGGTCGTCCGGGTGTTGGCGCCGCTAGGACTTGTCTTTGACGAAAATTCGCCTCTCTTGACGCAGGATTAGCGAGGCATCCGCCGCCACACCGACCGCGGAATCAGGCGCATCACGTAGGCCAGGAGGCGCAGTCGAGCGGGAATCCACAGCGTGCGGCTGCCTTTTCCGTGGGAGAATTCTTTGGCCACCGCCTCGGCGACGTCCTCGGGGGTTACCGACATCGGTGCGGGGGTCATGCCCTCCGTCATTGAGCCGATGACAAAGCCCGGACGAGCGGTGATCAATCGCAGCGGGCTACCGTGCAGCCGATCAGAGAGCCCCTGGCAGAAGGCGTCGAGCCCGGCCTTGGTCGAGCCGTACACGTAGTTGGCGCGTCGCGCCCGCCAGCCGGCGATGGAGGAAAAGGCGACGATCTCACCGCTGGTCATCGTCGAGGCCAGGACCGTGAGCATACTTACCTGCGCGGTGTAGTCGACGGTGGCGATTTCGACGGCGTGGGTTTCATCCCGTTCGGCTACGGCCTGATCCCCTAATATTCCGAAGGCGACGATGGCGGTACTTACCGGCCCAGCTTCCTCGACGAGGGCGCGGTGGGAGGCGAGGTCGGTGGCATCAAATGCGAGCGTGCGGACCTCGGTGGCGCCGGCTTCCAGCGCGCGGCGGGAAATCTCTTCGAGGGCGAAGGGTCGCCGAGCGGTGAGCACGATAGGTCGACCTGCGCACAGGCGGAGCATGAGTTCTCCACCGATATCGCTCGTGCCGCCGAGGAGGAGGATGCCGTTGCTCATGTTGTTTAGGCTACTCGGTACCCCGTCATCGACAGTGAGCTCAGGGTGCGCTGTTCATTAAATACCTCCACCTCACCCCCGAGTTCGGAGCTAATGCCGGCGATGTAGGCCAGCGGCAGGAAGTGGTCCGGGGTTGGGACGGCGCGGGAGAAATCGGCGTGTGAGGTCAGCGATTCCAGGCGGGAGGGATCGTCGAGCATGACGTCGCGGGCAGCGGCGTCGAAGGAGTCGGCCCAGGCCACTCCGGTGTTTCCCGCCTGCCAGTCCACGAGGGAAAGGTTGTGGACCACGTTGCCGGAGCCAACGATGAGGACGTTGTTTTCTCGCGCCAGCCGGGCCAGGCGGGTGCCCAAGGCGAAGTGCTCGCTCAGGGGCTTGGTGGCGTCAATGGAAAGCTGGACTACGGGGATGGAGGCGTCGGGGAACATGTGCTTGAGCACAGACCACGTGCCGTGGTCCAGGCCCCACTCGTGGTCATTCTGGACCAGAGTGGGCTTGGCGACGTCGCGGACTAACTCGGCGATTTCTGGGTCGCCGGGGGCGTCGTAGGTGACTTCGGATAGCTCCGGTGGGAAGCCCCAGAAGTCGTGGATGGTACGTGGGTTCTCCATCGCGGTCACGCCGGTTCCTTCGGTGTACCAGTGGGCGGATACCGAGAGGATGGCGCGCGGGGCGATGTTTGTGCCCAGCGAGGACCAAGTGCGGGTGAAGTCGTTGTTCTCGATGGCGTTCATGGGAGAGCCATGGCCGACGAACAGTGCTGTAGTCATGCAGCCATTATAGGCAACGTTGTTGTCGCGTCAACATATCGACGCCGGATTCGGTCACCGTCACGATGTCCTCCAGTCGCATGCCCCACTGACCCGGCACATAGATCCCCGGTTCGATGGAAAAGCACATTCCCTCCTCCAGCACCAGGTCATTGCCCGCCATGAGGTACGGCTCCTCATGGGTGGATAGCCCAATCCCGTGGCCGGTTCGGTGGATAAAGAACTCGCCGTACCCTGCCTCCTCGATTACGTTCCGGGCCGCCCGATCAATCGCCGCAGCGGAAACCCCGGGTCGCACCGCAGCAACTGCCGCCCCATGCGCCCGCTCCAGCACCTCGTAGGCCGACGCCACATCCGTCGACGGCCGCCCCACCGTATACGTGCGGGTCGAGTCCGAGTGATAGCCGCTGTCCAGGGTGCCGCCGATATCCACCACCACGCAGTCGCCCTCCTCCAGCACACGCGCAGAGAAGCTGTGGTGCGGATTCGCCCCATTGGGCCCTGATCCGACGATGACAAAGTCCACGGCCACATGCTCTGCCAGGATGAGCTGCTCCAGCTCCTTCGCCACCTCTTCCTCCGTGCGCCCGGCCCGCAGGAGCCCGGGCACCCGCGCGTGGACCTCATCGATGGCGCGGGCAGCCCGGCGCAGCTGCGCGATCTCCGCGGCATCCTTGCGCATGAACAGCTCCGACAGCGTCGTCGCGGCCGGCACGGTTGCCCGCCCACCGAGTAGCTCCTGCAGGCGCAGCACGTGAACGGTGGTCAGGCTCGACCCGAGCGCCACTGCCCCCGTCGGGGGCAAGATCTCCACCGCCAGGCGGTGAGGATTGTCGCCGTCGTGCCACCCGCGGACGTCGATAAGCTCTCGAGGAGCTTCCCCGATATCGGTGGCAGGGGCCAGCAGCACTGGCGAGCCTTGCGCGGGAACCACGAGCGCAGTGAGGCGTTCATGCGATGAAAGCCACGAACCAGTGAGATAGGCCAGCTCCGGACCCGTGCCAATGATGAGGCCTGCCAGCCCAGCCTCGCGGGCAAGCTCGGCGGCACGGGTGAGACGATTTCGGTAGACGAAGTCAGACATGCCGACCATGGTAAGCGCCGACCGTATTGTAGGGATGATGAACGACGACTTCGTTGTGCGACTGTCAGCCGGCCCCGCCTATTGCTCCGGCGTCCTCATCAGCCCGGACCTCAACGCCGCCGAAGCCCACACCGAGTACCTGCTCACCTGCGGACACTTTATCCCCTACGTAACCGCACCTGTGCACGTCACGGGACAGCGGGTAGACGCCCTAGTCCTGGACTCCGTCCACATCCCCCGCACCGACCTGGCGGTGGTCCGCGTGGATCGGGCATCCTCAGCAGCCCAGCTGCTTCGCGTATCGACGTCCCGGCCACCCCTCTTCGCCCGTGCCCTCACCCTCGGCTTCGGAGGCAGTTCAGTCCGGGCGACCGAACGCCACGGTCGAGTATGGGCACGCTCCTCCGCCTCCATCTCCCGCAACGGCCAGATTGTCATCCGCCCCTCGGCCGTGCTGTGGAACACTCCCCCGACAGTCGGGGGAGACTCGGGAGCGCCCGTCATCATCGGCGATGAGCTGGTGGCGCTCCAATCGATCGGAAATGACTGGGGAGGTAACGTCATCCGGTTCGGCAGCAGCCAGCAGCTCGCCCCGCACCGCCCCGCGATCGCCGAGGCGGTGGCGACCTTACGGCACCGCCACTAGCTACCGATCGCCACCACACCGCGACGGATGGCGTCGATGGCGCGCCGGGCATTGGCGCTGATGTCATCGGTGTAGCCGGTCTTGGCCACCTGTTCGAGCAGGTCAATAACTTGGCGGCACCAGCGCACGAAGTCACCCGGGGTCAGCTCCGCCCCCGATTCCGCTGCCGCGGCGAGGCAGTAGCCTAGTGGAGCACCCGCCGCCCACTGATGTATAGACAATGCGAAGCCGCCCTCCGGCTCGCGCGTGATGGGCAAGCGGTGACGACGCTCATCCTCCGCCAACTCCGACCAAATCCCAGCCGTCGCATCCATGGCGGCCGCCATGCGATCAGTCGCCGACTGCGATTCCCCACCGCCCGAGTACTTCCGATTTTCAAAGGTACACAGGGACACCACTCCCGCCAGCTCAGCCGGGTCCAGCTCATTCCAAATGCCGCGGCGCAGGCATTGGGCCACCAAGAGATCCGACTCGTTGTGGATCTGTGCCAGCCGCGCCCCTTCCTCGCTGATCACCGGCGTGCGCTCCGGACCGGTGCCCTCGAACTCGACGTAGTTCATCTCCGAGAGCAACCCGATGATGCGCTCGAAGTGCTTGCCCAGGGTGTCCGTTGCTCGCTCCACCCGCGTCTGCAGCCGAGCGAGATCGCGCTCCCGGCGGGTGAGCTTCTCCCCCACCCGCGCCAACTGCTCCCGGTCCGTGTTCGGCCAGGAATGCACCGGGTGAGCCTTGAGCTCCGCCCGCAAGGCGACCACCCTTTTCGAATCCCGCACTCGGGCCTGCTGGCGCATCTTCTTCGGGCGCCCAAAAGAACTGCGCTGGAACTGCTGCATGACGTAGCGGGTGTTCTTCCGCGGCGCTGACGTCACCTTGCGCGGAAGACTCATGTGCCCCAGGACGATCGGTGGATTGGCAAATCCCGCAGCATCGATCCTTCCCGACCACCCCTGCTCCGTGGTCACCCACGGTCGCGGATCCTTTGCCTGGCTGGCCGGTGAAACGACCACCGCCAACACCGGATGCTTCCGGCCCGGGATCGCGATGACCTCGCCTAGCTGCAGGCGCGCCAAGATGGCCACGGTTTCCTCGACGCGCTGATTGAGCGAATCCTGCCGGGCTGCCCTTTCCTCCTCGGAGAGCTCACGGCGCAGGCGCATGTACTCCACGAGCTGCTCCGCCGGATCCTCCCCGTCGGTGACGGGAGGGCTGAACACCGCGATGTCTTTGTCCAACTGCGCCCGCAGCTCTCTGACCCGATGCTCCGCCCGCTCGATTTCCCGGACCTCATCGACGACCGAGCCGTCCGCCTGGTACTGGGCAAAGGACTTCTCCAGCAGACGCAAGGAGGGCGCGAAGCCAATCATGTTGAGCAGGTTGACGGCCATGTTGTAGCCGGGCGCAAAGGTAGAAATCAGGGGGTACGTCCTCGTCGACGCCAGCCCGGCCACTGCCCGCGGGTCCATCGCCGGCGACCACTGCACGACCGCGTGCCCGATAACGTCAATCCCCCGCCGACCAGCCCGTCCCGTGAGCTGCGTGTACTGCCCCGGGGTGAGTTCCACGTGAGCCTCGCCGTTGTACTTGACGAGCTTTTCCAACACGACGCTCCGCGCGGGCATATTGATGCCCAGCGCCAGGGTCTCGGTGGCGAATACCGCCCGGACGAGCCCCCGCACAAACAAGTCCTCCACGATGTGTTTGAAGGCCGGGAGCATGCCGGCGTGGTGGGCGGCGAAGCCGCGCTGGAGGGCGGCCTTCCACTGGCTGAACTGCAGCACCTCCAGGTCTTCCTCGGGGATACCTGCGACGCCGGCATCGACAATCTCGGCGATGAGCCGGGATTCGTCCTGCGAGGTCAACACCAGACTGGAACGCAAGCACTGGAACAGCGCCCCCTCGCATCCGGCGCGGGAGAAAATGAACGTGATCGCGGGGAGCATGTCCATGCCCTGGAGCACGCGGAGAACATCGGGGCGTCCGACGGGACGTTGCCGATCCTGGGGGCGCTTGACCCCAGAGCGGCGACCCGCCGCCCGGGCGCGGAACCCCTGGCCCGATTCCCAGTCATCGCGCCCCTCCGTCGCGGCGGCCTCCTGGAGGCGGTCGATGCGCCGCTCCAGCTCACGGTTAACTTCCCCACCAGTGCCCGGTTCGAACAGCGGGTAGACTTTCCGGCCGACCATCATCCACTGCTCCAACGGGACTGGACGGGTATCGGAGACGATCACCGTCGTGTCGCCGCGGACGGTGCTCAGCCAATTGCCGAATTCCTCGGAGTTGGACACGGTTGCCGAGAGCCCAATGATGTTGACTGACTCATCGAGGTTGAGGATGACCTCTTCCCACACCGCGCCACGGGACTGATCCGCAAGGTAGTGGATTTCGTCCATCACCACGTGGCTGAGCCGATCCAGGGCGAATGATCCGGCATAGATCATGTTCCTCAAGACCTCGGTCGTCATGACGACGATCTCGGCGTGGCTATTGATCGACACGTCGCCGGTTAACAGGCCGACGACGTCCTCGCCGTGGGCCTCCACCAGGTCGTGGTACTTCTGGTTGCTCAGCGCCTTGATGGGCGTGGTGTAGAAACACTTCGTGCCCTGCGACAAGGCGAGTGAGACCGCAAATTCGCCGACGATGGTCTTGCCCGCCCCGGTCGGAGCACAGACCAACACCCCGTGGCCTTCTTCCACCGCCTGGCAACCAGCGAGCTGGAAGTCATCGAGGGGGAAATCCACGGCGGCGGCAAACTCGGCGAGATGGGACAAGTGGTGGTCTTCGATCATGACCACCACGGTACTGAAGGAACTAGAGGACGTCCCCGAAATCTGGTCGCTGGCGACGATTACCGAAATCAGTGGCGGGCTCGACGGGCATGGGTGAGCCGACGGGTTGCGGGGCATCGACGCCACCGGGGCCGGTATTCAGTGACGAAGAGGAATCGTCGTCCAGGTCCATCCACTCCGGGCGTTCGCGTTTGCGGCGTTTGTCGTTCCATCGGCAAAATTGCAGCGCCATTTCCACCAAAAGGGTGAGCGAGAGCGCGAGGACGACCATGGAGAAGGGGTCTTGACCCGGTGTCATGAAGGCCGCGAAGACAAAGAGCACGAGAATGATGACCCGGCGCTTGCCCTTAATCGTTTCGTATTCGAGAATGCCGATGATATTGAGGGCGGCAATGAAGAGCGGAACTTCGAAGCTCACACCGAAAATCAACAACAGCGCCAGGAGGAAGCCGAAGTAGCGTTCGCCGGTGAGGGCCGCGGCTTGGAATTCATCACCAATCGTCAACAGGAAGGCCAGGCCGAAGTGGACTACAAAGTAGGCGAGGACGGCACCGGCGACGAAGAGCGACACGGCAATGGTGACGAAGATGAACGTCCACCGGCGCTCATTCTTCAGCAGGCCCGGGGTAATGAACTCCCAGATCTGGAAAAGCCACACCGGGGAAGACAGCACCGCACCGGCGAGAGCACCAACCTTGAGGCGCAGCATGAACATCTCAAACACACCCGTGGCCAAGAGGCGACACTGACCGTCACCGGAGAAATCAGCCCGGCTCTCCGGCGGGAGAGAACAATACGGGCCACGCAAGATTTCCCCCAAGGGCATCAAGCCAAAGGGGGCGGATTGGTACCAAATGAAGCCGATGATGGTACCCACCAGGAGAGCCAGCAAAGAGATAACCACTCGCCGGCGCAGTTCCTGGAGGTGCTCGACCAGGGACATCTCCCCGGTCTCATTCCTCGGCTTCCGCTTCAGTCTCAGCCGGAGTCGCCTATTCTTCTGCGAGGTCGTCATGACCAACTACTGCTGAGGCTGCTGCGGCGGGTTACCCTGCTGAGGATTGTGCTGGGCCTGCGGGGTGGGCTGATTCTGGGGCTGATCCCAGTAGCTCTGCTGACCCGTGGTGATCTGACCCTGCGGGGTCTGTTGCGGTTCGTCGTCGTTCTTCATCTCCTTGACCTCGGACTTGAAGATGCGCATGGAGCGACCAATGGACCGGGCGGCGTCGGGAAGCTTCTTGGCACCGAAAAGGAGCACGAGGAGGACGGCGATGATGAGGATCTCAGGGAGGCCGAGGTTAGGCATTGGAACCTTTCAAGACGGGGCGGGTCTGCTGAAGGCAGCTAGTCTGACGTCCCATCATACGCACCGAGTCCCACAAGCGCGCGTTGATGCACGGCGGCCACGAGAGATTCCGGGCCGATGACGGCGAGGCGATCAGATTGGCCGAGGACGAAGCGGATGAACCACTCGCGTGAACCGACGGGCATGGTGGCTTCGACGCGGCCGTCGACAAGCTCTTCTCCCAGGGTAAGCGGGTAATAGTCCGCCAACCACGTGGCATCAGGTTCGACCGCCAGCACCGCTTTTTCTTCGACCGCCCGGAAACCGAAGGGGTCATGTGCGTCGAAGGGCATCTGGTCCAGGTGCGGCGCCGCGGCCTCATCGAGCACGTCGACGTGACTCATGCGGTCGGCGCGATAGTGCTTGTGCCGCCCGCTGGATTCCTCCCAGGCGGTGAGGTAGGTTTCGCCCGCATTGACGAAGATGCGCACTGGATCGACGGTGCGGACAGTCGAGGTGTCCGCGGAGGCCGAATAGTAGGTGAACCGGACGCGGCGGCCCGTGTCCAGCGCTCGGCGCATGAGCTCCTGGGGTTGGGTTTCGGCGGGGTCATCGGTAGCGAGTGAGTCATAAACCGCCACGGCCTTCGGCGCCAGGATTCCCCGGAGTTTGGCCGCTGCGGACAGCACGGCCTCCCTGTCTGTGAGTCCAGGCATGGCCTCGAGGGACTCCAGCGTCAGCAGCAACGCCCCTGCTTCGGTGGGTGTGAGTCGCAGGGCGCGGTCCATGCCCTGGGAATTGTTGATCATTACGGCGCGATAATCGGCGGTGAGGTCCACGAGCTCCTCCGGCCAGGAACCCACTCCAGTGCAAGTCAAGCGGTGAAGGTCAGCCAGAATTTCTCCAGGCTCCCGCCCCAAATCTTTCGCCGCCTCCATGATGGTTCGATCCGGGTGCGCCTGGAAGTACGGCAAGAGGTTGAGGGAGCGGACGAGGTTGTCGAGCTTCGCGGGCGAGTCCTGGTGGGCGGCCATGCTAGCGGGCTCCTTGCAGTAGAGCGGCGATCTGAGAACGTACGTCGGCAGGTTCCACCACAACAACCTCGGGGGCGAAGCCCGCTGCAGTGCGGGCGAGCCAGTCCCGGTCGACGTCGATAAGCTCCAGCAACCCGTCGGGACGACGGCTGCCTGCGGAAGAAAGCTCGAAGGCGACGCCTTCGGGGATACGCAGGAGCGCGTCCACCCTTTGGCGACCGAGCCGCAGCGATTCCTCGACTATTTCCTGGACCGATTCGGGTTCGGGGTGAGTGGCTGGCTCTCGCCGCGCACGGATATCGCTAATACGGTTGAGGCGGAAAGAACGGGGCGCATCCCGGTCGATATCGTGACCGACGAGGTAGAGGCGGCCATGCAGGTTGACCAGGCTCCAGGGGTCCATCGTGCGGCGCACCGGCTCGGAAGTAGGGAGGGAGGCGTAGGAAAACGTCATGCGGTAACCATTGCGGACGATGGTGAGGATCGAGGTCAGCACCACCGGCGACAGTGTGTTCAGGTCGTTGACGGCCGTGAACACGGGGGCCTGGGAGAGGTCGCGGCTCGCGCCGGAGGCGGCCAGTTTGGTCCAGCCGGATCGGGCGAAAACGCCCAGTTCGGTGGCCTGGCCCATTTCCCCCGCTAACCCCAGGACTGCCGCCTCCTCGGGCGTGAACGACATTGCGGGAAGCTCGTACTCCGCGGACTGCAGGCCGTAGGTGGTGCCGCCGCCTAGTTCCTCGGATTGCCGGGACTCCAGGGGGACTCCGGCGCGAGCGAGGGTGGCGATATCCCGGTGCAGCTTGGTCAAAAATGAGTCGTTGCTGAGGTCGGCATAGCCATCCACATGCTCGCGGATCCACGCGGGGGTGAGGCGCCGGCCGCCGTTCTTATCGGCTGCCAGCAGGGCGAACACCAAGCTGGTCAGCCGTTGCACGGCCGCATCGTGCTTGCTCATGCGTCATCTCCGTAGTCCCCGGCGTGCGCGTCCATGTAGTCCAGAAGAGTGTCGACACGCTTATCGACGGCCGCGAACGGGTCACTCAGCTCAATCAGCTGCGGTTCCGGCGCATTGACTTTCAGGTGCACCCAATCCGCCGTGACCGGAGCACCGAGGCGTTCGGCGTGGCGAAGGAATCGTCCCCGCAGGTGGGCACGGGTCGTCGTCGGTGGCTCGAGGACAGCGGCGGCGATGTCCTCGTCGGAGGTCCACCGCTGGGCCAAGCCTTTGGATTGCAGGAGGGGGAACAGCCCCCGGCCAGGGCGAATGTCGTGATAGGTCAGATCGATCTGGGCGAGCTTGGGGTTGTTCCACTCCTCCCCCAGCCGCTCTCGATAGCGGTTGAGCAGGGTGTACTTGATCACCCAGTCGATCTCTTGGTCGACCTGGGAAAAGTCTTGGGTACGGATTGCCTCAACCTGCCGGGCCCACAAGTCGACAACGCGTCGCAACTCCTCGGTGGGGGTGCCCTCGTCCGGGCGTTCCTCCAGCCAGGCCTTCGCCGCCGCCAGGGTTTCCTCCTGGACCTGCAGGGCGGTGACGGTGCCCCCACTTTTCAATGTAAGCGGCGTCGAACCGGTGAGGTCGCGGGCGATGTCTCGGATGTGCGCAATGGGGTTATCCAGCTCGAAGTCTGGCAACGAAACCCCGGACTCGATCATTTCGAGGACGAGCATCGTCGAGCCCACCTTGAGCGCGAACGTTGGCTCCGACATGTTCGAGTCCCCGACGATGACGTGCATGCGTCGGAAGCGCTCGGAATCGCCGTGCGGCTCGTCGCGGGTGTTGATGATCGGCCGCGAGCGCGTGGTGGCCGAAGAGATACCCTCCCATACCTGGTCAGCGCGCTGCGACAGCAGGAACCCGGCTGGGAAATTGCCCGTGGCCCGTCCGATCATTCCGGCTCCGCAGATGAGTTGACGGGTCACCATAAATGGAAGCAGCAATTTGCCCAACGTGCGTAGCGGGAGATGGCGGCCGACGAGGTAGTTTTCGTGGCAGCCATAGGAGTTGCCCACGGAGTCGACGTTGTTTTTAAACAGGAACACCTTGGCGTCGATGCCGTCTGTCTTCAGCGCCTGCTCCGCCGACTGTGCGAGGTCATCGACCATCCGATCGCCCGCGCGGTCGTAGTTGAGAACCTGGGTGAGGCTGTCACACTCGGCCGTTGCGATCTCGGGATGCGATCCGACATCGAGGTAGAGGCGCGAGCCATTGAGCGTGAAAATGTTGGAGCTGTTGTAACGGGCGACGATGGGACGGAAGAGGTAGCGGGCGATCTCATCAACAGACAGCTTGAGGTTGGGGTCTGCCGGAACCGCGGTGATCCCGTACTCCGTCTCCACCCCGACGATGCGGCGCGCGAACAGACCCTCCACGGCCTACTGACCGCCCTTCTGCACGTAGGAACGGACGAAGTCCTCGGCGTTGGTTTCCAGCAACCCGTCGATCTCGTCGAGGAGGCCATCGGTGCCAGTGGTGTTGAGCTGGGCTTGCCCGGCCGTGGCGTCAAGGTGATCGCTATCGTCATCGCCAGCGCCACCCGAGGCGACATGGGTCTGGGGTCCGGTCATAGTGAGGGTGCTCCCTTTCAATCAGGATTTGTTGTGGTGCGTGACGTAGGTGTTGTTGGGTTCGATGCCGACCGCCTGCAGGCCTTGGAGCAGCTCGGCAGTGGTGGTGGCGTCGTCAATAATCGCTCCCACCTGCTCCCGGGTGAGGCCGTCGACGTCATTGGTAGCAAGACGGGCTGAGACGTCGCCGACCTTGAGGATCATCGTCTGCCAGGAGGCAGCGATAACGTCCTCGCCGAACTTGGCCGACACCTCCCCGCGGAACCATGCCCGAGAATCAGCAGGTGGGGTGGAAGCAGCCCGCTCGATCTCCTCCGGCGTCGCCAGGGTCTGCATCCGGCCCCGGCGCACCAGCGCGTGGTAGAGCGACTTCGCCGGATCGATGTCGGCGTACTGCAGGTCAATGAGCTGCAGCTTGGCATCCGAGAGGCTCACCCCGCGATCCACATAGCCCTTGATCAGCGACCACTTCGCGGTCCAATCCAACAGATGCGAAGTCTTCATCGGGTCGTCCGCCAGCAGGTCAAGGACCTCCCCCCACAGCGCGATGACGCGCTGATCCACCTCATCGACCGCGGTGACGCGGGAGAGATAGACCCGCAGGATGTCGAGGGCGGTGAGTTCGCGGCCGTCGCGAAGCAGCAGTTGATGAGTGAGGCCTAAGTCATGGGAGACGTTCTTCAACTCCGCGACAGAATCACGCAGCCGCAGATCGGAGAAGTCCACGCCGTTCTCGATCGCGTCGATGACCAGCTTGGTCATGCCTAATTTAAGGAAAGTCGAATACTGCGACATGTTCGCATCGCCGACAATGGTGTGCAGGCGACGGAATTTCACGGCGTTGGCGTGCGGCTCGTCGCGGGTGTTGATGATTCCGCGGTTGAGCGTCGTCTCCAGCGACACCTCCTGGAAGAAGTAGTCCGCGCGCTGGGAAATCTGAAAGCCCTCCCGCTCCCCCGCCTCCCCGATGCCCAATCGCCCGGCTCCAATGATGACGTTGCGGGTGACAAAGAAGGGAATGAGTGCCTGCGACAGTACGTCGAAGTCCGTCTGGCGCGAGTACTGATAGTTTTCGTGCGCACCATATGAGGCGCCCTTACCGTCGACATTGTTCTTATAGAACTTCAACGGCGGGCACGGATCATGATGCTTGAGAATGGACACGCCCTCCTCAAATAACTCCGCCACGTCCGCAGCGGCTTTGAGCAGGATGAGGTCGCCGGCGGCGTCGTACACCATCGCGTCATAAGCATTGGAGCATTCCGGCGAGGAGTACTCGGGGTGCGCGTGATCGACGTAGAAGCGCGCGCCATTGGCCGTGACCACGTTGGCGATACCCACCGCGTCGGGGTCTACCACCGGAACCGTGTGATAACGGCGCAGGTCAAAGCCGCGCGCATCCTTCAACGGCGACTCTTCCTCATAGTCCCAGCGCGAACGAGCACCCGTGTTCATCGCGGCATACGCCACCACCGCGTGAGTCGACGTGACGATGGGACTCAACCCCGGATCAGTCGGAGTGGAGATCCCATACTCAATTTCCGTGCCCATGAAACGAGTCATGCCCCTCACCCTAATCGACGTCAGCCCACCACACGGGCTTCCACGACCCGCGATCCGTGGCGTCCGGTGATTCGACTCCACACATCGGGGTTCGCGGTGTCCGGCAGGTCCTCGCTTTCGAGATGCTCGGCGATGACGGCCTCGGTGAGGTGCTGTGCGGTCACGCCCGCAGTGTTCGTCCCTGCCAGATGATCCTTAATGGCCAGCTTCTTCGCCCGATCGACGATATTCGCGATCATCGCGCCGGAGACAAAATCCGAGTAGTACAGCGTTTCCACACGTCCATCGACGAGGGTCAGCTCAACGTACGGCCGGGGTTCAAAAAGCTTATCGACGCCCACCTCAATCAACTCCTCCACCGGTGCCGCATGCGGGACCCGTTCAGTGAGATGGCGGCGGAAGATGTCGCAGGACCCCTTGCGGGTCGGGCGTTGGACCCTAATCTTCACGTCAAGGCGGCCAGGGCGCAGCAGGGCCGGATCGATGAGCTCCTCCCGGTTGGTCGCCCCGATGATGATCACGTTGGAGAGATTCTCCACGCCATCAAGCTCGGTGAGCAGCTGCGGTACGACGGTAGTCTCCATATCGGAGGACACACCGGAACCACGCGTGCGGAAAATCGATTCCATCTCATCGAAGAAAATGATCACCGGGCGCCCGTCACCGGCCAGCTCCCGCGCGCGTTCGAAAATGAGGCGGATGCGGCGCTCGGTCTCGCCCACGAACTTGTTCAGCAGTTCCGGGCCTTTGACGTTGAGGAAGTAGCTGGCCGAACCATCCCCCACCCGCGTAGCCAGCGAATTCGCCACCGCCTTGGCTATGAGCGTCTTACCGCAACCGGGCGGTCCGTACAGCAGCACGCCCTTGGGGGGATGCAGCTGATAGTCCCGGTAGAGCTGCGGATGCGAAAATGGCAGCTCCACCGCATCCTTGATCTGGTCAATCTGCTCGTCGAGGCCGCCGATGTCCTCGTAGGTCACGTCCGGCACTTCTTCCAGCGACAACTGGGAGACCTCGGTCTTGGGAATCCGCTCGAAGGCGAAACCCGCTTTGGTATCAACTAGGAGAGTGTCTCCCGCTCGGGCGGTATCGAGCAGGGGCGTGGCCAGGCGAATGAGCCGCTCATCCCCGTTGTGAGTGGTCACCAACGCCCTCGTCGACGTGACCCGCTCGGTCACCATGGCGAGCTCTCCTGTTTCCGTGAAACCGCAGGCCTCGACGACGATCGACCCGTCGCCTAATCGCACCAACGTGCCTGGAACGAGCTCTTCCGGCGCTACATTGGGCGAGATTTTCAGCCGCATGTGGCGCCCAGCGGTGAACACCTCCGCGTCACGCCCCTTCTCCCCATGGTCGAGGAAGACCCCGTAGGTAGAGGCCGGCTCCGCGAGCGCGTCGATCTGCCCCTGCAAATCTTGCAGCTTGTCCCGAGACGCCTTGAGCAACTGAGCTAGCTTGGCGTTTCGGGTCCCCAAGGTCTGCAGTTCGCGCTTGAGGGAAGTGGTGTCGGCTGATTCCATACCTCTACTGTAATCAGGCTCTACTTGCGTGCGCGACGCTGTGGGCGAGGCGGCGTCACCCCATCTGCCAGGCGACGAGCCCAAATGAGGAAAGCCGTGTGGGCATTCATGCGGTGCTCCGGTCGGGTGGCGAGCCCCTCGACCTTCCATTCCCTCACTAGCGATTCCCACGCCTTCGGCTCGGTGAAGCACTGTAGCTCCCGGATGCCCTCCATGACCTTCATCAGCTGCGGGACGGTGGCCACGTATGTCATGAACACGCCACCTGGAATGAGGACGTCTCGGACAACAGGCAGGCACTCCCACGGCTCCAGCATGTCCAAAACCACGCGATCCACCGGC
Organism: Corynebacterium atrinae; assembly: GCF_030408455.1. Classification (NCBI taxonomy): domain Bacteria; kingdom Bacillati; phylum Actinomycetota; class Actinomycetes; order Mycobacteriales; family Corynebacteriaceae; genus Corynebacterium; species Corynebacterium atrinae. The sequence continues at coordinate 1,333,712 of NZ_CP046977.1, forward strand.
CCGCCGAGGTCATCAACGGTCACCTCGTTGAGGTCTCCCAGCCGCGGGTCCCACGTCGCGGGTCGCCCGCCAAAAAACTCATCGACATTCGACATGGCGTAATCCAGGTGATCCTGGCGGATCTCGTAGGAAATCAGCTGGCCATTCTCGCCGATGGCACGCAGCAGGCTCATGGACAGCGCGCCCGAGCCGGCTCCCGCCTCCAAGACCCGGGCCCCCGGAAAGATGTCTCCCTCAAGGATGATCTGAGCTGAATCCTTCGGATAAATAACCGCCGCACCCCGAGGCATGGACAGCACATGATCGACCATCAAATGCCGAAACAGCAGGTAGTCCGCGCCCAACGTAGAGCGGACAACTGACCCTTCATCCATTCCGATGATCTGATCGTGCTCGACGATGCCCTTGTGGGAATGGAACTTCGCGCCCGGCTGCAAGATCAGGGTGAAGTGGCGGCGCTTGGCGTCGGTGAGCTGAACTCGATCGCCTGGCTGAAAGGGGCCGGAGTAGGCCATGGGTGAAGTGCTCCTCATGTGGGATTAATGATTGATCAAGTATGCCTCAAGAGCGTCCGCGAACCACAGCTGGTCACGTACCCCAGCCAGTTCGCGCGCCGAGTGCATCGATAGCAGCGGCACCCCGACGTCAACCGTAGGGATACCCAGACGCGTTGCCGTGATCGGCCCAATGGTCGACCCGCACGGCACCTCATTGTTTCCAACGAACACCTGCGAGGGCACCCGGGCCGCCCGGCACGCAAGCTCCCACCTAGCTACCGATTCCGCCGTCGAGGCATAACGCTGGTTGGCGTTGATCTTCGTGACTGGCCCCTTCCCGATAATCGGCTGATGCGCAGCGTCATGTTTCCCCACGTAGTTCGGGTGCACCGAGTGCGCAGCATCCGCCGAAACGCAGAACGAACGCCGCAGCATCCGCTGGAATTCATCTGCCGTCGCCCCTAGCGCGTCAGCCGTCCGGCTAAGTATCTGCTCCAGAATCGGCCCCGCCGCTCCCGTCGTCGACGCCGAACCAACCTCCTCATGATCGAAGGCAGCCAGCACGAGGACATCATCTCCCGCATCCCCCGAAGCGATCGCCCGCTGGAACGCCACGAGCGACGCATGCACGGATGACAAGTTGTCCATACGTCCCGCCGCAATGAGGTCCATATCGGCACCAAACACATCGCCGGTTTGCGCGTCAACAGTGATCAGGGCATGTCCGTAAATATCTTGCTTATCGACGCCCGCCGCCCCCGCCACTGCGTCCAACACCGTCGTCCCGGTGGTCGAGACCACCGGTTGCATGTGCTGTTGGCGGTCCAGCTTCAACTCGCTGGAGCGATCCAGGTGGATAGCCAAATGAGGAATCCGGGCAATCGGACCCGTGTTAACCAACCGTTGCGAGCCGTCCGCCAAAACAATCTGCCCGGCGAAGCTAAGCTCCCTATCCAACCAAGAAGCGAGAATCGGCCCGCCATAAACCTCGACTCCCGCCTGCTGCCAACCGCCCGCACCAATCTCTGGCCGAGGCTTGAGAGTAAACCCAGGCGAATCAGTATGAGACCCGATGATGCGGAAACCCGCCTGCGGCCCCGCACCCTCCGGCACCCACCACGCCATCACTGCCCCGCCCCTCACCAAGACGTGCCCCCCAGCCTCGGCGTTCCACGCATCCTGTTCATCCTGACGATGGAACCCCGCCGCCTCCAACCGCTGCGCCACTTCCTCCGCAGCGTGGAAAGAACTCGGTGACGCAGCGATGAAGTCAAGGAAATCAGAAGTCTGGTTCATACCCTCCACTGTGCCACGGCTAGGGTGTGAAGCATCATGAGCACTCCCCGACCCCTGGCCCTGTCACCCTCCCGCGCCTCCGACTACAAGCAATGCCCCCTGCTCTATCGCTTCCGGGCCATTGATCGCCTCGCCGAACCAAAGACTCTCGCACAGGTCAAGGGAACCCTCGTCCACGCGGTGCTGGAAAACATGCACGGCCTCGTCCGGGAAGATCGGACCTACCCTGCCGCCGTGAAGCAGCTCAAGCCCACCTGGGCCACCATGTGCACCGCTGATGATGAGCTCGTCCAACTCGTCCCAGACGACCAACTGATGGACTTCCTCATCGAATGCCGAGACCTCCTCCGCGGCTATTTCGAAATGGAGAACCCCCAAGGTTTCGACGCCCACGCCGTCGAAATGTACGTCAACACTGTCCTCCCTAACGGCGTGCCGGTGCGGGGCTTCATCGACCGCGTCGACGTTGCCCCCACCGGCGAGGTCCGCGTCGTCGACTACAAGACCGGTAAGAAACCCCAACCCCGATGGTCGCACGACGCCCAGTTCCAAATGCGCTTCTACGCCCTCGTCTACTGGCGCCTCCACGGCACCATTCCCCACCAGCTTCGACTGATGTACCTCAAGGTCCTCGACTCCATGTTCCTGCAACCCTCCGAAGAGGAACTTGAATACTTCGAACGAGACCTTGCCGACCTCTGGGGAAAAATCACCGCCGACGGACAATCCGGTCGCTTTCGCCCCAAAACCTCCAAGCTCTGCGGGTGGTGCTCCTTCCAATCGCTGTGCCCCGAATTCGGTGGTACTCCCCCGGAGTACCCCGGGTGGCCCGGCACTCCAGCGACAGACTCGAACTAAGGAGGAATTGTGCCTGACCTGTGGTCCATCTGGCTCCCCTCCTGATTCTCATCAACTCAGCCTGTGTCACCTTCTGGGCGGCGAGAGAAGCCCGCAAGCAATCCCCCGCGCATCCATTCGTCACTCACCATTCGCCCACAAGCTCTACCTGGTTCTACGCTTCTTCGTTCTTCTATGCGGGTTCACTGGTCTCACTGCTGGCCTTATTCACCACGACTTCCGACATTGTGGTCAACCAGAATCAGCGAGATCACTAAACTCGAGAATCATCTTTTTCGTAGGGTGGGGACCCATGGGCAGATTGATACACGACCACGGCGGACTCACTATTGCGCTCACCGCACTCTTGACGACGCTCGTGGCACGGATAATTATCGATCTTCTGGTCGCGTGGCCAACCCCAGTTGACTGGGCAGTGTCCATCGCAGTGGCGGCGATCGTCAGCATCGTAGTCGCTCGGAAAATCCCGAAGATTCCTCAGTAGGAATCACCCGTCACTCTGTCCGCTTGTCACATGCGTGGGCGTGGAGAACCCCGCTTCACCGGGCATCAACGCTAGAACGGTGGTGGTTCTTCCGGTGGTGGGGGCGGCGGAGGACCTTCCTTCTCGATCTGTTCTGCTCTCTGGGCTTGGGACTCCGACCTAATCCTCGCCCTGCGCTTCTCGATCCGTTGGGACACGGTTTGCAACCAGCGTCGCTCACTAGCAGCCAGTGGCCCGTCACCTTCGGACTCCGCCCACGACCCATCATCAAACAGGAAGTACTTCCGCCTCGTCACCGGGTCCATGACGTAGGTGACTCGCCGATCAGTCTTGACCGCATGATGCTTCACACACAACGCCGCCAAATTCGCTGCTGTGGTGGGCCCGCCATCAGCGTGATTGATCCGGTGATCCATCTGTGCTCGATGAGCAGGTGCATCACACCCACCGACAGCACACGTCCCATCAAGGCCGATGACGAGGGAGCGGATATCTGAGGGGGTGGCATACGCAGACGAGACTTTCTGAGCAATCGCATCGAGATCAATCTCCACACCAACTCGGTTGAGCAGATCTTCGGTCTGCTTTGCGGTGAGGTACCCGACCCCGGAGACCCATGCTGGAGCATTCGGGATATCGGATGCTCGGTAGATGTTGAGGGTGACATTCGTTGACCCCTCACCCCTCATCAAGGCCACGAAGGCGTCTGCCTGACTGATCCCATGGGCGATGGCGTGCTTGCGGATACGGAGGTCGATTTCTTGGGCGACGACCCCATCAAGATCAGCGTGGAGGAAGCCCCGGCCGTCGTCGAAGGAGATGGAGACACTATCAACCGGTTGTGGTGCGGGATCCTCGGAGGAGATCGTCTCATCGAGCATGGTGATGATCGCATTGAGCCGGCTTTTGATCTTTCCTGGGGTGGGCAGGATCTGATTCGTCCGGGTGGGCGTGAGGAATTCGGCTAGTTCGGTGTCGATGAGGTCGAGGTGTTCGGTGATGGTGGTGTCTGCTTTACACAACACACCGTCAATCGTCTTCAAGCGGACAAGGTCGAGGTGGAAGTACACCTCCTGAATCTCCTTCAACTTCGGCAGTTCGTTAAGCCGTTGGTGGGCGCTGATCGCGGACATAAGGTACTGATCCCCACGACCTAGGGAGCGCCGTAGCTTAGCGAGGACGATGTCAACGTCCTCATCACCATTGGGGAGAACGGATTGCCACAGTTTGTGGTCCTCGCGTCGCATCTGTGTTCCCCGCCGAGCGACCGGGTCATGAGGTGAGCTGACCGCGAAGTAGTGCTGGGGGCCGGCGGCTGCCTCTTTCAGGTGCGCCTCCACCATGGAAAAGCCGATCTCGAGCGTGAGTGGTAGCGCTTTGCCTGGGTAGAAAATGTCACTGCTCATGTTCGTTCACCCCCTTGCCCCTTCGATTAGGTGTTCTAACTCCAATAGTAGAACACAGAATCGAACCGCGCAAGAGGTAGAAGCAACTTTCCGACAGGTTCTTCATCTCCGGCCTGGGAACGTACCCATCCGCCGCTAGGCACCTCATACGAAAGCCCCAGCGCAAAAAACGCCGGGCTCACCTCATACTCGGCGACTGCCAAACGTAAGTTGCCAAGGAACTCCTCGTCGTGCAGGTTTAGAAGAGTCCCGAAATTTTTCCGTCGGCTGTGATGTCGATGTTGTCGGCCGCGGGCTTTTTGGGCAGGCCTGGCATCGTCATCACGTCTCCGGTGAGGACGACGACGAAGCCGGCTCCGGTACGCGGCAATAGCTCACGGATGTGGAGAGTGTGACCTGAGGGAGCCCCGAGTTCACTGGGGTTGTCGCTGAAGGAGTACTGAGTCTTAGAAATACAGACCGGGAGCTTGTCCCACCCATTGGCCTTGATCATCGCCAAGTCCTTGCGCGCGCGGGGCGAGTACTCCACTTCGGCGGCTCGGTAGATTCGTTTGGCGATGGTCTCAATTGACTTTTCGATGCCCAATTGCGGATCGTACAACGGTGTCGATCCCGAGCGAAGGTTGTCGAGGACGGCGAGTGCCAAGTCCTCTGCTCCGGCTCCGCCTTCGGCCCAGACGTTGACTTCGGCCAACGGGACCTGGAACCCCTTCGCCCATTCACGCATGAACTCTCGCTCGGCGACGGTGTCGGAGGCGAAAAGATTGAGCGCGACGACTGGGGTGACGCCGAACTGCTGCGTGTTGGAGACGTGGCGGGCGAGGTTGACTACCCCTTTCTTGAGAGCTTCGAGGTTTTCCTCCTTGAGTTGGTCTAACGGCACGCCTGCGTTGTACTTGAGTGAGCGGATCGTGGCGACGATGACCGCGCCATTGACATCGAGGTTGCCGTAGCGAGCTTTGATATCGAAGAACTTTTCTGCACCCAAATCGGAACCAAAGCCAGCTTCGGTGAGGACGAAATCAGCGTGCTGCATCGCTACCCGGGTAGCAATAAGGGAATTGCAGCCGTGGGCGATATTGGCAAAGGGACCACCGTGAATATAGGCGGGGGTACCACCAAGGGTTTGGACGAGATTGGGGTTGAGGGCGTCTTTCATCAGGGCACTCAAGGCGCCTTCCGCCCCGAGCTGGCCCGCGGTGACAGGCTGGTCGTCGTAGGTAAAACCGATGGTGATGTTACGTACTCGCTGCTTGAAATCTTCCAAGTCGGTCGACATGCAGAGAACAGCCATGATCTCAGAGGCTGCGGTGATGGTGAAGCCGGTTTCTCGGGGAACACCGTGGGCAGGGCCTCCCAGGCCGGTGTTCACGTTGCGTAGAGCACGGTCATTGACGTCGAGGCAGCGCTGCCAGGACACGCGACGGGGATCGATGTTGAGGTCGTTGCCTTGGTGGATGTGGTTGTCGATGAGGGCAGCGAGGGTGTTGTTGGCAGCGGCGATGGCGTGGAAGTCACCAGTGAAGTGGAGGTTGATGTCCTCCATAGGGACGATCTGGGAATATCCGCCACCGGCAGCACCGCCCTTAATTCCCATGACCGGTCCCTGGGAGGGCTCGCGAAGAGCGGCGGCTGCTTTGTGCCCGAGACGGGTCATGGCATCAGACAAACCAATGAGAACGGTGGATTTTCCTTCGCCCGCCGGCGTCGGAGAGATTCCAGTAACGAGGATGAGCTTGCCGTTGGCGGGTGTGTCAACGAGTTGGGTGATGTCTACCTTGGCTTTGGTGTTGCCAAAAAGGGTCAGGGCGGCAGGATCAATGCCTGCCCTGTCAGCTATATCGGTAATGGGTTCAAGCGTGTGAGCTTGTGCAATATCGACGTCAGATAAGACCATGCCCACCAGCCTAGCGGCCGGTGGGCAGTGAATTCCGCAGATCACATTGCCAATCTGGGGATTAGAGGATGATCGCTCCTAGGAGGTAGCCCAGGATCACCGAGATCGTGATGCAGACGACACCGGGAAGGAGGAACGGGTGGTTGAAGACGTACTTGCCAATGCGAGTGGAGCCGGTATCGTCCATCTCGACTGCGGCGAGCAGGGTCGGGTAAGTCGGAAGGACGAAAAGCGCGGAGACTGCGGGGAACGCAGCAATCGCGGTGAGCGGGCTGACACCGATGGCGAGGGCCGCTGGCATGAGTGCCTTGGCGGTGGCGGCCTGCGAGTAGAGCAGGGCTGCGGCGAAGAAGAGGACCACGGCGAGCAGCCACGGGCTGGACTCAAGGATATCGCCAGCCAGGACCTGAATGTTGTCGATGTAGTGGTTGATGATCGTCGTGCCGAGCCAAGCGACGCCGAGGACACAGACAGCGGCAGACATACCGGAGCGGAAGACCTGGGTCTTGATGATCTCGTCGGCCGGGATCTTGGTCACGAGAACGATGATGGTAGCGGCAGCCAGCATGATACACATGATGGCTTCGTTGCGCGGCAGCGAGGGATCGGTAATGAGGCCGACCTGCTCGGAGATGGCGGTGGCGTAGAGCATGACGCCAATGATGGCGACCAAGAAGACCCAGACAGAAGACTTGGCACCCTTGGGCGGAGTCCATTCGGCTTGGCCGATCGGCTTGCGAACGAGGTTCTTTGCCAGTCGGTCCTGATAAACTGGATCGTCCTCGAGATTCTTTCCTAGGCGGTTAGCCAACAGTGCCGTCGGGAAGATAGCGAGGAAAGTCGCGGGGATCATGATGCCGAGGAGCTGGAGGTAGCTCACCCCTAGCGGCTCCAGGATCGACGCCATGAAAACGACGGCCGCAGAGATCGGTGAAGCGACGATCGCCATCTGGGAGGCGATGACAGCGACTGAAAGGGGGCGGGAGGGGCGAACCTTGCCCTCCTTGGCGACCTCGACGATGACGGGCAGGGTCGAGAAGGCGGTGTGGCCGGTTCCAGCGAACACCGTCATGGCCCAGGTAACAACTGGAGCCCACAAGGTGATTTGCTTGGGGTTACGACGGAGGAACCTCTCGGCCAGGTGGACGAGGTAATCCATGCCACCGGCGCGCTGCATAGCGGCGATAGCGGCGATAACACACATGATGATGCCGATGACATCAAAGGGAATATCCTCTGCGGTGACGGTGACACCGGTCGCAGCGAGCAAGAGGACACCCAGGCCACCGGCGAAGCCGATGGCGATCGAACCCAGGCGAGCACCGAGGACGATGGCGCCGAGAACGATGAGGATTTGGAGGACCAACAACATGGAGGCCAATCCTTCCTTTATTGAATTTGGGCAACTGTCTCAAGTATCCAACCGGGCGCATAGAAATGTCCACTTGTGTGGGTAAGGACACAAGTGGACAGGGTTTCTCTCTCGATTTCGCTCCCGTATGGTTGGAGGTTTTAGGAATCGAGGTACAAAGTTCCGCGGAACTGCGGGTGCATGAGATTCTCTACGCTAAGGACTTTGTTCAACTCCTCTTCCTCCATCAGACCCCGCTCCAGGATAATATCCTTTACCGAACGCCCCGTGATGGTGGCTTCCTTTGCAACCATGTCGCCGTTATGGTGACCAATGATCGGGTTGAGGTAGGTGACGATGCCGATGGAGTTTTCCACGTACATGCGGCAAACCTCGGGGTTGGCAGTGATTCCCACGATGCACTTTTCGCGCAGACTGCGAGCGGCGTTGCCGAGGATGCGGATGGACTGGAACAGTGCCTCACCCAGCACCGGCTCCATGACATTGAGCTGCAGCTGACCAGCTTCTGCGGCCATCGTGACGACGAGATCGTTGCCGAAGACCTTGAAGCAGACCTGATTGACCACCTCGGGAATGACCGGGTTGACCTTGCCCGGCATAATCGAGGAGCCGGCCTGGCGGGGCGGCAAGTTGATTTCGTTGAGTCCGGCACGCGGGCCAGAGGACAGCAGTCGAAGGTCGTTGCAAATCTTGGACAGCTTCATTGCAGCGCGCTTGACGGCCGAATGAGCGAGCACGTATGCGCCGGTGTCGCTCGTTGCCTCGATGAGGTCGCGGGAGGACTTAAGGTCCAGACCAGTGACCTCAGACAGAGATGCGGTCACCTGGTGGCGATAGCCCGAGGGGGTGTTGACGCCGGTACCAATGGCGGTGGCGCCAAGGTTGACCTCGAGGAGGCGATCGGCTGCGTGCCGGAGCACGGCCTGTTCTTCGGCGAGGTTGTGGGCAAAGGCGTTGAACTCGTCGCCGAGGGTCATCGGCACGGCGTCCTGCAGCTGGGTGCGACCCATCTTGAGGATGTCCTGGAACTCGCGGCCCTTTTCCTGGAATGCCTTCTGCAGAAGATCAATTTCTTCGATGAGGGTCGTCATGGCGGTGTACACACCGAGGCGGAAGCCGGTGGGGTACGCATCGTTGGTCGACTGCGACATGTTGACATCGTCGTTGGGGTTGATGATGTCGTAGGAGCCCTTCGGCTCACCCAGGTGCTCCAGCGCGAGGTTGGCCACCACTTCGTTGGTGTTCATGTTCAGCGAGGTGCCAGCACCACCCTGGAAGACGTCGATCGGGAACTGGTCCATGCAGCGTCCCTCATCGAGGATCTGGTTGCAGGCCCAGACGATTGCCTCGTACTTCTTGGCTGGCAGGGTGTGCAGGCGACGGTTGGCCATCGCAGCGGCCTTCTTTACCTGAACCATGCCGCGAATGAACTCGGGAACATCGTTGATTTGGGTGCGGGAAATCTGGAAGTTCTCCATTGCGCGGAGAGTGTGAATGCCGTAGTAGGCGTCCGCGGGTACTTCCATGTGGCCGAGCAGGTCTTCCTCGGTGCGAGTGGCGCGGGCGACGGCGGTGGAGTTGTGCTCCTTCACGTCCTTCGTCTCCTTCTCGGACTTCGGCTGAGCCTTCGTCGTTTTTGCCATATGTGAACATCTCCTCTGAGATTGGGTGTATTCCGTACAAGAAAGAATCTGATTTACTTCCATGCTAGCCCCAAAACAGAAACCACCGCACCGCAGAATTTTTCTGCGGTGCGGTGGGGACACGCGGTCGTCGAAAAGCTATCAAATACGCACGATGCGCAATTCAGTAGCCAAGATTGCTTGGGCTCCGAGCTGGGAAAGTTCGTCCATAATGTCGTTGGCGCGCTTACGGGGGACGAGGGCACGGACGGCGACCATGTCCTCTCGTGCCAGTGGCGAGACCGTCGGGGCAGACAAACCAGGAGTTACGCGGGATACGGCATCGAGTCGATCGCGGGCAATGTTGTAGTCGAGCATGAGGTAGTTCTGCGCATGCAAGATGCCTTCGATGCGGGCGAGGAGGACGCGCTCGTCCGCAGTAAGTTCTGTGCCGGCACGGGCGACGATCACGGCCTCCGAGTCAACGAGGGGCTCGCCGAAGGTCGATAGGCCCTGGCGGCGCAGGGTGTTTCCGGTGGAAACGACGTCGGCGATGGCGTCGGCCACGCCGAGCTTGATGGAAATTTCCACCGCACCGTCCAGGCGGATAACCTCGGCTTCAATGCCGCGAGCGGCCAGGTCATCGCGCACCAAGTTGGGATAGGACGTGGCAATCCGCTTCCCCGCCAGATCTTCGATGGTCCACGTCTCGTCGGCGGGACCGGCGTAGTGGAAGGTCGACCCCCCGAAGCCAAGAGACAGAACCTCTTGGACCTCCGCGCGGGAATCGCGAGCCAAATCTCGGCCCGTGATGCCCAAGTCGAGCATGCCGGCGGCGACGTAGATGGCGATATCTTTGGGGCGCAGGAAGTAGAACTCAACGTCATTGGAAGTATCGAATACCGCGAGGGCCTTGGAATCTCCGCGACCTTTGTATCCGGCCTCCGCGAGAATTTCGACGGCGGCCTCGGAGAGTGAGCCCTTGTTAGGGACGGCAATCTTGATCATGGTCACGGGCTCCTAAAGGTACTTATAGATGTCGTCCGGGTTGAGGCCGCGGGCGACCATCAAAACCTGCGTCCAATAGATCAGCTGCGACATTTCCTCGGCGAGCTCTTCATCGGACTGGTATTCGGCGGCGATCCATACTTCGCCTGCCTCCTCGATGACTTTCTTGCCAATATGATGCACACCCGCGTCGAGGGCTGCAACGGTGCCGGACCCTTCAGGTCGGTCCTTCGCGCGGGCGGACAATTCGGCGTAGAGAGAGTCAAAGTTCTTCACGGCGATTAGAGTAGCCCACTACACCGACAGGCGCGCGAACCAGTCGCGAACTTTCTCGGCAGTGACCCCCTCAAAGGTGGTGTCTCCGTGAATTTCTTTGAGCAGCGTCACGCCCTCAGGTCCTGCGTCGGCGAGCCCGATAACCCGGCATCCGGCAGCCCGAGCTGCGGTCATACCAGCATGGGAATCTTCGAATACGAGACAATCGGATGGGGCGACGTCCACTCTGCGCGCCGCCTCCAGATACATCTCGGGAGCGGGTTTCGGGTGGATAACCTCATCACCAGCCACGGAACCAGAGAAGTAGGAGGCGCCAACCGCCGCAATGGAAGGGTCGGCCAACTCGCGTTCAGTGTTGGTGGTCACCAGCATTGGGAGACCAGCGGCGCGAAAGTCTCCCAGTAGTTCTTGAACTCCCGGATTAGGCACCAGCTGGTCGGCCATGAGCTCCGCCATCCGGTCATAAATGATACGTCGTTGGGTGACGTAGTCCGCCTCTTCCAACACGACCCCTGCGTGTGAGGCGCACACGTCGATCGTGTGCCGCAAGCTGCCGCCGACGGTCGACTCTCTCAGCTCAGGCGTCAGTCGCCGCCCTAGCCTTTCGCTTAGTTCATAGGTAGCGATCTCCCACAGCGGCTCTGAATCCACTAGGGTGCCGTCCATATCCCAGAAAATTGCTTTGAGCATGCCCGTTAATCTAGCTCAGGCAGTTCGGCCAGGGCGTCATCTTCGGCGCCGGTGGCTGCGGAAGCATCGCGGATTATCTGATTGAGCTCGGCCTTTTCTTCTGGCTCCAATACGGCATCATGCTGAGCACTGTTGAATGACTCGAGCTCGCCTACCGTCTTGGTGACCACACCGACGAGTAGTTCCGCCGACGGGTCATCCGGCAGGGTGTCGAGGCTATCCAGGAGCGTTTCGAGAATGCCGCGTAGCTGGGGCAACACTGCAGGATCAAAGGGTTGCTCCCAGAATTCCTTGTCTTCGTCCTTGAGGTAGCTGCCGGTGGAAAAGTCGGTCAGCGTGGAAATGAACTCGTCTACAGCTGGTTGGAATTCAGCGCGAATGGTCATGGTGGCCATTGTGGCCGAAAAAGATCAGAGCCGCACTCCCAGGAGGGAATCCAAGGCAGCAATCACCAGTTCTGCTGCGCCTTCCTCGTCCTCTCCCCGGGGGCTACTCGCCCACTTATCGACGCCCGCGAGTGCCCCAGGAGTATCCAGATCCGCCGCCAGGTGCGCGCGGAGGTCCTGGACCAGCGCTTGCGCGCTGTCCACGGATCCGGGGTGGGTAATCGCTTCGCGCCAGGAATCAAGCCGTCCAATGGCCTGAGCTAAGACGGCGTCAGACCAATCCCGGTTGGCACGGTAGTGGGAGGCGAAGACGCCAAGCCGGATGGCGGAGGGATCGACGCCCGCGGCGGTGAGCTTGGAGACGAAGACGAGGTTGCCCAAGGACTTGCTCATCTTCACGCCATCGAGGCCTATCATGCCGGAATGGACGTAGTGCCCGGCCATTCGCTCGCTGCCGAGCCCAGCCTCGGCGTGCGCCGCCGAGAACTCGTGGTGCGGGAAGATAAGGTCGCTGCCACCACCTTGGATGGCAAAGCTCTCCCCCAGCCGATTCGTCGCTATCGCGGAGCACTCGATGTGCCAGCCCGGCCGACCCGGGCCGAAGGGCGACTCCCAGGCCGGTTCGCCCTCGCGGTGCGCCCGCCAGATGAGGGCGTCGAGCGGATCACGCTTGCCGGGGCGATCGGGATCGCCGCCTCTTTCGGCGAACAGTTCATCCATCGTCGCGCGATCGTAGTTGGACTCATATCCGAACTGATCGGTGGCGGCGATAGAGGCGTACACGTCCGGGTACTCGGGGTCGTCGACGATGTAGGCCGCGCCCCGGTCGATGAGCCGTTGGACCAAGTCGATGACCTCATCGATGGATTCCATCGCGCCGATATAGTCCCGCGGAGGAATGACCGAAAGGTCGGTCATGTCGGATCGGAAGAGGTCGATCTGGCTGTCTCCGAGCTCGCGCCAATCCACACCATCGCGCTCTGCGCGTTCGAAGAGCGGATCATCCACGTCGGTAATGTTCTGGACATAATGAACCCGGTGGCCGTTATCCAGCAGCTGGCGGTGAATGAGGTCGAAAGTGAGATAAGTCGCGGCGTGGCCGAGGTGGGTCGAATCATACGGGGTGATTCCGCAGACATACATGCCGACGCTGCCATCGTCTTTCACACCGCCGACGGGGCGAATAGCCTCGTCGGCGGTGTCGTAGAGGTTGAGCGGGATGGTTGGACCCGCGGCGTCGATAAGCGGGACAACGGGGGTGGGCCAAGAACGCATGACTCACACTCTATACGGGCTGCAACACCCCGAATGCCAGCAGAGCCATGACGAGCAGGCCAACTGGGATGCGGTAGGCGGCGAACCAGGCGAAGGAATGGTTGGCCACGAACTTGAGCAGCCAGGCGATGGAGGCATAGCCCAAGACGAAGGCGATACTCACGCCGAGGAGCAGCTGGGAACCGCTGGCTGCCTGGCCCGCTGCCGGAGCGAAGGCATCGGGAAGCGAGAACAACCCGGAAGCCAAGACGGCGGGGATAGCGAGCAGGAAGCTGAAACGGGTGGCCACCTCGCGGTCCAGATTGAGGAACAGGCCGGCAGAGATGGTGCCTCCCGAACGTGAGACGCCCGGAATGAGGGCCAAGCACTGCGCGAAGCCCATGATGATCGCGTCTTTCATGTTCAGCTCGTCAAATGACCGCTGCTTCTTGCCGTAGCGCTCCGCCAGGATGAATACGAAGGAGAAGACGATGAGCACGGTGGCGGTGATCCAGAGATTGCGCAGGCCCTCTCGGATGAGATCCTTGCCCAGGTAGCCGATAATGGCCACGGGCAGGGTGCCGACGATGACCATCCAGCCCATACGGTAATCAAAACCGCGCAGTTCCTTATTTAACAGCCCCCGGAACCAGCCGGTGAGGATTTGCCAAATGTCCCGGGCGAAGAACACGAGGACCGCCAGCTCCGTGCCTAGCTGCACCACGGCGGTAAAGGACGCGCCAGCGTCTTGACCCCAGAACAGCTGGGAAACGATCCGCAAATGCCCGGAGGAGCTCACCGGCAAAAACTCGGTCAGACCTTGCACGATTGAGAGGACAATAACCTGAATCCAACTCATGTTGTCTGCAGCCGCCGCCGCATGCGTCAATTCAATCACCGGGCTTACGCTACTACTACTGTGGACCAAGTGAAGCAACGACTTGTGGGTGTCAGCGGATTGCGCGTCTCGGAAGTCGGGCTGGGTACTGCCCAGTGGGGACAGTCCACATCGTTGGAGGATGCCACGGAACTCCTCGGCATTTTCCTTGGATCCGGTGGCACATTGGTGGATAGTTCCCCCGCCTATGGCTCCGGTGCGGCGCAAGCGGCGTTGGCTGAGGTGTTACGCACCATGAAAATCCCCCGCGAGGAGATTCTGCTCTCTTCTTCCGCCGGCGTGGATCCTCATTCGCCGGTCGGCCGACGGGTGGATTGCTCCCGCCGTTCGCTCATCGCGCAGTTGGAAGCCACGCTGCGCGCCTTGAACACGGACCACCTAGACCTCTGGTCGGTGGGATACTGGGATGAGAAAACTCCACCAGCTGAGGTGGCGGACACCCTCGACTGGGCCGTGCGCACCGGCCGTACTCGATATGCCGGAGTACGCGACTACAGCGGCTGGCAACTCGCCGTCACTCAGCCGTTGGCCCCCCACAGAATTGTGGCTACCCAGCACGAATATTCCCTGCTGGTCCGGGGCATCGAGGAAGAGTTGCTGCCCGCGGCCTCTCACCTGGGCGTCGGGGTGATTGCGGCGGCCTCATTGGCCCGAGGAGTCTTGGCCGGCCGCTATCGCACCGGAGCCCCACGTTCCGCTCGGGCCGAAGTCCACGCCATGCTGGGGACGAAGTCGGACACTGTCGTTGATGCCGTAGACACCGCTGCCGAAGGTCTCGGTCTGCCGCCCGCCGTGGTGGCTCTGGCCTGGGCCCGCGATCGCATCGGCATATCCTCGACGGTCGTCGGTGCCTCCACCCCGGCCCAACTCACCGAGTTGCTCCAGGCCACGGATACCCAGCTACCCCGTGCCATCACCAAGGCGCTAGACGACGTCTCCCGCTAGAGCCCCTGATAGGCTGAACACTTGTGAAATCCGGACGTGTGACAGCCCTGGCGGCAGTGGCCGCCACCTCACTACTTCTTGGCGCCTGTCAGGCGGGTTCTTCCCCCGAACCGGGGCCCGAGATGGGAAATGCAGTGGCTAGCGACTCCCCTCCTGCCACAAATCCTGCCGGTCGTGTCATCGCACTACCTAGTGACTACGCCGAAGTCTCCGACATGGAACTCGCGGGAGATATCCTCGGCTTGCGTTCGGGTGCCCGCCTGGTTGTGGGCACCATCGCCGATTTTGACGCTGGCTCCGCCACCTCTATCGAGATTCCGGATTCCTGCGCCGACCTCACCGCTACCGGCAATACCTTTGCCTTGGCCTGCGGGGATGAGGTCATGCTTATCGACGCCGCCGAGCCCACCACCGTCAACACCATCACAGTCAGCGAGGTCGCACCGGTCGCCTCCGCCTCCCTCACCGGTAGTGGTGAGCTCATCGCGGGCAGCGCGGACGCCGATAAGGTCGCCGTTTACCGCCCGGACCGAGACCCGGAAGTCATCTCGGTAGCGGGCCCGACCACCCAGCTGATTACCGTTCCGGTGGACGGAGCACCCGACGTCGCCGTCCGCACCAATCTCCCCAACACCACGATCCAGGACATTCACTGGGAGAAGAAGGTCCAAGGCGGCACGTTGCGCGTCGGCGTTGGAATCGGTCAGATCGCTGGCGGGGAGGATGGCCTGGTCGTGGCCTCCGACACGATGGGTGATCAGGTCGCCATTTACACCGCGACCGACGTTATTCGCCTCCACCAGACCCACCCGGTTGATGACAGCCCCTGGGGCGTGGCTTGGGAATCCGGACGTGACCTCGCGTTAGTCACTTCGACCGCGACGAATACCCTCGCGGGCTTCTCTATCGCCCAAGGCGTGCCGGAAGAACAACTATCCCTGTCCACAATCGCCAATGCCCACCACCTCGTCGTCTTGCCAAACGGCACAGTCGTTATCGCCTCCGCGTCCGGCGACGGCCTCCAAGTTATCGACGACCTCGAAGGAGCCTAAGTGTCTTTGCGTACCTCTGCTTACCAGGTGGCCTTGAAAGCCATGTTTACTCTCCGACCGGAGCGGATCCATGGCCTCATTAACAATGGCCTGGCCGTTTTGCAGTCAGTCGGTCCGGCGAACCGCGTGCTTGGCAAGATTGTTCCGGTGAATGATCCCGTCCTTGCCCAGGAGGTTTTCGGCCGAACCATTCCGCGCCCGCTGGGGCTCGCGGCGGGTTTTGATAAGAATGCCACCTCTGCCGATGCGTGGACAGCGGTCGGCTTCGGCTACTCCGAACTGGGTACCGTTACCGCCTCACCTCAGGCGGGCAATCCGACCCCGCGGCTGTTCCGACTAAAAGAAGACCACGCGATCCTCAATCGCATGGGTTTTAACAACGCCGGTGCGGCCGAAGCAGCTCAGAATCTCCGGCGCCGCCGCTACAACGATGTCATTGGCATTAACATTGGTAAAACCAAGGTCGTGCCGGTCGAAGAGTCCGTCGAGGACTATCGCCGCTCTGCTACTCTCCTCGGCGATCTCGCTGACTTCCTCGTGGTCAACGTCTCCTCCCCCAACACCCCGGGCCTGCGGGACTTGCAGGCCGTGGAATCACTGCGCCCCATCCTCGCCGCCGTCCAGGAATCAACCACCACCCCGGTGTTGGTCAAGATCGCCCCGGACCTCAGCGATGAGGATGTCGACGCCGTCGCCGACCTGGCCCTCGAGCTTGGCTTGGCCGGCATCGTTGCCACGAACACGACCATTTCCCGCGAGAACCTCGTGACTCCGGCCGCTAAGGTCGAAGCACTAGGCGCCGGCGGCATCTCCGGTCCCCCCGTGGCCGCCCGTTCGTTGGAGGTACTCAAGCGCCTCTATGCCCGCGTGGGAGACAACCTCGTTCTCATCTCCGTCGGTGGCATCACCACTCCCGAGCAGGCGTGGGAGCGTATCACCTCCGGCGCCACCCTTCTACAGGGCTACACCGGGTTGATCTACGGCGGGCCCGACTGGATCCGCAACATTCACCGCGGAATCGCTGCCCAGATCCACGCTCACGGTCTGAGCAACATCAGCGAGGCCATTGGCTCCGGACTGGAATGGCGCTCGTCGATCTTGCCTGAATAAAAGGACTAGTCCTTGGGGATCAGCGATCGACGAATGATCAGGGCGCAGAACAGCGCGAACACCGCGTACATGGCCAGTAGATACTGCGGCATCCGGTAGATCGACTCGTTGGGGATGAAGCGGGCCAAAACCACCAGCGCCACGGCCACTATGAGAGCGATGATCTGTGCTCGGCTCGACGCTTGATCCTTGCGAATCGTGGCAAAGGCTCCCAGAATTGCCGCAGCCACCAACAGCACGAGCATGCGGCCGGTAACGTCGTACGGCTGTCCCCAACCATCACTGAACACGGCAATAACGGTAAAGACCACCAGAGCCAACGCTAAGGCCATGAAGGCACCGCCGACACGAAGTGCCAGCGGGACACGGAAGACGGGTTCAGGCTGATTCTGCTTTTCGCTCATATCCTGTAGAGCCTACTTGGTTTCGGACCAGCCCCAGAGAATGGCCCGGCCGAGCGAATGGAAGTAGAGGTTGAATCCCAGCACCGTCGCGGTGGAATCCGGGTCAATGTCAAGCTTCTCGACGTCCACCGCGTGCACCGCAAAGAGGTAGCGGTGCGGCCCGTGGCCTTCCGGAGGGTATGCCCCAAAGTAGGCCTTTTCGCCGCTATCTCCTTTGAGCGTGATCACTCCCTCGATTCCTAGGTCAGAGGTCGATCCTGCCCCTGAAGGGAGCGAAGTGACCGAGACGGGAATGTTGAATACTGACCAGTGCCAGTACCCGGAAGCGGTTGGGGCGTCCGGGTCGAAGCAGGTGATAGCTATTGATTTCGTACCCTCCGGCAGGCCAGACCACGACAATTGCGGGGAGATGCTCGCTGGTGCGCGGAGCGAGTCCCCCAGTTTGTCGCCGTCCTCGAAATCAGTCGAGGTGAGGGAAAAGGAGGGGAGATCCTTCAGCGGCGCGTAGGGGTCGGGTCCGGGGAATCGGGAATCTTCGGCGTAGTTACTCATACCTTCTTTTGTACCCGAGATCACATATCGCCGCCGTTGTGCCCCTCCCAGCGCGAGTACAACTCGGCATAGCGGCCACCCGCAGCAATGAGTTCCGCGTGAGTTCCGCTTTCCACAATCCGCCCCAGGTCCATGACGAGGATTCGGTCCGCTTTCACGGCCTGGTCCAGGCGGTGAGCCACAATGAGGCTGGTCCGCCCACGGGCTGCCGCGGTGGCCGCCTCTTCCAGTGCTCGGGCATCATCACTTCCGGCCTCCGAGGTCGCCTCGTCCATAATGAGCACGGGCGGGTCGCGCAGAATAATGCGTGCCAGCGCCACTTGTTGGGCAGCTTCGGGCGGCAGTGGGTCGGCCCCAGCCCCGACGGTGGTATCCAAACCAGCGGGCAGGTGGCGCGCCCACGCAGCGGAACCTGGTTTGAGACCCGTGGCGGCCAATGCCTCTAGCAGCTGTTCATCACTGGCATCGGCGAAGGCCATGCGCAGATCCTCCCGGAGAGTCCCGCTGAAAAGGTGCACATCCTGAGTCAGCAACGTGACTTGCCGGGTGGTCCAGGCATCATCAACCTCAGCGGTATCGATCCCGTCGATGATGATGCGACCAGTGTTCGGGCGCTGCAAACCCGCGATGAGACCAGCTAACGTCGACTTCCCCGCCCCGGAAGCACCGACCAAAGCAGTCGTCGAACCAGCAGGCAAGGTGACGGAAATATCGGGGAGGATGGCCGCGCCACCCGGGTAGGAGAAACCGAGGGAGTCGATCGTGATCGTCGGCGCGGAGGTGAGATCGACTGGGGACACGCGTTCGTCGTCACGCACCAATCTGGCCAGGGCGACAGCCCGGCCGAGGGAGGTGCTGGCCTCCTGGATTTCGCCGGCGAAGAAGAGCACGTTGAAAACGTGCCCTTCGAGCCGGACGACGAGGACGATCGCGGCGGTGGCCGCGCCGAGGCTGATTTGCTCGGTACTGACCAGCCACAAGGCGATCCCCAACGTCCCAGCCAACAGGGTGATGTAGGCGATATTGCCGAAGCCCAACAGACGCACGAAGAGCGGGGCCCGATCAGCCTGGGCTTGCACGGCAGCCCAAGAGGCCTGCCGGGTGCGCTCCAGTGACCAGGGCCCTAAGCGCAGAGCCCGGACCGTCGGCAAGCTACGCACCGTGTCCAGCAGCACCGCATTGCGGCGAGCTTCGGCGGTAGACACGATGTTCGCGGCCTGCGGCATCCGCGGCAGTATCGACTTCAGCAGCGGGATGATCACCACCACCATCAGCGCCAAGGGGAAGATGAACTCCCAACGGATTATCAGCAGCGCGATAAGTGTCACGGGGAACATGAAAACGGTAAGCACCAATCGCACGCCCACCGTGGACGCCACCCGGACGACCGTGTCAATGTCGTGGGTCAGCCGAGTGATCACCGTACCGGTGCCCAATTCGAGCACGTCCGGCACAGGCGCGCGCAGCACCGACGACAGGGCCGCCCGGCGCAGGTCCACCGACAGCATCCGGGTGCGGGCCAGGAGGACCCATCCGGTGGCAGCACGTCCAGCCGTTTCCACCAGCATGGCCACACCAACAGCAATCAACAGCCAGAGGAAGCTACGCATCGGTTCATTGAGTAGATCGACCGTTCGACCGAGCAACGAAGCAGAAGCTGCCATCGCCCCCACCGTCAGCCCCACGACGGCGCCGGTGCCGAGATACCACGACCATCGCGGGCTCGTCGGCAACGTCCGCAGCATCGCCAGGGACTGCCTCAGGCTCGCTGGCGCCAGCGCGTCCTCCCGGTCGCTCAATTGCCAGGCTGTCATCCGAAATCCTCCACCCTTTCAGCGACCGCAATCCACGCAGCCGATGTCGTCACCACTACCGTCGATCGATCCCGGCGCAGGCGCGACACACTATGCGCCACCGTATCCAGCGTCACCGCATCCAACCCCGTCGTCGGCTCATCCAACACCAGCACTTCCGGGTCGCGGACCAGCCAGCGCGCCAACGCCACCCGTTGCCGCTGCCCACCGGAAAGGTTGAGACCCGCTTCGCCGATCGGCGAATCCGGCAACGTTCCACCGTCCATCCCGCCGAGGCGAGTGATGATATCTCCGCAAGCCGCAGCCGTAAGAGCCGCCTGCACATGGTCCGGTGAACTCGTCCCGAGAGCGTCGATGTTATCGGCCAGCGAACCTTCAAACACCGCCACAGTATGGGGCGCGACAATGACCTCCGGGTCGCCTAAGTGCTCGAGCTCATTGAGGCGCTTACGGATCTTCTTCACTCCTGCCGCCGACGTCGCCGACCACACCGTCAGCCCCTTCGGAGGAAGAGGTTGGGTTAATGATTGAGGTGCTTGGGGTGCCTCCAGGTCGCCGACCAAATCCCGAATACGCTGCGCCGACACCACACCCCGTGACCAATAATCCACCGCAAAACTCAACGAATAGCCAAGAAACATCAACCCCGGCGGCACCAACAACGACGCCGTCACCAACCCCGCCGGACTAATCATTTCCTCCCGCGTCATGACCATCGCCACCACGAGAATGCCGACTATCGACGCCGTCGGCACCAGCTGCCGAACCAACGTCAACCACCCCATCAGCCGCGCCTCCACCAACATGACCCGCAAAGCCCTGCCCGTAGCGAACTCGAACCTTTGGGTCGACGCGTTCACCGCGCCCAAGCCCTTCACCACCCGCGAACCCTGCGCCAAGTCCGTCGCCAGGGACATGGCATGTCCCTCCGCTTCTCGACGCCGAGCCGCCACCCGCGCCAACGGCCCAGCCGTCGCCAACGTTGCCACCGCCGTCAACACTCCCGCCAACAACGTCAGCAGCCCCAACCACGGGTGGGCAAAACCAACCGCAATTGCCGTACCCACGAGATAGGACGACATCATCACCGGCCAGTTAATCAGCTGCTTCAACTCCCCCATCTGATACGAATCCGCATCCACCGTATTGAGCACCTGACCCGGCGTCAGCGACGTCGGAATCGCCCCCACCAGCCGAGACGTCAACGACATCCGAACCGAGTTCACCGTCCGCGACGCCGCCAAATCCGTCAGCGCATCGCTGGTACTCTCCGCAACCCAGCCAAAGAGACTTAAACCAGCAACCGCCACGATCGCCAGCGCCGCAATCGTCATCGACCGCTCCTCAAACGCCGCCTGCGACCCCTTCGAAACCAGAACCGAAACAAGAACCATCTGAACCTGCGCCAACAACACACACGCAACCACGACCGCCACAGCCCGGCCATGCAACCCCAACATCGCCAACGCACCCTGACGTCGGGAAGTCCAGCCCTCAGGAGCCACCACCGGATCGTCAGTGGGCACCTGAGCAGGAACAAACCACGACCACGTGGCCATCCGCTTGAGAGGAGAATACGTACGCTTCATAGTGATACAAAAGAGTATCAGTTACACCCCTGTAACTACCTGTGACATGCGGATTTGTGTCCGCTAGTGAGTTGCGGCTACAGTAATGCGAGTGCCCAGCCAAGAGGGTGAGCATGAAAATTGAAAAACACCCAGCCCGGGTGGCGGAATGGCAGACGCGCTAGCTTGAGGTGCTAGTGTCCTACTAACGGACGTGGGGGTTCAAGTCCCCCCTCGGGCACAATGTCGTGTCTCGAGACATAGTTCCTACTTTGTCTCGGGGCATGACCTTTTTTGTGCGGGTTCAGGTCGGTCGAATCTGGTCGATTCGGCGGGAGTATCGGAGCTTCTTCTCCACTGATGCGTGAGACTTCTTGGGTGCCCCAGTATTTAAAGCCGCCACTGGCGGCCTCCTGTACCTGGCTGATCTTCGCTGATACCAAGGGAACCTACTGATCCGAGTTGTAAGGCTGCTAGCGGCTGGCCTTGACGTTTCCGTGGCCCCTTCTGATACTCGTCCACACTGCGTGTTCGTAGTGGGTGGAACGATGTCCCGGGACATCTGCTTTTCTGATCCTGGGCACGATGATGTTCCTCCCGTGGGAGGGCGGGGCATGCGGAAGAGTGTTGTGAGACATCAGGGCTTTATGGGGCGGAACGATCTCATGAGACATGCGGAACGATGTCACGGAATCAGACACCCCCTCGGGCACAACCATACTAGGGCCCCTCCCACCGAAATCGGTGGGAGGGGCCCTAGTTTTTTCGTTGGTATGCCTTTCCTGGGCCTTATGCCGTTCGGGCTGCTACCCATGGGACCGAATCGGCGGGGTCCACAAATTCTCTAAGATGAATGGTGCTACTTAGCATTTCCCCTGGTCACTGAAAACCAGAATTCGGATTCTAGAGAATTCATGTTGATCGCGACTTCCTGATCCCGACGCGAGTGCCAAAGCCTGCGCTCAAGAAATCTCACCCCGTCCTCCACGGTCGTGGGAATAGAGGCACGGCTACCAAGAAGGGGAATCCTACGAGCGTTTCTGATTGGTCAGGTGAGAATCCGACTGACCGTCGGGGAAGTCATGAGCAGGTCGAGTCCCCGGGAGAGGTTGGCGTCGAGTCCGGAGTTGTCCACGACGTGTGTCTCCCAACCCCAGGATGTCGCGGCGGCGGAGAAGTAAGAGGCGGATTGTTCTTGCAGCTGCAGATAGCTTTCCCTACCTCGATCCCCGGCCGCGCCGAAGTCTTCCAGAAGTCCCAGCCTGCCGGTTTCATTCATCCGCCAAGCATGGGCCAGGTAAGGATCTCTGTCGACGAAAACGCCAAGGTCGGGTTGCATGTGAGCACTGCCGAATACGTCCAGAATGACGCTTCCCAACAAGTCACACATTCCCGTAAAACGAGGCTCGTCTGAAATTTGACGGGCTACGAGAATTTCCTTAAGCACGTGCTTGTAGGGGAAGGTTTCTTGAATCACCACGGTGCCAGAGTCCACGAGTGGGCGGATGACGGCGTCGGTAAGCACGAGGTTTCCGGACAACTCGGCCAGCGCCGCTGCCATAGGACCACTTCGGTGCGCGCTGGTGAGGGACATCTCACCCAGTTTGTCTTCCCACCCGCCGCCCTCCCACGAGGCGAAGTCGCGCGGAAGAGCGAGCGGTTTACCAGCCGTAGTCGACCCACCGAAGAGCAGACGGAAAGTCTCTACCCAGAGCTCCTGGAGAGCGTCAGTGGGCCAAGATTGACGGCCCTCTCGATTGGTGGAACGCCAAGAGACTTCCTCGACCTTCACACCCAGCGCAACAAGTTCGTCTCGGAATGCTCGCGCGAGGGTCGTCTTGTCTATTCCGTCGATCCCCAGAAACGAGACGTAAGCACCCTGAGACATAACTGTTTAGTGCTGCTCGTTCGGATCGTTGTCAGCGTCTTCCTTGGTCTCATGATAAGTACCGGGCACGTGGTCAGGGGCGGCGTAGATGGAGTAGAGCTTGATGGTCTCTTCGCCCTCGTTCACCATGTTGTGCCACTTGCCGGCCGGGACGAAGATGGCGAAATCGTCTTCGACGATTTGGTCGACGTCGAGGTTGTCCGGGGAATCGCCGATCATGATGTGACCCTTGCCTGCCTCGAGGCGCAGGAACTGGTCGTGGTCATCGTGGACTTCGGCGCCGATTTCACCGCCGGCGGGGATGGCCATCACGGTCATTTGGAGGAACTTACCGGTCCACAGGGTGTCGCGGAATGCTTCGTTCTCTTTGGTCACATCCTCGATGTCCAGCACGTAGGGGTTGGGGCCGTGATCGGTGCGTAGGTCTGCCATGTTCTCTCCTTAGAACTAACTGAGTGCATAATCCACGTCCAAGCATAGCGACGTACTGGAGGCACCGGGCGCGGGATTCGCCGTCTCGCACGAGGGGCGCAGTAGACTCATGCCTCGTGAATCGATTTGGGCAGTTTGTTGGCGGCGTGGTCCATGACGCCGTCGCGGCAGTCCGAGGGTGGTCGTGGCAGCGTCGTCTTTTGGTCGTCGCGGGTCTGGTTGCCTTCATCGCCATCACTGCCCTCATCGATATTCCGTCGATTGCCACATTGCGCGAATGGGCGACGGCGGCGGGGCCGAGTTTCATGGTGCTGTTCTGGTTGGGCTACGTCGCGGTCACCCAGTTTCCCATCCCTCGCACGTTTCTCACCCTGGCCAGCGGGGTACTCTATGGCCCTTGGCTGGGGATTTTGCTGGCTATTAGCGCCACAACGGCCGCCGCTGCGCTATCGCTGACCATCATGCGGCGTCTTCTTGGTGAGTGGATGCGTCCCAGGTTGAACCACCCGGCGGTGGCCACCATAAATCGCCGCCTCGAACAGCGGGGTTGGCTCGCGGTGACGTCGCTGCGCATGATTGCGGGCGTGCCATTCTCGGTCCTCAATTACGCGGCGGCACTGACGAGTGTGCCACTGTGGGCGTTTACTATCGCCACGTTCGTGGGTTCGCTGCCGGGTACGGTGACCACCGTCGTGCTTGGCGACGCCCTCACCGGGCATCTTGATCCCGAAGTGCTGGTGATCACCCTAACGCTGGCTGGCATAGGATTCCTTGGACTCGCCGTCGACCAACGCCTGCCGGTCAAGCCTGTGCCGTAGACTCTTACTTAAGAGAAACTTAAGGAAGTAGAAGGAGGCCACACACCGATGTTTGCGGTGCATGCTCGCTACCGGGGCCGGGAGGCCCGCCGCGCTGACCTCGTAAAACGATCCGCGGAAGCGTTGTCCACCCTCGACGGGGTCGGCGAGTTTGAATTGCTCGGTGTCGAAGATATTCGCGCAGTTGTCGACTCGCCACGCGCGGTATGCGACACGATTATGGCGCTGCTGTCCGATGGCAATTGGGCCATCGGCGTTGGGCTGGCCCCCGCTGAGGATGGGGCAAGGCGGGAGGCGACGGCGTCGATAAGCCGGACCGCACGGGCCGGCATTGTTTACGTGAAGCAGCAGGCGTCGGGGACGCTGGCGGATGATATTGCTGCTACTTTCGCCCTCCTGGGGCACGTGCTGTCCAAGCGGACGATCGAGGGACGCGAGGCCACGTCATTGGTGCGTTCCGGGCTGAACCAAAACGAAGCCGCCGAGGTGCTGGGCATCTCCAAACAGGCGATGTCGCAGCGCCTTCAGGCGGCTGGGTGGCAAGCAGAAACCGCTGGCTGGCAGCTGGCGGTCAATCTACTCAGCCAGGCAGAAAGCTAGTAGTCCTCGCCCTCGAGGCTTAGCGGCGAAGACTCGAGTTCCGCGGGGCTATCAGACTTTTGGGTGCGGCCCTTGAGCTCATGAAGCTCTGGGTCCACGGGCTTGTTGGCCACCGCATTCGCCGCAGCGACCGCGGCCGCGATCTCCGGGTCGGAGGCGGTAGAGAACCAGTCGTCGGTGTTCTCGGCTTCGGCCATCTCGCGAGTTTCGTCGTCGACGTGGGCGGGCTCGTAGCGGAAAACCCCCTCGTCGTCCTTCTTCGCGAAGGTACGGGCGAACTGCTCGAGAGAATCACCGAACTGCGAAGGGATCATCCACATCGTTGAAGCCTTGCCCTCGGCCAGCTGGGGCAGCTTTTCCAGGTACTGGTACGCCAGGACCTCCGGCGTGAGCTTCGAGGACTTGATGGCAGCGTTAACCTTCTGGATTGCGCGGGCCTCACCCTGAGCCTGGAGGTAACGCGATGCGCGCTCACCTTCAGCGCGCAGAATCATGGCCTGACGCTCAGCCTCGGCAGCCAGAATCGCCGCGTGCTTGTCACCCTCAGCGGAAAGGATACGAGCCTGCTTTTCACCCTCAGCGGTCTTGATGTCAGACTCGCGGCGACCCTCGGCGGTGAGGATCATGGCGCGCTTTTCGCGATCCGCCTTCATCTGCATTTCCATCGACTGCTGGATGGAGGGCGGCGGGTCAATGGCCTTGAGCTCGACTCGGCTAATACGAAGGCCCCACTTGGCAGTGGCGGCGTCCAACTCGCCGCGCAGGCGCCGGTTGATGGTATCGCGCGAGGTCAGCGTCTCTTCCAGGGTCATGCCGCCGACGACGTCACGCAGCGTAGCCACGGAAATCTGCTCGACACCGACGATGTAGTTGTCCACGCCGTAGATGGCCTTCGCCGGATCGTTAATCTGGAATGTCACCACAATATCGATCGCGACCGTCAGGTTGTCTTGGGTAATAACGGCCTGCGGCGGGAAGGAAACGACGCGTTCACGGGTATCGATCCGGGTACGCACCCGATCAATAAATGGGAACAAAAACGTCAAACCGCCGGATACGGTGCGGGTGTAGCTGCCCAAGCGCTCAATAACCGCCGCCTCACCCTGGGGAATCAGCGCGATAGATTTAATGACGATGATGGCGATGAATATGAGAAGAACTGCGAGAAATATGAGTTCAAACACGAATTAATCTTCCTTCCAAACTACGGCGGTGGTGCCATCAATGCTGATGACGGTGACACGCTCACCTTCGACAAACGTGTGTGAGGGATCCAATGAACGCGCGGACCACACCGATCCATCGAGCCGAATCTGACCCCCGTGCTCCTCCACCGAGTCAATGACCAGTGCAGTGGAACCAACGAGCGCGTTGAAAGAGGTATCAAGCACTTGTGGCCGAAGAAGCCGGCGCTTAAGAAAGGGCCGCAGGAACATCAGCAGCCCAATGGACGTAATGGCGAACGCGAGGACGGAAGCCCACAGTGGAGCACCTGTTAGCGCCACGCCTCCGCCGACGAGGGCGCCGCCTGCCAGCATTAGCAGGGTGAATTCACCGACCGCCAATTCGAGGCCGGCCAGTACCAGCGATGCTATGAACCAGACTATTGCTCCCACGAAGACCAAGGTACCGGACGGCACCTACATGAGGTCGGACTTGCTCAGCTCGGGTGTGGTGACAAAGTCCACGAGCCGCTCGACGGCCCCAATAAGCGTGGAGTCGAGGTCGCGGAAAGACGTCACGGCGGACGATACCCGCCGCCACCCCTCCTGCGGGTCCGACCAGCCGACGCGGCGGCACACCCCGGTTTTCCAGTCCTCGCCGTAGGGCACGTCGGGCCACGCCTTCAGGCGCAGGCGCTCGGGTTTCACCGCCGCCCAGATATCGATGAATGGGTGGCCAGTGACCAGCACGTGCTCCCCCACTGATTCCGTGAGGCGCGATTCTTTGGAGCCGGTGACTAGGTGATCGGCCAGCACTCCGACGCGTCGACCGGGCCCTGGGCTGAATTCGGCGAGACGAGCTTCGAGGTTGTCCAGGCCTTCCAGATATTCAACGACCACACCCTCGACCCGGAGATCATGACCCCAGACCTTTTCCACAATCGCTGCGTCATGGATACCCTCCACCCAAATCCTCGAGGGGGCGGCGACTTTTGCCTGGACATTCTCCACTTTCCGCGAACCGGAATTGGAACGTTGCGGGGTGGTGTCCTTCGGGGGAAGGTAGCGGGTGAGGGAGACCGGCTGGCCCTCGAAAAGGAAGCCTCCTGGGGTGAGCTGGAACAGCCGCTGCACACCGCGGCGATCTTCCAGGCGCACAAACTCCCCGTCGTAGGTGCGCTCCCAACCCACAACTGCCCCAACAAAGTCCTCTCCCCTAATTTCTACAACGAGGCCGGGCTTCGCGGGGATCGACGGATAGGAACGTGGTTGGTTGCGTCGATGTCCGGAAAAGATATCGCCGCCATAAGGATCACTGAAGCTCATGGCGGGTCAGTCTATCGGCTAGACTCCCCCGCCATGGATATCCGCTCGCAAGTCTGGTCGCCGCTGCAAAACACCTCGGTGTGGCTCGGTGCGTGGCTTTATGGGCTTACCTCTACCGATCACCTCATCGATGCGCTCAACGACTTAGGCACACACGAGCTTATCGACGCTCTCCGGGACCTTCGCCGCTTCACCCGCGAGGTGGCACCTGGGGAACCGCTTTTGCGGTTGGTGTTGTCGGGACCGGGGGACGCTCCCGCCCTGCGGGCGGGGAGTGCGGCGGCCAGGGCGGCGTCGCAAAGCACTGGTGACGCCATCGTGGTACGGGACAGCGACCCGCTGACCTCGCACATTCTTGTGCCCACGATGTCCGGCGGATGGGAGTGGTTCACGGAGGATCAGCCGCTTCCCGCTCCCGCATGGCTCAGCCCCGGGGAAGCGGATCTATTGCTTACCCGGGCGACGGACGAGGCAGCCCGGATCGTCGAGGCGTCCGGCTATCGCACTGATGCACTGAGTTCCCCGCGCCTGACCGTGGGCACGTTGGCGGACTTCTACGACACTCCGGGCCTCCCGGAAGCAGTGCCGCCCCGCGCCGCCAAATTGTTCGCGAGAGCTGACCACGTGGCCGCCATTATCGAGACGGTGACCACTCGGATGAACGATCACCGCCTCGACCCTCAGCTGCTTGGCCTGTGGCGGCACATCCGTCAGGCACGCATGGCCGGGGTGGCCTATGCCGTGGGGGAGTTTGGCCGCGTGAGCTGACAGCAACCTGGGCGGCACGGCTCGCCATTGGTGGTGCAGCCAGCAACGGTGACGGTGCCTAGGCCGATGGGTGGTGCCCCGTTCATGACTTCGGCGACGAGGTCCAACACCATGTGCGAAAACGTGTCAGTGGGACCGACGGTGCGGGCCCGCTCGACGACAACTCCGAGCTCCTGTGCAGCGTTGACCAGTTCGGTGTCCAAGTCCCAGACGACCTCCATGTGATCAGAGATAAACCCGACCGGGCAGACCAC
Source organism: Corynebacterium atrinae (assembly GCF_030408455.1). NCBI lineage: Bacteria > Bacillati > Actinomycetota > Actinomycetes > Mycobacteriales > Corynebacteriaceae > Corynebacterium > Corynebacterium atrinae. The sequence goes on from NZ_CP046977.1 coordinate 1,362,350, forward strand.
GACGGCGGTTGTTCCCTGGCCGGCGAGCTCTGTCGTGTGGTCGACGATGTCGGGCTCCAACCACGGTGTGCGCGGGTTTCCGGACCGGGACTGCCACACGAGGTCATAATCGTCGATGCTCGCTGCCTCCGCGATTAGCCGCGCCGCCTCCGCCACCTGGCGAGAGTAGAGATGCGGATTGGATTCACCGCCGGCAGCCTTATCGGCGGCGGTGGGAACAGAATGCGCGGTAAAGAGCATCCGGGTGCTTTCGAGGCGATCTTCCGGAATACGCGAGTAGGCTTCACGCACCGCTTCGGCCATCTCGCTGATAAAGGCCGGATGATCATAGAACTGACGGAGCTTGGTGAAATCTATGACCGGCAGGCCCTCGTCGGCCAAGTGTGCTCGGATTCCTCGGATATCTTCGTGGTATTGCAAGCACGCGGAGTAGCCACCCCACGCACTCGTAGCGAAGACGAGAGCTTTTCGAACCCCATCTCGAGCCATTTGCTCGGCGGTGTCGTTGCCAAACGGGTGCCAGTTTCGATTGCCAAAGTAAACGGGAAGGTCCAGCCCGCGCCTGGCGATTTCGACCTCTAAGTTAGCGATGATTTCCCTATTGAGGTCATTGAGAGGGCTCTTCCCCCCAAAGTGAAAATAGTGCTCCCCGACCTGTACTAGTCGTTCCTTCGGAATGCCGCGTCCGCGGGTGACATTCTCCAAAAAAGGAACGACCTCCTCGTCCGATTCGGGGCCACCGAAAGAAAGGACGAGGAGGGCATCAAAGGAAGTATCTTCAGACATGCGATCCAGCGTATCAACCAATAGGTTGATTGCCACTATCACACCAGACGCACGGCGTACTCCGTCATTCCGGACCAACGGACCGGCGACTTCTGCACGTAAGAGCCCGAGTTGGGGGCCTCGATCATCATGCCGTCCCCAAGGTAAATGGCGACGTGTTGGCTGCCCCCCGGGCCGTAGAATATGAGATCACCACGCTGCATCTCGCTGGGGCTGACCTTTGTTCCGTGGTTGTACTGGTAACCGGTGTAGTGCGGCAAAGCGATGCCAGCACCAGCGAATGCGTAAAGGGTCAGTCCAGAGCAGTCGAAACCAATCTTGTTGAAGTCTCCGTTGGCATCAGCGACTCCACCATCCCGGATACCCCTGGTCGGCCCCGTGGCGTTGCCGCCGCCCCAGGCATAGGGCAAGCCGAGCTGGGACTCAGCGCGAGCAATGACCGCCTCGATGGTTGCCGACCGGTTGCCAGTCAGCGCGCCGCCAAGCGAGTCGCTGACGGCGGAGGAAATATCGTCGACTGTGCTGATGTCGGGGACCGTGGTCACATCCGGCGACTGCGGTACTGTCTCGGCTCCGGGGCCCTGGACTGCAGCGATCGGCCCTGGGGCGGTCTCCTCGTCGCTCACCGAGGGGTAAGGGTTGTTGAGGTTGGAGTGATCCGGCTGTGACTGAGCAATGAGGGCTGCCGCAGCGGCTGCCGCTGCCGTCGCCGCCAAATCGGTGACCGTCTGAGCTTGCTGCTCCTGGGCGGCTGCCTGGCGCTGAGCTTCAGCCGCCGCAGCGGCCTGTGCCTCCGCACGTTGAGCGGCCTCCGCAGCCTCTTGAGACTGGGCGGCCTCGGCAGCAGCGCGCTGGCGGGCCGCCTCATCGGCAGCGGCTTGGGCTGCTGCGTCCGCTTCTGCTCGGGCTGCGGCTGCGCGGGCCGCCTCGTCCTCGGCACGCTTACGCTGAGCCTCCGCCTCGCGATACTCCTCATAGTCCTGGCGCTGAGAATTGACGGCGGCCGCGTCATTGCGGGCGGCGTTGAGCTGATTCTGGGCTTCATCGCGGGTAGCAGCAAGGCGGTCGCGCTCGGCTGTACGGACGGAGATCTGTCGGGAGTTGTCCTCAATGGCGGCGCGCGCGGCGGCTTCCCGTTCCTTGGCAGCGGATTCACGTTGCTCGGCAAGATTACGAGCTGCACGCAGCTGCGACTCCCTATTCGCCTGCTCCGTGCGGAGACGATCAAGCTCTTCGACCTTTTCCCGCTGCTTTTCCGCATTAGTCCGAAGGAACGTCTGCCGCTCGAGAGAATCGTTAGAGGCTTCTTCACCAGCGAGAGTCGCGATGGCAGTGGGGGTGGTGGATCGGCGGTATGCCGCGCGAGAAGTTTCGTCGAGCGCAGCCTGAGCTTCCTCCAGTGCCTTCTGGGTGGCATCAAGTTCCGCGCGGGCCGCAATTACACCCTGGCGCGCCTGTTCGGCGGAAGCTTGAGCATCATGGAGATCGACGAGGGCTTTGTTCACACCCTCGCGCAGCTCACCTAGTTCCAACTCAAGGCTGTCTAACTCGGACTGGGTGGAAGCCAGCGTACCCACTAGCTCAGAGACCGAGGCCTCTCCGGCTCCAACTGCCTCTTGAGCGCGCGTGACCGTCGCGTCATCTGGGTTGACGGGCTGAGCTACAACAGGGGTGAAGCTGCTCAAGGTGGCCGCGCCTAGTGCGACGGCTAAGACCGTGCGCATTTGGGCACGGGAACGACGGAGGGCGGTGGCCACGAAGACTCCTCACAGTCCCCCTGGTTCAAGCACGACGACCTGACTCGGGAGAGGGGTGGGTGAAACTTGTTCATCTCTCAATTGAGGCACACGAGTTTCTAGACCTCACCCACCGCTTCCGTTGCCTCGTCGCCCTTGGCGTGCTTCCCCACATGCCCGTGCGTCGACGTTGACGGCCGTCAAGCCGTGACTCCTGATTTGATGGAGATGTCTATCGACTCGTGAGCCGATATCTGCACCATAGTTCACGCAGACCGCTTGTGACACAACCTTTATCAACTTTCACATAAGTAAAGCTTGGCACCATGACCCCCAAGGTTTCGCTGACCTGCAGCATTACGGGAACATAACGACACTGTGACGTTGCTCACATTAGGGCGCAGTTCGGCGTGTCCTGACCTCAAGTTTAGGATTACCCCACTTAGCCGTGGGGCGGGCGCGAGTCTTGCCCCAAGCCTTGACCGCACTTGGTGTGCGTTTGTATTGCGCTTTAGGCCAGCCGGGCACGTAGGGCCGAGTGGACGGCCCAGGCCGTCACGACAGTCACGGCCACGACGAACGCCAAGATCGCGACTGCCACCACAATCCAGTTCATGCCGGAGTTAGCAACGTCATCGACAAGAATCTGCGTGGCCCCGACGTAGTCCCAATTGGATAGAAACGTCGCCTGGGCCGACTCCACCACCGCTCGAGAATGAATATCACTCACGACGGCACCTCCACCTGGAGCGCGAACGATGACAGTGTCCAGTCCCGTGGTGTCCATTAGGTCCTGGGCAACATCGCGGAGGTCAGCAGCCTTGCCGGGAGTCCAATCGAAAACCACGACCCCAAGAGAACCCGCCTCTCCATTGGCAGCCCGGCTCGTAGCCTCGATAAGTCCAGGCTGGAGATCTACCTCCATCTGGGGGGCATTGGCGCCGGCAAAAGCGACGGTATCCTCATTGAGCTGGCGTGCGAGATCGCTCATGTCAACATCGGCAGGGATCATCGCAACTCTCCTGAGGCGGGTCTTTAGGTGGGCTTTTCGGGTGACTGCGGTTGACGCCCGCACGCCCCTTCATCAAGCTAGTTTTATCCCTTAGGGGTGTAGCGGGGGTGGCGACTCGCCGCGTGACAGGGAGAAATGTCATAAACGGGACGATCGTACTGTTAGAATATGGGCAGTCGGTGGCCCTGCGCCCTAAACTTGAGGGCGGACCACCGCGTTCAGCCGCTAGCGCTTGCCCTTTACCGGGGAGAGCTGCGGGCGGAACTGAACATCCAGTTCAATGAAGAGGAAATGGAGCTCCCTGTGACCGAAAGCAAGAACTCCTTCAACGCCAAGCGCACCCTTGAGGTCGGCGACAAGTCTTATGACTACTTCGCCCTCGACGCCGTGCCGGGTATGGAGAAACTGCCTTACTCCCTCAAGGTTCTCGGTGAGAACCTGTTGCGCACCGAAGACGGTGCCAACATCACCACCGAGCACATCGAGGCAATTGCCAACTGGGATCCGAAGGCAGAGCCTTCCATCGAGATCCAGTTCACCCCAGCCCGCGTGCTCATGCAGGACTTCACCGGCGTCGCCTGTGTCGTTGACCTCGCCACCATGCGCGAAGCCGTGAAGACCTTGGGCGGCGACCCGGACAAGGTCAACCCGCTGAACCCCGCCGAGATGGTCATCGATCACTCGGTCATCGTTGAGGCCTTCGGCACCTCCGACGCCATCGAGAAGAACGTCGCTATCGAGTACCAGCGCAACGAAGAGCGTTACCAGTTCCTCCGCTGGGGCGCGGAGAACTTCTCCAACTTCCGCGTGGTTCCCCCGGGAACCGGCATCGTTCACCAGGTCAACATCGAGTACCTTTCCCGCGTCGTCTTCGACAACGATGGCGTTGCTTACCCGGATAGCTGCATCGGCACGGATTCCCACACCACCATGGAGAATGGTTTGGGCATCCTGGGCTGGGGCGTCGGCGGCATCGAGGCAGAGGCTGCCATGCTCGGCCAGCCCGTCTCCATGCTCATTCCCCGCGTCGTTGGCTTCAAGCTCAGCGGCGAGATCCCCGCTGGCGTCACCGCTACCGACGTCGTGCTGACGATCACCGAGATGCTCCGCGCACACGGTGTCGTGCAGAAGTTCGTCGAGTTCTACGGCAACGGTGTGAAGTCTGTTCCGCTGGCCAACCGCGCCACCATCGGCAACATGTCTCCGGAGTTCGGCTCCACCTGTGCCATGTTCCCGATCGACGAAGAGACCATCAAGTACCTGGAGCTCACCGGCCGCTCCGCCGAGGACATCGCCCGCGTCGAGGCTTACGCCAAGGCCCAGGGCATGTGGCTCGAAATGGACGCCCCTGAAGCTGAGTACTCCGAGTACCTCGAGCTCGACCTCTCCACCGTGGTTCCGTCCATCGCCGGCCCGAAGCGTCCGCAGGACCGCATTTTGCTGTCGAACTCCAAGGCCGCTTTCCGCAAGGACCTGCCGACCTACTCCGATGGTGAGACCAAGGAGGCCGTCCGCGCCACCAAGGTTGAGGGCGACTCTTACAACCAGTCCTTCGCTGGCCACGGTGAGTCCGCTGCGGCGTCCGCCGAGGGCCGCGCATCCAGCCCGGTTATCGTGGAATCCCCGCAGGGCGGCGAGTACACCCTCGACCACGGCATGGTGGCCATTGCCTCCATCACCTCCTGCACCAACACCTCGAACCCATCCGTCCTCGTGGCGGCTGGCCTCCTGGCCCGCAAGGCCAACGAGCTCGGCCTGAAGTCCAAGCCCTGGATCAAGACCATCTGTGCCCCGGGTTCCCAGGTCGTCGATGGCTACTTCAAGCGCGCTGATCTGTGGAAGGACCTGGAGGCCCTCGGCTTCTACCTCTCCGGCTTCGGCTGCACCTCGTGCATCGGCAACTCTGGCCCGCTGCCGGCTGAGGTGTCCGCTGCGATCAACGAGCACGACTTGGCTGCCACCGCAGTCCTGTCTGGCAACCGTAACTTCGAGGGTCGCATTTCCCCCGACGTGAAGATGAACTACCTGGCTTCCCCGCCGCTGGTCATCGCCTACGCCATCGCCGGCACCATGGACTTCGACTTTGATACTGAGCCCCTGGGTCAGGATCAGAACGGCAACGATGTCTTCCTCAAGGATATCTGGCCCTCCACCGAGGAGATCGAGGCCACCATCGACGGGGCCATCTCCCGTGAGCTGTACGAAGCTGACTACGCCGATGTCTTCAAGGGCGACCAGCAGTGGCAGGATCTGGACATCCCGACCGGTAAGACCTTCGAGTGGGACGAGGATTCGACCTACATCCGCAAGGCTCCTTACTTCGACGGCATGCCCGCCGAGGCACAGCCGGTCTCCGACATCAAGGGCGCCCGCGTCCTGGCCAAGCTCGGCGACTCTGTCACCACTGACCACATCTCCCCCGCGTCCTCCATCAAGCCCGGCACCCCGGCTGCTCAGTACCTGGACTCCAAGGGCGTTGAGCGTCAGGACTACAACTCGCTCGGTTCCCGTCGCGGCAACCACGAGGTCATGGTCCGCGGTACCTTCGCCAACATCCGCCTGGCCAACCAGCTGGTCGACGTCACCGGTGGCTACACCCGCGACTTCACCCTGGAGGGTGGCCCCCAGGCGTTCATTTACGACGCCGCCGTCAACTACGAGGCAGCCGGCATCCCGCTGGTCGTCCTCGGCGGCAAGGAGTACGGCACCGGTTCCTCCCGTGACTGGGCAGCCAAGGGCACGAACCTGCTCGGCGTGAAGGCCGTCATTACCGAGTCCTTCGAGCGTATTCACCGCTCGAACCTCATCGGTATGGGCGTCATCCCGCTGCAGTTCCCGGAGGGCGAGTCCCACGAGTCCTTGGGCCTGGACGGCACCGAGACCTTCGATATCGAAGGCATCGAGGAGCTGAACAACGGTGTTACCCCGGAGACCGTCAAGGTTACCGCCACCAAGGAAAACGGTGACGTCGTGTCCTTCGACGCAGTCGTCCGCATCGACACCCCTGGTGAGGCTGACTACTACCGCAACGGCGGTATCCTGCAGTTCGTCCTGCGTCAGATGGCCAACAACTAGCGCCATCTCGTCGTGGGCAACGTTGCTGCCCCAATGAGGGGGTTACATCTCCCCCGGTAGTTTCCTGCCGGGAGAGCGTGTAGCCCCCTCACCCATTTCTCTGTGTGTTCGCCTAAAGGAGATCCATCGCATGCCCATCGTCAGTGACGTCGAATTGACGCGCCGCCGCACCGAGATTTTAGAAGGCGCGCGACGTTGCTTTGCCGAGCACGGCTACGAAGGCGCTACCGTGCGTCTGCTGGAGAAGGCAACAGGGAAGTCTCGCGGGGCCATCTTCCACCACTTCGGGGATAAAGAGAACTTGTTCCTCGCCCTGGCGCGGGAGGATGCGGCGCGCCAGGCAGAAGTTGTCGCCGAGGAAGGCCTGGTGGAAGTTATGCGGGAGATGCTTCAACACCCCGAGCGGCATGACTGGCTGGCTACTCGCCTTGAGATCACCAAGATGCTGCGCACCGATGCGGCTTTCCGCGCCCGTTGGCTCGACCATCAGGCAGTGTTGGATGAAGCAGTTCAGGAGCGCCTAGCGCGATTGGCCGCCGATGGCCGGATGCGCACCGACGTGTCCACCGATGTCCTGCACACCTACTTGGAGACAGTCCTCGACGGGTTCATCGCCCGGCTGGCGTCAGGGCGATCAACCGAAGGGCTGGAAGAGGTCTTGGATCTCGTCGAAGGCACCGTGCGCCGGGGCGCCTAGTCCCTCGCGTATAGAATGCTTTCTTATGCCTAGAGTTCTCCTCGTCTCCCTTCGGTCCGGGGTCACCAGTTCCCTCGTTGCGGCAGCTGAACACCGTGATTTCCTCGAGGCGACGAGGATGCAGGCGAAAGACATGCCGCTGGTAGTTCTCGATTCTCCGGAGGCCACCATCCCGGACCTGTCGGGCTTCGATGGCGTTCTGATCGGTGGCAGCTCCCTCAATATCACGAATGAGCAGTGGGGCGAGTGGCAACATCACGTCCACGCGCAGCTGCGCACGATCATCGACGCCGGTATCCCCGCCTTTTTCGTGTGCTACGGCACCAGCTGGTTGGTCCACGAGTTGGGCGGCCGGATTGGACACGGGCACTCAGAGAAGACTGGCAAGACCATCGTCGAGCTCACCAGCGATGGCCAGAAGGATCCCCTCACGCAGGGCCTTCCCCAGACCTTTACCTCGTTAACTGGTCACACGGAAAACGTCGAGGAACTGGGCCCAGGCCTGACCACGCTGGCAACCGGCCCGACCTGCCCCGTGCAGTTCATCCGCTTCGGTGACCACGTGTGGGCCACCCAATTTCACTCCGACATGGATGCGGTGGCCATGAAGGCGCGGATGGACTTCTTCTACGACTACGGCTACTTTTCACCCGAAGACTACGACGCCATCGTCGCTTCGCTTCCAGAGATCGACACGACGTGGTCGAACCGGCTGCTAGAGAACTTCGTCAACTACTGCGGTGGCAACTCCGCAAATTGAGCCAGCTGCCCGGATCCGTCAACGAAGGCCAAGATTTTTTCCTTCGGCAGCTCAGTCCGCTGCGCTAGTTCGACGATGACATCGGCGACAAGCGCGCGGGAGGTGGTGTAGCCCTCCTTAGGCTTATTTGCCACGATGTCCACTCCCCCGGCTTTCTCCATTGTCAACAGGGCGGGGGCCAAGATGACGAACTCCACATTGGAAGCCAACAAGCGCCGATCCACGGTTTCCTTCGAATCCGCGTAGGGGTAGAAGGAGTCCTCGGGATCAATGTCGTGGTCTAACGATCCGAGGTAAGAGACCATGAGGAACTTTGGCGGGTTGTCCAATTTTTCCAGAGCTTCAATGCAGGTCAGCGCCCCTTCGCGGTCAATGGCGTAGGTATCTGCCTCGCCGCCGCGCCCTCCGTTGCCAGCCGACCACACGGCGATGTCGAATTCGCTGAGGATGTCGGCCCAATCATCGACGCTAAGGACCGTGAGGTCACGAACCAGCGGGGTCGATCCGAGAGCTTCGATATCGGAGACTTGTTCTGGCCTGCGGATGAGCGAGGTCACATCAAGCCCAGCGGATACCAGTCGCGAAGTGGCTAATTGGGCTACGCGGCCGTGTCCGCCGATGAGCAAGATTTTCTTTAGCGAGTGGGTCATGGCCCCACCCTACGTATTATCAGGGGCGCATGCCGTCAACATATCGCGCAGTTACCCATCGCTGCACGGCCCTCGCCACCGGAGCTCCAAGGCGCGCCAGCCACCAGGCATGGCGCGAAAACGCCACGCACCGTCCCGTGACAGTGCCGTCCTCCGCCATCTCCACGATGAAGGCTTCTTCCCCACATTCAACGTGACCCGGCAGCGTCCCGTAGACGATGACCGTTCGCGTCGGCGTCCGTTCTTCGAAGAGAATCAAACACGGCGACAGAGTCGGCCCAAATTGCAGTCGAACGAGCGGCCCGTCCTGGCATACTCGGACTCCTGCGCGGGCATGCGCCCGCCATGTCACCAAGCTTATCGACGCCGCCGCAAACACCGACTCCCCCGTCCCCAGCACCGCGCTGCAGTCGGTCAGGTGCCAGGAATCATCGACTCCCGATGGTAGGCCGTCGGCCAGCGCCAGGGTGGCCAACTGCAAGTGATCGGGGTACGTCAGTGAGCTCACTTCCGGCCGAATGTCCAATAGGCCGCCGGACCGAACCCATTGATAAATGAAGCAGCCGCCCAGGCCCATTTTGGACCACGGACCTGCTCGGCGGGACGTCGCGAGAGATCGATCCACATGCCTACCTTCGCGGTCAATTCCACGAGTGCACCGACGACGATACCGGCCTGAGCTTGCGTCGACAGTTCAGAGAACTTTCTGCTCTTGGTGCTCATAGGTCTCATTGTAGGTCGAGCGGTTTAGGATGGGATCCATGTTTGCCATCATGACTGTCACTGGCGCCGACCACACCGGAATAATCGCCGCCGTCACCTCCGAACTGGCCGCCCAAGAAGTCAACATCCTCGACGTCTCCCAAACCATCATGGACAAGTACTTCACCATGATCCTCCGCGTCGAGTTCGATCAAAACCGTACCGACATTGCCACGATTGATCGGCAGATGGAGGCGGTCGGCCAGGCCCAAGGACTCGTCATCCGCATCCAGGCTGAGGCCTTGTTCACGGCAGTCAACGAGATCTAGGCATCCATGAGTTTCCATCTGAATTCCCACAACATCCTTGACACCATTGAAATGATCGAGGATTATCGCCTCGATATCCGCACTGTCACCATGGGTATTTCCTTGTTGACCTGCGCCCGCTCCACCATGGAGGAAACGTGTCAGGCGGTCTATGAGCACGTGACCACCCGCGCTTCCCGACTGGTCGAAGTCTGTGAGGGTATCGAATCTGAGCTTGGCATTCCGATCGTCAACAAGCGCATTTCCATAACTCCAGTGTCCCTGATCACCGCGGGGGTCACGGGCAACCCGGCTGATGTCGCCCGGGCATTGGACAAGGCTGGCCGCGAAGTCGGGGTCAACTTCATTGGTGGCTACTCTGCGCTTGTGGCCAAGGGTGCCACGACATCCGAGGAAGCGCTCATCCGTTCTATCCCGGAGGCTCTTTCTGATACGGATGTTGTCTGTTCCTCCGTCAATATCGCGACTTCCCGCGCCGGCATCAACATGAATGCTGTGGCCACCATGGGACACGTCATCAAGGAGGCCGCCGAGCTCACGAAGGATCGTTCCGCGATCGCCTGCGCCAAGCTCGTCGTCTTCGCCAACTCTGTCGGAGACAATCCATTCATGGCTGGGGCGTATCACGGTGTTGAAGAGCCCGATTGCGTCGTCTCCGTCGGTGTCTCCGGCCCCGGCGTCGTCGACCGCGCCCTGGGCAACCTCTCCGGCGCGACCCTGGATCAGGTCGCCGAGGAGATCAAAAAGGCTGCCTTCAAGATCACCCGTGCAGGCCAATTGGTCGGCAACATGGCGTCCGAGCGCCTCGGGGTCCCCTTCGGCATCGTTGATCTCTCCCTGGCTCCCACTGCCGAGCAAGGAGATTCCGTCGCCCACATCCTCGAACACATGGGCCTGGACCAGGTGGGCACCCACGGCACGACCGCCGCGTTGGCATTGCTTAACGACGCCGTCAAGAAAGGCGGCATGATGGCCTGTTCCCGGGTCGGCGGACTATCCGGGTCCTTCATCCCCGTTTCGGAAGACAAGGGGATGATCGACGCCGTCCGCGCCGGGTCCATCACCATGGACAAGCTCGAAGCAATGACCGCGATCTGCTCGGTGGGTTTCGATATGATCGCCATTCCCGGCGATACCTCCGCCGAAACCATTTCCGGCATGATCGCCGACGAGGCTGCCATCGGCGTCATGAACCACAAGACCACCGCCGTTCGCGTTATCCCCGTCCCCGGTACCAAACCTGGTGATGAAGTCAGCTTCGGTGGATTGCTTGGCTACGCGCCAGTCATCCCCGTCAACCAGGTGGGAAATGCCGAGTTCATTCGCCGCGGTGGGTTTATCCCCGCCCCCGTGCATGGAATGCGCAACTAACTCCTAGTCCGTTCCACTCTTTTAAACACCCCGGAATCGGAGATGCGGCGAGCCCACTCTAGACTGCTTGGTATGGTCGACTCCCTCATCTCCCCGCGCAAGCCGTTTGTGCTCCTGAGCACCCGGCCCGAGGACGAAGCAGCCGCAGCAGAATTCGTTAGCTTCCGCAGCAAGATGGGTCTTTCCCACGACGGGGTTGTTCAAATCCGCATGGAAGAACGACCCCTCGGCAGGCTGGACCTCCGCGACTTTTCCGGCATCATTCTGGGGGGAAGTCCCTTCAACTCCTCAGACACCCACAAGTCGGATCTGCAGTTGCGAGTCGAGTCAGATATTGCCCTCATGCTCGACGAGGTTCTCGATCAAGACTTTCCCCTCTTCGGAGCGTGCTACGGAGTCGGTTCGATCGGCACCGCTATTGGAGCCACCATCGATGAAACCTACAGCGAAAAGCCCAAGGTCGTCGACATCACCCTCGTCAAGGAGGACAGACTCCTCGAAGGACTCCCCCAGCGGTTCGCCTCGATCGTCGGACACAAGGAAGCAATCTCGTACTTGCCTGATGTGGCAGACCTCCTCGCCACCGGTGCCGACTGCCCCACGCAAATGTTCCGAGTTCAAGAGAACATTTATGCCACCCAGTTCCACCCCGAACTCGCCCCCGACGCCTTCGAACAACGCCTACGCATCTACGCCAACGCCGGATACTATGATCCCCAGGAATTCGAAGAAATTCTCGCCACTACCCGCGGTGTCAACCTGACGGTCGATGACCGTATTTTGCTCAACTTCGCCCGCCGTTACGCCCGCTAATCGACGTCCCCCGACAAGGAGCCAGCCATGACAGTACTGATAGCCGCCATCACCGGCTTCATGTTCTACCTCGATGCTTCCCCCGCAACCTTAACGGTATGCCTCCTCGCCACTGCCTGGGTGCTTGCGCTAGATACCCGCAGAGCATTGAAGAACCGCACTACCTAGAGCTATCGAACGGCATGCCACGAAGTGCGTGATCAAGTGCCGAGAACTCTTCCAACAAAGTTGCTCCTACCCCTTGCGTGACTCGCTTGCGTGTTCTAACATTGTGTTAGAACACGCAAGCGAAACACTTGGGGGTGAGCACACGTGACCATCGACATATACCACTCAATGGTAGAGATCTACCTTGAGAAAGCACTGACCCCTCCCCAGCACTACTACGCTGTCAGCTCACCCGATGATCCTGTCGCTCGCCGGGGAACGCAAATGCGACGCGAGGATCACGAACTGTGGCAATCAGTGTTGCCCGGTGATGATGAGGACATCGACATCGTGCTGGCTAGGCTTCGGCGTTCCCTGGGGCGCGGGGATCACTACCTCATGTCCGCGATCAGCGCCCACCACCGCCTCAACGAGCTTCCCGCATTGAAGGAAATCCAGGAGCACTACTTCCATCTCGACCTCCCCCGGCTCAAGATCATCGATAGTGTCCTGTGCAAAGCAGACACCACCGTGTCAGAACACCTGGACCTCATTGATACCGAACTAGCTAAGTTCCTCACCCCGACCCGGGCGAATCAGATCCTTCCCACAGCCGGCAAGATCAAACAGCGTCTCAATGCGATCATCACCATGCTCGACGAGACGATCTCCTCCGAGGATCCCGCCCCGCAGCCGGTTGATAGTGTCTCGATCGTCTTCGATGACGGTAGAGGCCTGCTGCATGCTGATCTCGATGGAGTCACAGCCCAAGAGATCGACCTTCGTATCCGCAAGTACGCGATTACTCACGGGGTCAGCCAAGCAGACGCACTCGTAGCACTGATTAGGGGTGAGGGGGCTACGAATGTCACCCTCAACGTCTATAAGGCATCGGATATCCCCACTGCCCCGGGGTGGGTCTCTGGGGTGGGGTATCTCACGGTTAAGCAGACCGAGGATCTTCTCAACCGGGTTGATGTCGAGATTGATCTAGATGCCATCACCGAGAAGGTCTCCCAGGCGTACGCCACACCGGCAGATATCCGCTCCCTCGTGATTGGTCTTGATGGGTCGTGTGCGGTGGGTGGGTGTGATGCCCCGGCTCATCGAGCACAGATGGATCACCGGATTAATCATGCTGATGGCGGGCCGACGACAGCAGCCAACCTCGCCCCATTGTGTGTCAAGCACCATGCGATCAAGACAGACCGTCGAGTCACCTACGTCATGGACCCGGTGACGAGGCGGAAGTATTTCTTGTTTGATGATGGGTCCTGGGCAGAGTCCGAAGGTGATGGGCCACTAGCCCCCGGCGAAAGACGGTGGTTGCAGACGGTGTCCCAGCGGATTACGAAGCGCAGGGCGAGGATTAGGTCGGAGTCCCAAGCGCAGAAGACAGAGCAGGTAGAGCGGGAAGGACCACCAACTTTCTGACTCGGGGTGGCTCTAGCATGCGGGATCAAACGTAGTGTCAGGCGCACTCGAGCGTGCATGACTTGGAGAAACGCTACGCCAGCTCTACGATTTCCATGTATTCATCCGACCAGAGGTCCTCGTCGCCGTCGGGGAGAACGATGACTCGTTCCGGCTCGAGAGCTTTAACGGCGCCCGGGTCGTGGGTGACCAGGACGACAGCGCCGGTGTAGGTGCGCAGAGCGTCGAGGACCTGCTCGCGGGACTGGGGGTCAAGGTTGTTGGTGGGCTCGTCGAGAAGCAGAACGTTGGAACGAGAAGACACCAGGGCGGCCAGAGCCAGGCGGGTCTTCTCACCACCGGAGAGGGTGCCGGCGGGCTGGTCAAGCTGAGGGCCGGAGAACATGAAGGCGCCGAGCAGACCTCGGAGGTCCTGCTCGCCTGCCTCAGGACAAGCGTCGATAGTGTTTTGCCACACGGACTTCTCTGGATCGATGGTGTCGTGCTCCTGGGCGAAGTAGCCGATCTTGAGGCCATGCCCGGACACGATGCCGCCTTCACCATCGGTGCGTTCGACCCCGGCCAGCAGCTTGAGCAGAGTCGTCTTACCGGCGCCATTGAAACCGAGGACGACGACGCGCGAGCCCTTATCGATGGCTAAGTCCACCCCAGCGAAGACTTCGAGGGAGCCGTACATCTTGGTCAAGCCCTTGGCAAAGAGTGGGGTCTTGCCACAGGGAGCGGGCTCCGGGAAGGAGATGTGGGCGACGCGATCGGCGACGCGGACGTCGTCAAGCGAATCGACCATGCGCTCGGCGCGGGCGAGCATCTGCTTGGCGGCGGCAGCCTTTGTGGCTTTGGCGCCGAGCTTGGCGGCCTGCTTCTGCAGGGCGGAGGCTTTCTTTTCGGCGTTGGCGCGTTCGCGACGGCGACGGGCCTCGTCGAGGGCGCGGGCGTCCTTGTACTTGGAAAAGCCCATGTTGTAGACGTCGGCTTCGGCGCGGACGGCGTCGAGGAACCAAATCTTGTTGCAGACGGCGTCGAGAAGCTCGACATCGTGGGAGATCATGATAAGGCCGCCCTCGTGCTTGGACAGGAATCCGCGCAGCCAGGTGATGGAGTCGGCGTCGAGGTGGTTGGTGGGCTCGTCGAGAAGCAAGGTGGTCTGGGACTTGCCCGAGCCGTTGGTCGCGGCGAAGAGGATTTGCGCGAGCTCGACGCGGCGGCGCTGGCCACCGGACAGGGTCTTGAGCGGCTGATCGAGGATGCGCTCGGGGAGACCCAGGTTCACGCAGATTTGGGCGGCCTCGGAGTCCGCTTCGTAGCCACCGAGGGTATGGTACTGCTCCTCGAGGCGGGAATATTTCCGGATCGCGGCGTCACGCTTGCGTTCATCCGATGTGGTCTCCATGACTTCCTGCTGGCGTTCCATGGAGCTGCGAATTTGGTCGAGCCCACGGGCCGAAAGGACACGGTCGCGGGCAGTCTGATCGATATTGCCCTCGCGGGAATCCTGCGGAAGGTAGCCAATCGATCCGGAGGAAACGACAGTGCCACCGTAGGGTTGAGTCTCCCCCGCCAGGATGCGCATGGAGGTCGTCTTGCCCGCGCCGTTGCGCCCGACGAGACCGATGCGGTCGCCGGGCTGTACCCGCAGGTGCTGTCCCGGGGCAGTCAGCAGGGTACGGGCGCCAACGCGCACTTCAAGGTCATTAGTGACAATCACAAGGAACCACTCTAACAACCCGGTCAAACCGGCCCGTACGCACCTAAACTAAAGGTCAAAGGTTGAGATACGTCCTGGTCCGCCGTCCTTTTCACAGCGGGTGCTTCCGGTCGGGGTTTTAGATTCGGGCTACACCGCGAAGCCGAGGGCGCGCAGCTGCTCGCGGCCGTCTTCGGTGATCATGTGAGCGCCCCACGGGGGCATCCACACCCAATTCAGTTCGAGCTTATCGACGATCCCGTTCCCCACCACTGCGGATTGCGTCTGGTCTTCAATGACATCGGTCAGGGGGCAGGCCGGGGAGGTGAGGGTCATGTTGACCACGGCCGTCTTCTCTTCGCCCTCTTCTTCGATCCAAATGTCGTAGACGAGGCCCAGGTCGACGACGTTGATGCCAAGCTCAGGGTCGATGACGTCGCGCATGTACTCCTCAACGTCGAAGGTGAGGGCTTCCTGCTCCGGGGTCTGTTCAGGGCGCTCGCGGGCACCGTCGAAGTTGGAAGCAGAGGTGGTGTTTTCTTCGGACATGTCTTAACCCCTTTCGTTGAGGGCTTCAGCGGTGGCGGCCTGGAAGGCTTTCCAGCCAAGCAGGGCGCACTTCACGCGGGCCGGATATTTGGCGACACCGGAGAAGGCAATCCCATCGCCGATGATGTCTTCGTCGCCGGTGGCGGTGCCGCGGGAGGTGATCATCTTGTCAAACTCGGCGAGTTTTGCCATTGCTTCATCAATGGGAACGCCAATGACTTCCTCGGCCATGACGGAGGTCGACGCCTGGGAGATCGAGCATCCTTGTGCATGGTAGGAGACGTCTTCTACCGTCGAGCCGTCTTCCGAGAGGTGGACTCGGAGAGTGAGCTCGTCACCGCAGGATGGGTTGACGTGGTGAACCTCGGCCTCATAAGGGTCACGGAGGCCGGCGTGTTGAGGATTCTTGTAGTGGTCCAGGATCACTTCCTGGTACATCGATTCCAGATTCATTTAGCTCACTCCGAAGAAGTCTCGAGCGTGGTTGATGGCGTCGACGAGGGTATCAACCTCATCGCGCGTGTTGTAGAGGTAGAAGCTGGCGCGAGCAGTGGACTGGGCGGATAGCGCCCGGTGGGTCGGCCACGCACAATGGTGCCCGACCCGGATGCACACGCCTTGGTCGTCGAGGACCTGGCCAAGGTCGTGGGGGTGGATCCCATTCACGTCGAAGGACACTGCCCCACCGCGATTGTCGGTGCCCAGGGGCCCAAGGATTCGCAAGCCCGGAACGCTGGACAGCTTCTCCAAGGCATAAGCCGTCAGTTCCTGCTCGTGGGCGTGAATATTGTCCATCCCGACCTCGGAGAGAAAGTCCACGGCTTCCCCGAGCGCGACGACCTGGCTGGTCATCTGCGTTCCGGCCTCGAATCGCTGGGGCGCGGGGGCATAAGTGGAGCCGTCCATGTGGACAACCTCGATCATCGAACCGCCCGTCAGGAACGGGGGCAGTTCGTCGAGCAGCGGGGCCTTAGCGTAGACGACCCCGACGCCACTAGGGCCACACATCTTATGCCCGGAGAACGCCGCAAAATCTACGTCAAGCTCGTGGAAGTCGACCGGCATGTGCGGCACAGACTGGCAGGCATCGAGCACAGTGAGCGCGCCGACAGCTTTGGCCCGACGGACGATTTCGGCCACGTCGGCCACCGCACCCGTCACGTTCGACTGATGGGTAAACGCCACGACCTTGACGGTGTCGTCGAGTTCGAGGGAATTGAGGTCAATGCGGCCGTCGTCGGTTGACTTGTACCACTTGAGGGTGGCACCGGTACGGCGGCACAACTCCTGCCACGGCACCAAGTTGGCGTGGTGCTCCAATTCGGTGACCACGACGGTGTCGTCGGCGGTGATGCGCCATTGCCCCGCGCGGTCGTCGCCAAGCACGTAGGAGACAAGGTTGAGACCTTCGGTGGCATTTTTCACGAACGCAATCTCGTGGCCCTCGGCGCCGACGAACGCCGCGATCTTCTCGCGGGCGGCCTCGTAGGCGTCGGTCGCTTCCTCCGCGAGCTGGTAAGCACCGCGGTGGACAGGAGCATTGGTGTGCAGGACGAAGTGCTCCTCGGCCTTCCACACTCGCTCCGGGCGCTGCGAGGTCGCGCCGGAGTCCAAATACACCAGCGGGCGCCCATCGCGGACGGTGCGCTGCAGGATGGGAAACTGCGCCCGCAGCTTATCGACGTCCAAGTGCTTGCTCATTGCAGGAACTGGTCGTATCCGCCGGCCTCAAGCTTGTCGGCGAACTCAGACCCACCGGTGGCGACGATCTTGCCATCGGCGAAGACGTGCACGAAATCGGGCTGGACGTAGTTAAGAATGCGCTTGTAGTGCGTGATCATGAGGATGCCGCCGTTGGTCTCCTCCTGGTAGCGGTTGATTCCGTCGGAGACGATACGCAGAGCGTCGACGTCGAGGCCGGAGTCGGTTTCATCCATGATGGCGAACTTGGGCTTGAGCAGGTCCAGCTGGAGCACCTCGTGGCGCTTCTTCTCACCGCCGGAGAAGCCCTCGTTGACGGAGCGCTCACCGAAGGATTTGTCGATGTGAAGGAAATCGCGGGCCGAGTTGAGTTCCTTGACCCATTCGCGCAGCTTCGGGGCCTCGCCGCGAACGGCGGACACGGCGGTGCGCATGAAGTTGGAGGAGGACACGCCGGGGATCTCCGTGGGGTACTGCATGGCCAGGAAGAGGCCGGCGCGGGCGCGCTCGTCGACCTCCAGGTCGAGGATGTTCACGCCGTCAAGAAGCACCTCACCCTCGGTGACCTCGTAGCGTGGGTGACCAGCGATGGTGTACGCCAGGGTGGACTTACCGGAGCCGTTGGGGCCCATGACGGCGTGGGTCTCGCCCGAGTTGATGGTCAGATTGACACCCTTGAGGATGGGCTTAGGCTCGGAGGAGTCGTCCGAGGGCAGGACCTGGGCGTGCAGGTTTTTGATTTCCAGAGTGGACATCGTGGGATTCTCTTTCAGTTCTACGTGTACTTAGGCGTGGACGGATTCGAGCTCAGAGGCAACGCGAGCTTCTAGGACTTCCCTAATGGACTCCACCGGAATTCGGTTGATGACCTCGGAGAAGAAGCCTCGGATGATGAGTCGGCGAGCCTGGGACTCGGGGATACCGCGAGCCATGAGGTAGAAGACCTGGTCGTCGTCAAAACGACCGACGGTGGCGGCGTGTCCAGCACCGGCGATCTCGCCGGTCTCGATCTCAAGGTTCGGGATGGCATCCGCCCGCGCACCTTCGGTGAGCAGCAAGTTGCGGTTGACCTCATAGGTGTCGGTGCCCTGGGCGTTGGCCCGGATGAGCACGTCGCCTACCCAGCAGGTGCGGGCTTCCGGATTATCGGAGGTCGGGTCCGCCTGCAGGGCGCCCTTGTACATCACGTTGGAACGGCAATTCGGCACCGAGTGGTCCACGAGGAGGCGGTTTTCGAAGTACTGTCCGTCATCCGCGAAGTAGACACCGAGCATCTCGGCATCTGCGCCCGGGGCAGTGAACTTCACCCGGGGGACGATGCGAACGATCTCGCCGCCGAAGGTGGCCACGTTGTGGCGCAGGACAGCGTCGCGGCCGAGCTGCGCGATCTGACCGGACAGGTGGACGGCGTCGTTGTCCCAATCGGCGTCGACGACGACGGTGAGGTTGGCGTTGTCGCCAACGATCATCTCAATATTGTCGGCGTGGGTGCCCGAGCCGCGGTAGTTGAGCGTGACCGTCGCCTGAGCGCCAGCCTCCACCTCAATGACGGTGGCGCCGAAGGAGGTGACTCCTTCGCCGCGGCCGGTGATCGTGATGGCGACCGGCTCGGTGGTGACGGAATCCTTGGCGAACCCGACGTACTGGGCCGAAGGCATGGAAGTCCAAGCCTGCGCGGCGACTCGATCGACGGGCGCGCCAGCGCGCCCGAGGCGCGCATCGCCCGGGGTGAGGGTGTCTACGATGACGCCCGCGGGGGCGTCGACACGCACATCCTGCTCTACGGCCTCGGCGAAGGTGCCATTGTGGAGGCCACGGATCCGTCGCAAAGCAATAAACCGCCACACTTCGTCGCGACCACCCGGAATGGGGAAATCATCGACGTTGAACGAGGTGAACAGGTCACCCTTGTTGTTATGCGGGGTTGCATTGCGGACCGCTTCGGTCTCGATTGTCCTTGCTTGCATCGGTCTAACCCACCGATCCTTCCATCTGCAGTTCGATCAGTCGGTTGAGCTCCAGGGCGTACTCCATCGGCAGCTCCTTGGCGATGGGCTCAACGAAACCACGCACGATCATCGCCATGGCTTCCTCTTGCGCGATGCCGCGGGACATGAGGTAGAACAGCTGCTCGTCGGAGACGCGGGACACCGTCGCCTCGTGGCCCAGGGTCACGTGGTCGTTGCGGATGTCGTTGTAGGGGTAAGTATCCGAGCGGGAGATGTTATCCACCAGCAGCGCGTCGCACTCGATGTTGGACGTCGAGTGGTGCGCGTTGGCATTGATCTGTACCAAGCCACGGTAGGCGGAGCGGCCACCACCACGGGCAACGGACTTCGAGACCACATTGGAGGAGGTGTACGGAGCCATGTGCGTCATCTTCGCGCCAGTGTCCTGGAACTGACCCTCACCAGCGAAGGCAACAGAGAGGACCTCGCCCTTGGCGTAGGGGCCAGTCATCCAGACGGCCGGGTACTTCATCGTGACCTTGGAGCCGATGTTGCCGTCGACCCATTCCATGGTCGCGCCCTCTTCCGCCTTGGCGCGCTTTGTCACGAGGTTGTAGACGTTGTTCGACCAGTTCTGGATGGTGGTGTAGCGGCAGCGACCACCCTTCTTCACCACGATCTCCACCACTGCGGAGTGGAGCGAATCGGACTTGTAAATGGGGGCGGTACAACCCTCGACGTAGTGGACGTAGGCATCTTCGTCGACGATGATCAGCGTGCGCTCGAACTGCCCCATGTTCTCGGTATTAATACGGAAATAGGCTTGCAGCGGGATGTCCACATGGACGCCCTTGGGCACGTAAATGAAGGACCCGCCGGACCAGACTGCGGTGTTAAGGGCGGAGAACTTGTTGTCGCCCGCCGGAATGACGGTGCCGAAGTACTCCTGGAACAGCTCCGGCTGCTCCTTGAGCGCGGAATCCGTATCGAGGAAGATGACGCCCTTTTCCTCCAGGTCCTCGCGGATCTGGTGGTAGACGACCTCCGACTCATACTGAGCGGCGACACCGGCGACGAGGCGCTGCTTCTCCGCCTCCGGGATGCCCAGGCGATCATAGGTGTTCTTAATATCCTCGGGCAGATCCTCCCAGGACTGAGCCTGTCCCTCGGTGGAGCGCACGAAGTACTTAATCGTGTCGAAGTTGATGTCCGATAAGTCTGCACCCCAGGTGGGCATGGGCTTGCGATCGAAGATGCTCAGGGCCTTCAGCCGCTGGTCAAGCATCCACTGCGGCTCATCCTTCTTCGCGGAAATGTCGCGGACGACGTCTTCGTTCAGGCCGCGACGAGCAGAGGCGCCCGCCACGTCAGAATCGTGCCAGCCGTAGTTGTACGGACCGATCGACTCGATGATCTGATCATCATTCATCGGGGTATCGACTCCGGGGTTTTGTGTTGCCTGGGTCATGATCCGCTCCTTTCTTCTGGGGTGAGATTGTCGGGGGTGTGTTGCACGGGTGTTAAAGGGATGTTCGTCGTACAAATGCCGTGCCCACCAGCGACGGTAGCCAAGGGTTGGACATGCACGCCTACCAAATGGGAAATTGTCTCATGCTCCGCCTCGCAGAGTTCCGGGTGGTCCGCCGCGACACTTGCCACCGGACAATGGTGGTGGCAAATCTGGATTCCTGGGCCCGCCTGGCGCACCGTAGCGGCGTAGCCATGGCGGTCAAATGCCGCGGCCAACTCTTCCACGGTGCGCTCGACCGATTCCGCGGTGTCGCCGGCGGGAGTGACTCCCTCGACGATGCGCTCGATCCGGCGGCGAGCGAAATCCCGCACCGCTTCTTCCCCACTGGTGGCCCGAAGGGTCTCGATGGCGTCAGCGGCCAATTGGTCATAGGAATGGCCGAATTGGAGGTGCCCGCGATCGGTGAGCCGGAAGGCCTTTGCCGGACGGCCCCTCGTCGCGGAGCGGGCAGCGCGCCGGGTATCGATCTCAATGAAGCCATCAGCTTCCAAGATGTCGAGGTGGCGGCGGATGCCTGCGGCGGACATGTTGAGACGGTTAGCTAGATCCGAAGCGGTGATTGGCGCGTGTTTTAACAACGTATGCGTGATCTGGCGGCGGGTGTCCCCGTCCTCGATCTCAGCCATCGCAGTCACCTTCATGCTTCATTGTTTGTTGCGTCTGACATAAACGGACTGGTTGCCAAGTTCCGTATGTATTCGACAACACAAGTGTTCCTTAATTCATTCCCCTTGTCCAACTTGATACGCCACCACCATCTCTTAGGCGTGACTAAGTAGTAACCATGCTCGACACTGCCCGATGGGGGACCGCCCGACCGCTAGGATGATCTCTGTGGAACGCAGACGCCCGGCCATCATCGACGATGTTGCCTCAAATCTCCCGCGGCTCGGGTCCGCGGGATCCCGCTCGGCGACCCTGCACCAAGACGCCGCCCCCACTCCGGCCAGCGGTCGGCTCGGCGTCCGGGAGCTTTCGCGCTTTCAGGTCCTGCGCATCGTCGGCACCACAGGCACTGTGCTCATCGGATTCGGCGCCCTCGGCGCAGGCGCCCTACCAGTGGTTGATAATCCCTATTCCTCTTTCCCCGGCGGATTTCTCCTCTCCCGCCTTTTGCAAACCTCCTCCGTCATGGTCATGGTGGGAGTTGGCCTGTTAGTCCTGGCCTGGTTGCTCATGGCTCCGTTCGTGGGCGTATCCCGCAGAACTTCCCGTCAACCCACGGTGTCGATGTCCGCTCTCAAACGTACTTTTGCCGCTTGGGTCCTGCCGTTAATCTTCACTGCTCCGCTATTCACCCAGGACATCTACTCCTATTTGGCCCAGGGTTCGATCGTGGCCCGCGGAATGGATCCCTACTCCGCCGGTCCCGTGGACCTGCTGGGCACCGAGGACCCGCTGGCACGTTCCGTGCCCTTCATCTGGTCGCACTCCCCCTCGCCATACGGTCCGGTCGCTCTCTGGATTTCCTCCGCGATCAGCCACATCACCTCTGATTCCATCATCCTGGGCGTGTTTTCCCATCGCCTGCTGTCGCTCATCGGCCTCATCGCCGCCGGGTGGGCGATCAGTCGGCTGGCTACGCGCTGCGGCGTGAGCCCGGTTGCAGCCGTGTGGCTAGGAGTGCTCAATCCCCTGACCATCCTGCATCTGATCGGCGGGATTCATAATGAGGCCCTGCTGCTGAGCTTGATGCTCGTGGGTTTGCATCTGGGCTTGCGGGGAGTAGACATGCTCGACGGCCGCAATGGCGAGAAAGCGAACCTCGCGAGAGCAGCAGCCTTCATCGTCGCTTCCGCCGCGCTCATCGCCTGCGCCGGCATGGTCAAGGTAACTGGCTTCCTCGCACTTGGGTTCGTGGGCATGAACCTGGCCCGCTATTTCCTCCGCGCGGGACGACATCCGGTGGTCGCCGTCACCGTGGCGGTGTGCATCCAGGTTGCCTTGCTCTTGGCGACCATCGCGGTGGTTACTCTCTGCACCGGCATCGGCCTCGGCTGGGTCACCGGGCAAGGCGGCGCAGCCACCATCCGCAGCTGGTTGTCCCTGTCAACCACCATCGGCGTGATCTCTGGGTTCTTTGGCATGCTATTGGGCCTTGGCGATCACTCGGCGATGGTCATCCGCGTCTCCCAGGCGGTCGGCATCATCGTCGCCGGGAGCTTCCTCATCCGCCTGCTCTTCGCCACCTTCCGGGGAACAATCCACCCCGTAGGCGGCCTCGGAGTGGCTACCTTTGTCCTGGTTATCCTCTTCCCCGTTGTTCACCCCTGGTACATGCTGTGGGCCATCCTCCCCCTAGCAGCATGGGCCAACCGTTCCTTCTTCCGCTTCGCCGTCATGGCCTATTCCGCCACCTTCAGTGTCTTCGTTCTCCCCCGCGGCCTTTCCCTGCCACCCATGACAGTGGTGAGCATTTACGTGGGGGCTGCGCTGGTATTTGCAGCAGTCGTCGCGGGCGGATGGTGGCTGTTGAGGCGCCGCGGAGTGCTTGGCCTACACTGATACATCGTGCCTGCAACTTTTGATGGATCTTCGGCGATGGAGACACCAGCCCTCGAACTGAGGGACGTGGTCAAGACCTACGGAAACACCGCTGCGGTCAATGGGCTAACCTTCACCGCCCGCCGCGGGGAGGTCTTGGCCCTTTTGGGCCCCAACGGTGCCGGCAAGACCACTACCATCGAAATGTGCGAGGGTTTCACCTCCCCCACTTCGGGCGCCATCCGAGTTCTCGGCATTGATCCGACGCGCCACGCGGACGAGGTCCGCCGACACATTGGCATCATGCTGCAGGGCGGCGGTTCCTACTCCGGTATCCGAGTCGCAGAGATGCTTCGTTTGGCCGCGGCCTACAACGACAATCCGCACGATCCCGAATGGCTTATCGACGTCCTGGGGCTCGGCGGCGTCCGCAACACCACCTATCGGCGGCTGTCCGGTGGACAACAGCAGCGGCTCTCTCTCGCGCTCGCACTCATCGGACGCCCCGAGTTGGTCTTCCTCGATGAACCCACAGCGGGCTTGGACACTCAGTCCCGCCTCGCGGTGTGGGAGCTAGTCAGTGCACTGCGGGCGGATGGTGTCACAGTCATCCTGACCACCCACCTCATGGACGAAGCGGAATCTTTGGCCGACCACATCGTCATTATCGATCGTGGTTGCGTCGTGGCCGAGGGTTCCCCCGCTGCGCTCACCGCCGGAGCAGGGTCGAGCCGAGTGAATTTCGAGACCGACTGCCCGCTCAACCTCCCGGACATCGCGGGGCTCGACATCGAAACCGTTCGCCCGCTCAACTATCGAGCTGCCGGGAACCCCACCCCGGAGCTCCTCGCTTCCCTGACGGCTGCCGCCGCAAGGCAAGGAGTGCTTATCCGGCGCCTCGACGTCGATCATCGCAACCTCGAGGAAGTCTTCCTCGACATCACCGGCCGAAGCCTGAGGAGCTGACATGTCTAACACCACGAACGCCTCGCGCTTCGCCCCCGGCACCTTCACCCCGGCCCCGAAAAGAGCCTCCCAGCGCCGCATGGTCATGGCGCAGGGGCGCATGGAGACCATTCTTTTCCTCCGCCACGGCGAGCAACAACTGTTGAGCATCATCATCCCCTTGGGCATGCTCATCATCGCGGGCAGCATTCCCCTCTTGGGTGAGGAGACCGGCGTGTCCGAGATCCTGCCCATGATGCTGGCCATCGCCACAACCAGTTCCGGATTCACTGGGCAGGCAATCGCCCTGGCCTTTGACCGTCGTTATGGGGCGCTCAAGCGTACCGGAGCTTCAGGAGTCTCGGCCAGCATCATTATCGCGGGCAAGGTCATCGCAGTTACCGTCATGGCCGTCCTCCAAACCATCCTGTTGGCCGGGACAGCCTTTGTGCTCGGCTGGCGCACCGATTTCACGGGCGTCGTGCTCGGCCTCGTCGTGCTCTTCGCCGGCGTCGCGGCCTTCACCTCCCTAGGTCTGCTTATGGGTGGCACGTTTAGCTCAGAGCTGGTGTTGGCGTTGGCCAACCTCATCTGGGTGATCCTCGTCGGCATCGTCGGCTGGGTCCTATACTCACAGGGCCTCTACGACGCCGGCTGGTACACACTCATCCCCTCGGTGGCGATGGCCTCCGGCTTGACCCTCGCTTTTGACGGCGCCTTCCCCTGGCGCGAGATCCTCGTCCTTCTCGCGTGGGCTGGTGTGGCGTCGGCTGCCGCCGCGAAATGGTTCCGCTTTTCCGCCTAGTTCTTTAGTGGGATACGCCACGTCCGACAACCGCGCAGAATTGGCCCGCAAGCTGCACGAACAGGTAGGGTGGACGCCGTGACTCAGATTGCGACAACCCCCGTTATCAAAGAACCAATGCTCCCTTCGCTGAAGGTTCAGCGAGTCCTTGCCATGATTTTGCTCGTCGCGCAGGGCGCGATCACCGTCACCGGTTCCATCGTCCGCGTGACTGGTTCCGGCTTGGGCTGCAACACTTGGCCCAATTGCCACGAGGGTTCATTGGTTCCCGTCCAGGGAGCCGCACCGGCTTTGCATCAGGCGATTGAGTTCGGTAACCGTCTGCTGACCTTCGTGTTGGCCGCCATTGCCATCGCCGTTTTCGTGGCGGTGCTCCGGGCGAAACGGCGCCGGGAGATCATCGTGTACTCGGTGATTTCCGGGTTGGGCATCGTCCTCCAAGCAGTGCTCGGCGGAATCTCTGTCCACTTGGATCTGAAGTGGTGGGCGGTGGCCATTCACTTCCTGCCGTCCATGGCGCTGGTGTGGATCGCCGCTTTGCTTTACATGCGCCTGGCCGAACCCGATGGCGCGGAGCCCGTCCGCCTGTTCTCCCCCCTCATCCGCGGATTCAGTGTCGTCGCCGCCGTCTGCCTCAGCGTGGTCCTCGTTACCGGAACGATGGTTACGGGAGCCGGTGTTCACTCCGGTGATTCGGGCGCTGGCATGGAGGGTCGCCTCGACGTCAACATTGAGCTGATGGCCTACATCCACGCCGCGACGATGTACATCTACCTCACGGCGACCGTCGTCATTGTGTGGCTGCTTTATCAGGGCAAGGCCTCTCTCGCCGCCAAACGAACAGCCTGGGTCCTCATCGCGATGATCCTGGTGCAGTGGGCGATCGGCATCATCCAATTCAACCTCGGCATCCCGCGCTGGACCATCCCTGCCCACATTGCGATGTCGTCCATTGTGGTCGCTTTCTCCGCCTTCCTTTACGCCCACGGGCGGCGTCGAATCGGTCCCACAGCAGAAAACGCCCCCGTTTCTGCCTAGAGGTCGCTAGCCTGGATGCCATGAAGGCAATCCAAATTTCCCAGACCGGTGGACCTGAGGTCCTCCACGTACGCGACATCGACGCACCCGTCCCCTCCGAGGACGAGGTGCTTGTCGACGTCCAGGTGGCGGGCGTCAACTACATCGACACGTACTACCGGGAAGGCGTCTACCACGCGGCCCTCCCCTTCGTGCCCGGACTCGAGGGCACCGGCCGAGTGGTGTATGACCCCCAAGGCGAGATCGCCGAGGGCACCGTCGTCGCCTGGTGTGATGCATTTGGGTCCTACGCTGAGCAGGTCTGTGTCCCCCGCGATCGCCTCGTCGCGGTTCCGGAGGGCGTAAGCCCGGACGTCGCGGCGTCGATGCTGTTGCAGGGCATCACCGCCCACTACCTCACCTACGGCGTCTACGACCTTCAGGAGGGAGATTCCTGCCTCATCACCGCCGGCGCTGGCGGTGTTGGTCTACTCGCGACCCAGATGGCGGCCGCCAAGGGGGCTCGCGTATTTTCAGTCGTCTCCTCCAATCAAAAGGAGAAGCTAGCACTCGAAGCGGGCGCAACCGAGGTCTTTCGCTATTCAGACAACCTCGCAGAGGTTGTCCGCCGCCGCAATGATGGAGTTGGAGTGGACGTGGTCTACGACGGCGTCGGCAAGGACACGTTCAACGAGTCCCTCGAAGCCGTCCGCCCCCGCGGCACGGTCTGCCTCTTCGGCGCCGCGTCCGGGCCGGTGGAGCCCTTCGACCCGCAGCTGCTGAATACTCACGGCTCGATCTTCCTCACTCGACCGTCAATCGGTGCGTGGACCTCAGGCGAGGGAGAATTCCGAATGCGCGCGCAGGCGGTCACCCAGGCCGTGGTTGATGGCACGCTCAAGTTCCGAGTATCCAGCTCTTATCCACTGGCCGAGGCTGCGCAGGCCCATCGGGATCTGCATGCCCGCAAGACCACCGGGTCGATCGTGCTGCAGGTGCAGGACTAGAAAAAGGTGGTGGTCCAGCCGAGCATCTCGCCGATGGTCTGCCACCCTAGGACCGCGTCGACGGACAGGGCGACGAACACGAGCGCCAGGTAGTTGTTCGAAAGGATGAACAGCTTGAGGGGCTTGACGTTCGCGCCCTTGACCACGCCGTTGTGCAGGACATGCGCCATCACGAGAAAGTAAGCCCCGCCTGCGAGGGCGCCGATGAGATAGATCCACGAGGCAGCGGGGACTAGCAGCAGCGTGGTGATAACCGTGGCCCAGGTGTACCACACGATCTGCCGAGTCACCTCCACGGGCTTGCGCACCACCGGAAGCATGGGGACTCCGGCTTTTTGGTAGTCGTCCTTGTACTTCATTGCCAGTGCCCAGGTGTGCGGCGGCGTCCAGAAGAAGATGATCATGAAGAGCACGATCGCCTGCCACCACTGGTGGGGGACGCCCTCCGGCAGGTTATCGGTGATTACGGCCCAGCCCACCAAAACGGGCATGCAGCCCGCGGCACCGCCCCAAATGACGTTTTGCCAGGTGCGACGCTTAAGCCACTTGGTGTAGACGAACACGTAGAACCAGTTGGTCAGCACAATAAAAAGCGCGGCCAGCCAGGAGTTACACAGCACACCGAGCCACAAAACCGAAATGATCAACAACGCCCAGGCGAAAATAGAGGCCTCGCGGTTGGAGACTTTCTTGCGCACCAGGGGGCGAGCTCGCGTGCGACCCATCTTCTGATCGATGTCTGAATCCTCGACCATATTGAAGGTATTCGCCGCGGCCGCGCCCATCCAACCACCAACGACGGTAAGCAAGATCAGCAGGATATTATTCTCGCCACGTTCGGCCTGCAGCATCGCCGGAATCGTGGCAACGAGGAGTAGTTCAAT
This sequence comes from Corynebacterium atrinae, assembly GCF_030408455.1. Lineage (NCBI taxonomy): Bacteria > Bacillati > Actinomycetota > Actinomycetes > Mycobacteriales > Corynebacteriaceae > Corynebacterium > Corynebacterium atrinae. The sequence continues at coordinate 1,390,418 of NZ_CP046977.1, forward strand.
GACCCTCGGCTTCGTCAGCGCAATGTAGGCCTTGATTGTCTCCAAGTGAGATTCCTCCAACAACATGGTTTTCGACGACACGGACGCGTCCCCAGACTTGTCGTGTCTAGGACTCGAAAAGTTCCCACCGCACGCAACGAAGGGCAGTCTCAGCGAGAAGTTCAGGGGCGCGCGCGTTCTTGTCATACTAACGGCTGATCGATCACGCGTGAGAATCAGGGCGGAAATAGCCACTCGGTGCTGGCATTGAGAGCATCTGATCACATGAGAGTCTCAATGAGCACTAAAGTAGACGGAGACGAAAACCTCCGATGCCTTTGTTGGTGGTTTCTCCTGACCCAATCTCTACTGAAGTGAGGATTTCCCGTGACCTTGACACCCGAACTGCAGGCTCTGACCGAGCGCCACTACCCCGTCGATTGGACGGAAACCGACACCCGAGCGGTCGACACCGTCCGCGTCTTGGCGGCTGATGCAGTCCAGAACGTGGGTTCCGGTCACCCGGGCACCGCGATGTCCCTCGCTCCGCTGGCGTACACGCTATACCAGCGCATCATTAACCACGACCCCAATGACACCGACTGGGTGGGCCGCGACCGTTTCGTCCTCTCCTGCGGTCACTCTTCCCTCACTCAGTACATTCAGCTCTATTTGGGAGGCTTTGGCCTCGAGCTCGATGACATCAAGGCGCTGCGCTCCTGGAATTCACTGACCCCGGGTCACCCCGAGGTCCATCACACCCGTGGTGTGGAGATCACCACCGGTCCGCTGGGGCAGGGCCTGGCCTCTGCTGTCGGCATGGCCATGGCATCTCGCCGTGAGCGCGGTCTCTTCGACCCGGAGACTCCAGCCGGCGAGTCCCCCTTCGACCACTATGTCTACGTCATCGCCTCCGACGGTGACCTCCAGGAAGGTGTTACCTCCGAGGCCTGCTCCCTCGCTGGCACGCAGGAACTGGGCAACCTCATCGTCTTCTGGGACGACAACCGCATCTCCATCGAAGATGACACCCAGATCGCCTTCACCGAAGACGTCGTCGCCCGCTACCAGGCTTATGGATGGCAGACCATTGAGATCGAAGGCGGCGAAAACGTCGCTGCCATCGAATCGGCTGTCGTCGCAGCCAAGGCCGACACCTCTCGCCCGACCTTCATCCGTCTGCGCACCATCATTGGCTACCCGGCACCGAACCTGCAGAACACCGGTGCCTCCCACGGCGCCGCTCTGGGCGAAGCTGAGGTTGCAGCCACCAAGGAGCTCCTGGGCTTCGATCCGTCGAAGAATTTCGATGTCTCGGAGGAGGTAATTTCCCACACCCGCGAGCTAACCAAGCGCGGCGCTGAGAAGCACGCCGCCTGGCAGAAGAAGTTCGATGCCTGGGCTACCGCCCACCCGGAGAACAAGGCCCTGTTCGATCGCCTCACTGACCGCGAGCTGCCGGCCGGCTTCCACGAGTCCCTCCCCACCTGGGATGCTGATGCCAAGGGCGTTGCTACCCGCAAGGCCTCCGAAGCCACTCTCCAGGCATTGGGTGCCGTCATGCCGGAGCTGTGGGGTGGATCTGCGGATCTCGCGGGCTCGAACAACACCGTGATCAAGGGTTCGCCGTCCTTCGGCCCGAAGGAGATCTCCACCGACACCTGGTCTGCTGAGCCTTATGGCCGCAACCTTCATTTCGGTATCCGCGAACATGCGATGGGATCCATTCTTAATGGCATTTCCCTCCACGGCCCGACCCGGCCCTACGGCGGCACCTTCCTCATCTTCTCTGACTACATGCGCCCGGCCGTTCGACTCGGCGCCTTGATGAAGTGCGATGCCTACTACGTGTGGACTCACGACTCCATCGGTCTGGGCGAAGATGGGCCCACCCACCAGCCAGTGGAAACCCTGGCTGCGCTTCGCGCGATCCCGGGCCTGTCGGTTATCCGTCCGGCGGATGCTAACGAGACCGCTCAGGCGTGGGCCGCAGCGCTGGAGTACCGCGAATCCCCCAAGGGCCTTGCCTTGACCCGTCAGAACGTCCCCGTGCTGGAAGGCACGAAGGAGAAGGCGGCCGAGGGTGTCCGCCGAGGCGCCTACGTCCTCGTTGAGGGCTCCAAGCAAACCCCCGATGTCATCTTGTTGGGTACCGGCTCCGAGGTGCAGCTCGCCGTGGAGGCCGCAGCCTCCCTTGAAGCTGAGGGAATCGCCGCCCGCGTGGTGTCTGTTCCCTGCATGGAGTGGTTCGCAGAGCAAGATGCTGAGTACATCGAATCCGTACTCCCGGCAGCCGTCCCCGCCCGCGTTTCCGTCGAGGCCGGTATCGCTCAGCCGTGGCACCGCTGGACCGGCACGCATGGCCGCAACGTGTCCCTCGAACACTTCGGTGCCTCCGCCGCCTACGAGAAGCTCTATGAGGAATTCGGCATTACGTCCGCGGCCGTTGCCGCCGCCGCCAAGGAATCCCTCGCCGCTTCCCAGTAACCACCATCAACTCAGTAAAGGATCTACAGATGAGTTTTATCGACGAGCTAGCCTCGCTGGGCACATCCACCTGGTTGGATGATCTTTCCCGCGATCGCATCACCTCCGGCAACCTGCAAGAGGTCATCGAGACCAAGTCGGTCGTTGGTGTCACCACCAACCCGGCAATCTTTGCCGCCGCCATGAGCAAGGGCAACGCCTACGACGCGCAGATCGCTGAGCTCAAGGCCGCTGGTGCCGCCGTGGACGAAGCCGTCTACGCAATGTCAGTCGATGACGTTCGCGATGCCTGTGACGTGTTCCTCCCGATCTTCGAGAGCTCCGGGGGTCGTGACGGTCGTGTCTCCATCGAGGTCGACCCGCGAATCTCCGACGACCGCGACGCCACCATCGCCCAGGCCAAGGAGTTGTGGAAGAAGGTGGACCGCCCCAACGTGATGATCAAGATCCCGGCCACGGACGGTTCGCTTCCGGCGATCTCCGACGCTTTGGCCGCGGGTATTTCCGTCAACGTCACCTTGATTTTCTCGGTGGCCCGCTACCGCCAAGTCATCATCGCTTACCGCGAGGGCATCCAGCGTGCCGCTGAAAATGGCCATGACGTTTCCGACATCTTCTCCGTCGCTTCCTTCTTCGTCTCCCGCCTCGACTCCGAGGTGGATCGTCGCCTCGAGGAAATCGGCACTGACGAGGCCCTGGCGCTGCGCGGCAAAGCAGGCGTGGCCAACGCACAGCGTGCGTACGCCGTGTTCCAAGAACTCGGACGCGAAGGTCTCCCCGTCGGCGCTAACGTCCAGCGCCCGCTGTGGGCATCGACCGGAGTGAAGAACCTGGACTACTCGGCCACCTTGTATGTTACTGAGCTGGCCGGCCCCGACACGGTCAACACCATGCCTGAAGCGACTATCGACGCCGTCCTCGAGCTTGGTGGCCTCCACGGTGACACCCTCGACGGTGCCGCGGATGCGGCACAGGCGTTGTTCGAGCAGCTGACTGCAGTCGGCATCGACATGGAGGATGTGTTCGCAGTGCTGGAGCAGGAGGGCGTCGATAAGTTTGTGTCCGCGTGGCAGGAACTGCTCGACTCCATGGAAACCCAACTGCAGTAACGAAGAAAGGACGACGCTTCATGGCCTCGACCGATACTGAGCAGTGGGACAACCCGCTGCGCGATGTCCACGACAAGCGGCTACCGCGGATCGCCGGCCCTTCCGGCATGGTGATCTTCGGCGTGACCGGCGACTTGGCACGCAAGAAGCTGCTGCCGGCGGTGTACGACCTCGCTAATCGTGGACTCCTGCCAGCCGGCTTCACGCTGGTGGGATTCGGTCGACGCGATTGGAGCAAGGCCGATTTCGAGGCCTACGTCCGGGAGGCCGTGGAGGCCGGCGCGCGCACCAAGTTCCGCGAGCACGTGTGGGAACGCCTCGCCGAGGGCGCGCACTTCGTAGAAGGCAACTTCGACGACGCCGGGTTTGACCGGCTGGCCGCCACGTTGAAGGAGATGGACCGGACGCGCGGCACAGCCGGGAACTGGGCGTTCTACCTTTCTGTTCCGCCGGACTACTTCTCTAAGGTCTGCCATCAGCTCGAGCGTTCGGGGCTGGCGGAAGCGACTGAGGAATCGTGGCGGCGCGTGATCATCGAGAAGCCGTTTGGCCACGATGAGGCCAGCGCCCGGGAGCTGAACCAGGTGGTCAACGCGGTTTTTCCAGAGGAGTCCGTCTTCCGCATCGACCACTATTTGGGCAAGGAGACCGTCCAGAACATCCTGGCGTTGCGCTTTGCCAACCAGCTGTTTGATCCGCTGTGGAACTCCCACTACGTCGACCACGTCCAGATCACCATGGCCGAGGACATCGGGTTGGGCGGCCGAGCCGGATATTACGACGGCATTGGCGCGGCACGCGACGTCATCCAGAACCACCTCATCCAGTTGTTGGCTCTGGTGGCGATGGAAGAACCCGTTACCTTCGACCCCACCGAGCTTCAGGCCGAGAAAGTCAAGGTCCTGCGCGCTACCTCACCGGTGTACCCGCTGAGCAAAACCACGGCCCGCGGGCAGTATGCCTCCGGCTGGCAGGGTTCCGAGCAGGTTCTTGGCCTGCGGGAGGAGGACGGTTTCGACGTCAATTCCACGACCGAGACCTATGCGGCCTGCACCCTACAGATCAACTCCCGTCGCTGGGCGGGCGTGCCCTTTTACCTGCGCACCGGCAAGCGCCTGGGGCGTCGTGTCACCGAGATCGCCGTGGTGTTTAAAGAAGCACCCCACCAGCCGTTCTCTGAACGCCAAACCGCCTCGCTGGGGCGCAACGCCGTGGTCATTCGGGTGCAGCCGGACGAGGGCGTGCTCATGCGGTTCGGGTCCAAGGTCCCAGGCTCGGCCATGGAGGTCCGCGACGTCAACATGGACTTTTCCTACGCAGAAGCCTTCACCGAGGAGTCGCCCGAAGCCTACGAGCGTCTCATCCTCGACGCCCTGCTCGACGAGTCCAGCCTCTTCCCAACTAACGAAGAGGTCGAGCTCTCCTGGGCGATCCTGGACCCGATCCTTGAATACTGGGCCTCGCAGGGCCAGCCCGAGCAGTATCGGGCGGGCACGTGGGGTCCCGCTAGCGCCGACCGCATGCTTGAGCGCACTGGCCGCACGTGGCGTCGCCCCTAATCTCGTCGCTGATTACAGTTGGAAAGGCCCCCATGATCATCACTTTGCCGGATACCTCCACCCGGAAGATCGCCGCCAGCCTCCTGGATGCGCGCGAGAATAATTCCCAAACGACCGGCCGCGTGCTTACGCTCATCGTCGTTGCGGAAATGGACGACAACGTTGACCACATCATTTCCGTGACCCGCGATGCTTCCCACGAGCATCCCGCCCGTGTCATCGTCTTGCTCACCGGTTCTGCGGAGGGCGAGCCGCACCTCAACGCCGAGGTGCGCGTCGGCGGGCATGCGGGCGCGTCAGAGATGGTCATCATGCAGATCACCGGGGAGCTGACTCAGCATTTGGAGTCCGTGGTCACTCCCCTCCTACTCCCAGACACCCCGGTGGTCACCTGGTGGCCGACGGCCGCCCCGGAGGACCCCTCGGAGCATCCGCTCGGCTTGCTGGCTCAGCGCCGCATCACCAACTCGGCGCACTGCCCAACCATCGGTATCCTCGAGCGGCTGCGCGCCACCTATGCGCCCGGCGATTCGGACATGGTGTGGTCGGCAATTACCAGCTGGCGGGGCATCGTTGCCTCCTCCCTGGACCGCTTTCCCCACGAGGACGTCGAATCGGTCACTTTGTCCGGCCCGCCGGACACCCCAGCGGTCGACATTGCCGCTGGTTGGCTTGCCGACCGTCTCGGGGTCCCCATCATTCGGGAGATCACGGGGCCGCTTATCGACGCCCGCCTGTTCCCCATCCAAACACTTCGTTTCGAACGGGCCTCCGGCCCGCTCACGGTCGACGTGCTCGACCACCGCACCGTCCGCGTCGCCATGCCCGACCGGCCAGAGTCCCTGGTGTCGATGGTGGTCCGCTCGGATGCAGACTGCCTTGCCGAGGAGCTTCGCCACCTCGACCCCGACCTCACCTACGCCAACGCCCTCCGTGGTCTCAATCGCGTGGAATACGTAGAAAAGGACTAGTCCCATGGTCACCGTTCACCGGGTTCCCGACCTCGAATCCCTTATTTCTGATGCCGCCCTGCGCTTCGTGTCAGTGGTTAATGAGGCCATTTCGGAGCGTGGGGTTGCCCACGTCGTCATCACCGGAGGCGGGGCCGGCATCGGCTTGCTTCGGCACCTGCGCGCGTTGCCAAACCAGATTGACTGGACGCGGGTCCACGTCTTCTTCGGCGACGAGCGCAACGTGGACTTAAGCCACGAAGAATCCAATGAACGCCAAGCCCGCGAGGCCCTCCTGGACCACGTGGACATCCCGGCAGAGAACATCCACGGCTACGGCCTTGACGGCTCGGACATGAAACCGGCCGTAGCTGCCTACACCGAGGCCATAGCAACCTATGCGCCAGGCGGCTTCGACTTGCACCTGCTGGGCATGGGGCACGAAGGCCACATCAACTCACTGTTCCCCCATTCCGCTGCGGTTGCCGAGGAAAACCTATTGGTGGTGGCAGTGGAAGACTCCCCCAAGCCTCCCGCGGAGCGCGTTACCCTCACCCTGCCCGCCGTCGCCAGCGCCGAGCGGGTGTGGCTTTTGGTCTCCGGTGGCGAGAAGGCCGAAGCAGCGTCCCACGTCATCGCCGGCTCCCCCGCGGTGGAATGGCCAGCTGCGGGAGCGCGGGGCCGGTCCGAGACAGTACTGTTCCTGACCGACGATGCGGCCGAGGAGTAATCGCGACCCTAGTTCGACTGACATCTCCATTGGAACTACCTTTAGTTACCCCCGAAAGTAGTGCACTTTCGGGGGATTTTTGGAAATTTCTCCATCTTGACGCCTTAGATCCTTTGGCACATGATGCTCGCGATGACTGCTACTCACGTAGCCAAACTCCATTCCTAACAAACCATTTCTTAGCTGACGAGTGAATGGCTAGGGTTCGGTTTGCCAGGGAACCAGGGATGACACCCTATTTACTCCGACTTAGGCTGGGTTTTACCCCCTTCCCGAAAACGTTTCCGGAAGGATTCCACCATTCCGCGGCACCTCACTGCGGTCGAGAGGAGAACCTATGACCGACTACGCAGTAGCAATCACCTTGCCTGACAACGCTTCGACTTACGAGCTCTACTCAAAATTGAAGCCCTACTACGAACAACTTGGAGTCTCCGCGGCCGCCATCGTGGAACGCGATGACCAGGGAGCCATCCGGCTCACCGAGGGCGACGACACGCTCACCGGCGAAGGCACCCTCACCGGAACTCTCCTCGGCATGTTGGTGGGAGTCCTCGGCGGCCCGCTCGGCATGCTCCTCGGGGCGTCCGTAGGCGCCTCGGGCGGACTGATCTTCGATGCCGCCCGAGCCAACACCGCTGATGATGCCATCACCGAGTTCGCTGGACTCGTCCCCACTGGTCGAAACGCCATCATTGCCGAGACAGCCGAGAACGACACGACTGCACTCGACGCCGTAGTGAAGGAGGCAGGTGGCACGATTATTCGCCGCCCGGTCGCAGAGATCGTCGCGGAAATCGAGGCACAACAGCAAGCCGTCGCCGATGCCGCCGACGCCGCCCGACACGCCATGAGGGAGCAGCGCAAGCAGGAGCGTCACGAGAAAGTCGAAGAGCGGGTCGACGCTCTCAAGGCGAAGTTCAGCCGCCTCAAGTAGGCCAACCGGCTGAACTGTCAAAAATGAATGCTCCCCAGACGGTGTCTGGGGAGCATCCGCTTGTTCTTGGTCGGACCTAGCCGGCGAAGGCCTGCAACAGGTTCAGCGCGACGATACACGCGATCCACACGACCGCCATGAGGATGGTATAGCGATCAAGGTTCTTCTCCACGATCGTCGAGCCGGAGAGGTTTGACTGGACACCTCCACCGAAGAGGCTCGACAGACCGCCACCCTTACCCTTGTGCAGCAAGACAAACACAGTCATGAGCACGGCAGAGAGTACGAGGATGATCTGAAGCGCGAGGAGCATTAGGATCCTTAAACAATTGGTGGGGTGAAACTCCGGTCAGTCTACACCAGGGACTAGCCGGAATTCCGCAGCGCCGTGGCTAGTCCATTCATGGTCAATTGGATACCCCGCGAAACGGAGTCACGCTCATCTCCGGCGCGGTGACGACGAAGCAACTCAAGCTGAATGATGTTGAGCGGCAACAGGTACGGGAAGCGGCGACGCACCGACCGTGCCAACGAAGGGTTGTCCGCCAGGAGATCATCGCTGCCGGTGACCTCGCTGAACATGCGGCGGGTGAGGTCAAACTCTTCCGCAATGACGGCGTGGACGCGCGAGGCGATCTCGCGATCGTCGACAAGCCGAGCGTACAGCTCGGCGAGTTCCATGCCCGCTTTGCTCATAACCTGCGCCATGTTGGACATCACGGAAGAGAAGAACGGCCAGGTCTCATACAGGTGACGAAGCTCGGCCCGGCGCTCCTCAGCACCGTCGCCCTCCCCGATCCACTCGGCCAGCGCAGTACCCACGCCAAACCAGCCAGGAAGCAGGACGCGCGACTGGGACCAAGCCAGCACCCAGGGGATGGCCCGCAAGTCATCGACAGCTTTAGTTTGCTTTCGGGCCGTCGGGCGGGAGCCAATGTTCAGCGCCCCAATTTCCGCCAGCGGCGTGGATTGGACGAAGTAAGGAATGAAGCCCGGGTCATTGTGGATCAACGAGGCGTACTTCTCGCGGCTGAGGCGAGACACCTCAGTCATGATCTCAATTGCCCGGTCGCGGTCCTCCAATTCATCGACGGGGAGAAGGCTGGCCTCCAGGGTCGCAGACACGAGTGCCTCGAGATTACGACGAGCGGCCCGGGGGCTGCCATATTTCGCGGAAATGATTTCGCCCTGTTCAGTCACGCGGACCGAGCCGTCAACCGCGCCCTTGGGCTGAGCCAAGATGGCATCGTAGGATGGGCCGCCACCGCGACCAACGGTGCCGCCGCGGCCGTGGAACAACCGCAGACGGATACCGTACTCGCGGGAGATCTCAACCAGCTCAAGCTCAGCGGCGTACAGGGCCCAGTTTGCGGCGAAATAGCCACCGTCCTTGTTCGAGTCGGAGTATCCCAACATGATCTCCTGGACCCCACCGCGCTGGGCGAGGTAGGAACGGTAGAGGGGAAGGTCCCACAACCTGCGCAGGATGTCGGCGCCAGCCTCAAGGTCATCGATGGTTTCAAACAACGGAATGATGTCGATGCTGCCGGTCGGCTCATCACCGCCAGCCTGAATGAGACCAGCCTCCTTGAGCAGCACCATCGGCTCCAAAATGTCGCTGACCGAGGTCGCCATCGAGATAATTTGGTGTGGGACCATCTTCTCGCCGAAGCGATCGACGGAATCGGCTGCCTGGGCGATCAGGTCCAGTTCGCGCTGCGTTGGCTCGGTGAATCCCCGATAGCCCCTGGGCACCAGTGGGCGCGGGGTGCGCAGTTCCGCCGTGAGGAGCTCCACCTTCGCGTCCTCGGACAGTGCCGAATAGTCCTCAGTCACGTGTGCGGTGGAGAACACTTCCGTGAGCACGTCTTCGAAGCTCTCGGAGTTCTGCCGCAGGTCAATCGAGTATAAGTGGAAACCAAAGCTAGCGATCGCTGCTCGAATGGAAGCGAGGCGATCATCGGCGATGATGTCGTCCTGCGAGCTGCGCAGGGATTCATCAATGACGCCAAGGTCAGCGTCGAATTCTTCTGCTGAAGCATAGGGCAGGTAGTTGCGGTGCCACACGCCTTCGACTGCGTCCTCCCCCACCAATGAAGCCGTCGTTGCCAGGACGCGACCGCGGACGCCGTGGACAGCGCGGCGGTAGGGCTCATCCACGCGGCTGGGAACTTCGTTGTTGCCTTCTTTGGCCAAGGCGACGAGTTCGACGGTCACTGCTGTCATACGGTCGGAGAGACTGAGTTCGTGCTCCAGGGCATGCAATTGGGCGGCGTAGTACTTCAACACCGTCTGTGCCGCACGGCGGGAGGCATAGTCAAGCGTCTCGGCAGTGACGTAGGGGTTACCGTCGTGGTCACCACCGATCCAAGATCCCGGCCGCAAGATTGGCCGGGCAGGGGTGACGTCACCGAAGTCGGACGTGAGTCGCTGATTGACTGCACGGTTAAGTGCCGGAATCTCCTTGAGAAGGGAAAGCTTGTAGTAGCGCAACCCCACCTCAATCTCGTCCTCAATCCGCGGACGAGCCACGCGGATGAGGGCGGTTTGCCACAGGATTGTCATGCGACGGCGAATGTTGCTGTCGATGGAAGCGAGTCGGGCCTCAGTGCGGGCGTTCGGCTCGGCCTCGAGGACGTCATTGCGCTGGATGAGCAGCTCGGTGATGTGTTTTTGGGCATCGAACACCGTGCGCCGACGCGTTTCCGTCGGGTGTGCTGTGAGAACCGGCGCCACGAGGGCCCCGTCGAGAGTGCGGGCAATGTCCGCGGACTTGAGCTGTGCTTCAGCCAGCTTGTCCCAGGTGGCGTCCAGGGTGGAATCGGGCGCGGGGCCACCGGCATCGAGCTGGAGTTCACGGTTAACATCGTCGTGGATGTCCTCCGCTAGGTTCGCCATGAGGGCGAAGTGGGAAAACGCGCGAATAACTCGCGTGGCCTGCGTCGGTTCAATATTGCGGAAAAGCTCCACTAAGACCTCGAGGTCGGCGTTTCCCTTCGCCACCTCGAAGGCCTGTTGGCGGGCTAGCTCAACCAGGTTGAAAACCTCGTCGCCTTCCTGCTCCGCAATCACCTGGCCGAGAATTCGGCCCAGGTATCGAATATCTTCCTGTAGGTGATTGCGTGCAGTCACGCGGTCATCTCCCTGGTTGTCCGGGTTAGTGCTTGAGGTCGTGCTGGGTCGTGCCTAGACGGCCGAGGCAGCGTTAGCTGCCAGCTTTGCGAAGTCCTCGCCGTCCAGCGAAGCGCCGCCGACGAGGCCGCCGTCTACGTCCGGCTGGCCGACGATCTCGCCCACCGAGTCAGACTTCACAGAACCGCCGTAGAGGATTCGGATGCCGTCAGCAACCTCGTCCCCCGCCAGCTCGCGGACGAGTCCACGAATGGCGGCGCATACTTCCTGGGCGTCGGCTGCGGAAGCAACCTTGCCGGTACCGATAGCCCACACCGGCTCGTAAGCGATGACAGTGTTGGTCAGGTCCTCGGCCGACAACCCTGCGAGGGAGGCGCGAGTTTGCTCCACGACGTAGTCAACGTGCGTGCCTGCCTCGCGGATCTCCAGCGGCTCACCCACGCAGACAATGGGGCTCATTCCGTGCTTGAGGGCCGCAGCAGCCTTCGCTGCAACCAGCTCATCAGATTCGTTGTGGTATTCCCGACGCTCCGAGTGGCCCACGACGACCCAGGTGCAGCCCAGCTTGGCCAGCATCTGGGCGCTCACCTCGCCGGTGTACGCACCGGACTCGTGCTGGGAAACGTCCTGTGCGCCGTAGGTGATCTTCATTTTTTCGGCGTCGACCAGGGTCTGCACGGAGCGAATATCAGTGAAGGGGACGGTGAGTGCGACGTCAACCTTCTCGTAGTATTCCTTCGGCAGGGCGAAGTCGAGCTTCTGCACGGTTCCGATGGCCTGCTGGTGGTCCAGGTTCATCTTCCAGTTGCCGGCAATGAGGGGGGTACGTGCCATGGTGGTGGCACTCCTTTCAATAGGGGTGAGTGCTAGCGGTTGAGGATGGAAACGCCGGGCAGGTCCTTGCCCTCGAGGAACTCGAGGGAAGCACCGCCACCGGTGGAGATGTGGGAGAAACCATCCTCATCGAGGCCAAGAACGCGGACGGAAGCTGCAGAGTCGCCGCCGCCGACGACAGAGAAGGAACCATTGTTGGCGGTGGCATCGATGATTGCTTGTGCGACACCGGCGGTGCCCTTGGAGAAGGGCTCCATCTCGAACACGCCCATGGGGCCGTTCCAGAAGACGGTCTTGGAGGTGGCCAGCACGTCGGCGAACTTCTTCACGGATTCCGGGCCGATGTCGAGGGACATCCACCCCTCGGGGATTCCGTCGAGTCCCACGATCTTGCGCTCAGCATCGGCGGAGAACTCCGAGGCGGCAACGAGGTCAACCGGCAGGACGATCTTGTCACCGAAGCGCTCGAGGAGACTCTTGCAGGTGTCGATCATCTCTTCTTGCAGCAGCGACTTCTGGACGTTGTAGCCTTCGCCTGCGAGGAAGGTGTAGCACATGCCGCCGCCGATGATGATGTGATCGGCCTTGCTTGCCAGGGCCTCGATGACGCCGAGCTTGTCAGAGACCTTGGAACCACCAAGGACGACGACGTAGGGGTGCTCCGGGGCGGTGGCAGTCTTCTCCAGGACGGAGATTTCCTTTTCCACCAGCTTGCCGGCGAAGGCCGGCAGACGCTTGGCCACATCGTAGACGGAGGCCTGAGCGCGGTGGACGACGCCGAAGCCGTCGGACACGAAGGCGCCGTTGTCAGCCGCAAGGTCGACGAGCAAGTCGGCGAACTCGCCGCGCTCTGCCTCATCCTTGGAGGTCTCGCGGGCGTCGAAACGCACGTTCTCCAGCAGGAGAACATCGCCATCGGTTAGACCGTTCGCGCGCTCATGCGCATCTTCGCCGACCACATCGGCAGCGAGAACGACGTATTGCCCGAGGGCCTCGGAGAGGGCTTCAGCAACCGGGGCCAAGGAGTACTTGGGATTAACCTCGCCCTTTGGGCGGCCCAGGTGCGCCATGACGATGACCTTGGCACCGCCGTCGACGAGTGCCTTGAGGGTGGGCAAGGATGCGGTGATGCGGCCCGGGTCGGTGATTTCACCGGCGTCATTGAGCGGCACGTTGAAGTCGGAACGGACGAGAATGTGACGGCCTTCGACGCCTTCGTCGAGGAGGTCCTGCAAGGTCTTGACAGTCATGAAAAGCTCCTGGGTTCAATAGGGGTGAAGTTATAGGTACTAGACATATAGATGCGGCCCGGGAAGTGTGCCGAGGCACACCCCGGGCCGCAGGGGTCGCACTCCCCTAGCATCACATGATTCAGGAGGTGCGGCTAATTTTTCTTAGAGCTTGTCAGCGACGTACTCAGTCAGACGCAGCAGCTGGCAGGTGTAGCCCCACTCGTTGTCGTACCAGGACACAACCTTGACCTGGTCGCCGATGACCTTGGTCAGGCCAGCGTCGAAGATCGAGCCGTGATCATCACCGACGATGTCGGTGGAGACGATCGGATCCTCGGTGTAGGCCAGGGTGTCGCCGAACTCGCCTACAGCGGCTTCCTTGATGATTGCGTTGACCTCTTCAACGGTGGTCTCGCGGGAAGCAGTGAAGGTGAGGTCCGTGGCAGAACCGGTGATGACCGGGACGCGGAGTGCGTAGCCGTCGAGCTTGCCCTTGAGCTGCGGGAGAACCAGGGAGACAGCCTTGGCTGCACCGGTGGAGGTCGGGACAATGTTGACGGCGGCAGCGCGGGCGCGACGCAGGTCCGAGTGCGGGGCGTCGTGGAGGCGCTGGTCACCGGTGTATGCGTGGACGGTGGTCATGAGACCGCGGACGATGCCGAGCTTCTCGTCCAGGACCTTGGCCATCGGAGCCAGGCAGTTGGTGGTGCAGGATGCGCCGGAGATGACGGTGTGGTTCTCCGGATCGTAGTCCGTGTGGTTGACGCCGTAGACGAAGGTTGCGTCCTCGTTCTTCGCCGGAGCGGAGATGATGACCTTCTTGGCACCAGCCTCGAGGTGAGCCTTGGCAGCCTCAGCGTCGGTGAAGAAGCCGGTGGACTCGATGACGATGTCGACGTCGTGAGCAGCCCAGTCAAGGTTCTTCGGATCGCGCTCTGCAGAAACAGCGATGCGCTTGCCACCGACGGTGATGGACTCGTCGTCGTACTCGACGTCGCCCTTGATCTTGCCCATGATGGAGTCGTACTTCAGCAGGTTTGCCAGAGTCTTGTTGTCGGTCAGGTCATTGACCGCAACGATCTCGATGTCATCGCTGCGCTCAAGCACTGCACGGTAGAAGTTACGGCCGATGCGGCCGAAGCCGTTAATGCCAACGCGAGTGGTCACAATTTTCTCCTCGGTGTCGAATACCTGTGTCCGGATACGGCCATGGCTCCCATCGTGGGACATTCGTTCACGGCCGATCTTCCACTCAGTTTAGCTACGAATTCCCGCGCGCGCAGTGAGGTTTTTTCCCACAATTGGTTTCCGGTTGCTTTTGGCTATTTTTGCCTCGGGCGCAAAAGACACACCTTTGCGCCAAAAACCACCACAATTTAGGTGCCATCCTCGGTGATCAGCGAACTTCCCGGATAGTGCTGGGGCGGAAATAGTGAGAGCATCGCAGGTTCCCTACCCCCGAATGGTGTAAACCAACTCGATTGTGGTGTGCGCCACGCCCGACCGGAAACCGGGTCAGGCGTCATCCAACAGGTCGTCCGTGACTGCTTCACTAGTATCCGGGATGCCCAATTCCTCTGCTCGCTTATCCGCCATCGACAGCAACCGACGGATCCGCCCAGCCACTGCATCTTTGGTCATCTGCGGATCCGCGTATCGCCCCAGTTCCTCCAGCGACGCTTGGCTGTGTTTAACGCGTAGCTGTCCGGCCTCGGCAAGATGCTCGGGGACGTCATCGCCCAAGATGTGCATGGCCCGGTTTACCCTGGCAGCTGCGGTGACGGCAGCGCGAGCAGAACGACGCAGGTTGGCGTCGTCGAAGTTGGCCAAGCGATTTCCTTGCGTGCGACTTTCCCGGCGTTGGCGCTTCTCCTCCCACTGCAAGCGAATTTGCTGGGCACCCATTCGGGTCAGCAGCGCCCCAATGGCATCGCCGTCGCGGATAACCACGCGATCGGAGCCACGCGTCTCCTTGGTCTTGGCGGTAATGCCCAACCGTCGGGCACAGCCCACCAGAGCCAGCGCCGCCTCTTGGCATGGGCATTCCACTTCCAAGGCCGAGGATCGTCCTGGCTCAGTCAAAAATCCATGCGCCAGGAATGCACCCCGCCAGGCCGCCTCGCTATCGGCGACTGTGCCGCTGATGACCTGCGGAGGAAGCCCAACAACGGGATGTCCGGAGCGCGTGACCAAGCCCAGGCGGCGGGTAAGGTCTTCTGCCCCCTGAGTGATGCGTAGAAGATGACGGGTGGACTTGGAAGCCCCACCCGGCCCAATCGTGTGAGCGTGCACCTCGATGCCATAGAGATCCGCCAGCGACTGGCTGACTCGGTTAGCCACCGCCGCGGAGTCGAGTTCCACCTCGATGACCAACCGGCCCCCGGCTACCACCTGCATCTCGCCCGCAAACCTCAGCAGCGCGGCCGTCTCCGAAGCTCGTTCGGACTGACGGGGAACCGATACGGTTGCTAGTTCTTCTTTAACTTTCGCTGTCAACGCCATGGCGAGGTGACTGCCTTTCTTCCGGCATTCCAATCAATTCCAAACAAGCAAGTAAGCAATGGGAGTGAAGTCTAGTGCTCAGGTCGCGCTGACTGATACATCGCCATCATCGCCGCACTCATCTTGGACGGATCATGGCGGTTTGTCATCCGCCCCGATTCATCTGCTTCCCGCAGGTCCGCGTAGACAACGACGGCTCCTAAGGCACGGGCGGCCCGCTCGACATAGCCTCGCTCGGAGGTAGTAGAAATGCTGTCTTCGTCCACCAGGATCTGATCAATCCGCAATGTCGGCGCATGCTGGCTCAGCATGTGCAAGTGCCGCTCGGATGAGAATCCTTGGGTCTCCCCCGGCTCGGCGGAGAGGTTGAGCAGCACGACTTTCAACGCCGACGTGTCGTTGAGGGCTTGAACAATTCCGGGCAGGAGCAAATGTGGGATGACAGAAGAAAACCACGACCCCGGGCCTAAAGTCACCAGGTCAGCATCGGTGATAGCGGCAACAGCCGCAGAGCTGGCGGTGGACTTTTCAGGGATAAGCCGCACCCTCCGGACAGTGCCCGGAGTGGTGGCCACCGCTACCTGGCCGCGGACGGTCCGCATGATGCGGGGGTCGTCGTCAAGCCCGGCAACATCTGCTTCAATTTCCAGCGGCTGATCACACATGGGGAAAACCCGACCATGAGAATGGGTGAGGTCTGCAACGGCATCGAGTGCGGCTTGCTCGCTGCCTAAAACGCTCGTTAGACCGGCGATGAGGAGGTTGCCAACGGCATGCCCGGCTAGGGCGCCGCTCCCGCCGAAGCGGTGCTGCAGAGTCGTTGCCCACATCTGACCATGTTCATCATCGCGAGCCAGCGCCGACAAGGCCATACGCAGATCCCCAGGAGGGATAATTCCCAGCTCACGCCGGATGCGACCGGAGGAACCGCCATCGTCGGCAACAGTCACAATCGCGCTAATATCATCGGCCGCGCACAGGCGGGCTGCCACCAGGGTTTGGTACAGGCCGTGGCCGCCACCGAGAGAGGTGATCTTCATTGGGAATCTCCTCCGCTAGTTGCGTTCGATGTCGCGATGGATGACATTTACGTCGATCTCCTCGCGTCTGCCCAGCCGCCGGCCGATCTCCTCAGAGACCGCAACTGATCGATGGTGCCCCCCAGTGCAGCCCACGGCAATGGTGATGAAGTGCTTGCCCTCGTGCCGGTAGCCTTCCAACATCGAATCAAACATCTTGACGAAGTTGTCGATGAACTCCTCAGCGCCTGGTTGGCTCAGCACATAATCCGACACCGGCGCGTCTACGCCGCGGAAGGCCCGCAGCTCCGGCACCCAATAGGGATTGGGCAGGAAGCGCACGTCCACCATGAGGTCGGCGTCGCGCGGAGCGCCATGTTTGAATCCGAAAGACTCCACCGTGACGTGCTGTCGGTTCTGCGCCATTGTGCCAAAGGACGCTTCAATCGCCCGCCGCAGGTCATGGACAGAGAGATTCGAGGTATCGATCACGATGTCGGCGTTCTCTTTAATGTCGGACGTGATCGCCCTCTCGCGCTCGATCCCTACCTGCAGCGTGTCCCCCTCCTGGAGCGGGTGGGTGCGGCGCACGCTATCGAAGCGGCGGATGAGGATGTCGTTGCGGGCATCCATAAACAGCACCGTCGGGCGCAGGCCGCGCTCATCCAGCTGGCGCAGAATGTCGAGCAATCCCCCACTGAACATCCGGGATCGCACATCTGTCACCACGGCGACTTTGTCCACCGGGGAATCTTCCTGTGCACATAGTTCGAGAAAATCAACGAGCAGCTGCGGCGGAAGATTATGTGCCACATAGAAGCCCTTATCTTCGAGGACTCGCGCCGCGGAACTAAGGCCACCACCAGACATGCCGGTGATGAGGACAGGCGGTGCCGACAGGGAAGAGACAGGATCAGTCATGCGCCCCATCCTATCGTGCTCATTGTCAGGGGTGCAGGCCCTGATACACACTCTCCGCCAGCTTCGGCCCAAATCCCTTGACCTGCGCGATCTCTTCTGCGCTGGCCTCTTTCAGCTTCTTCACCGATCCGAAGTGGCGGACTAGTTCCGTGCGGCGCGTCGCCCCTAGCCCGGGAATGCCGTCCAGCTCGGACACTCTCATCCGCTTCGAACGCTGCTGGCGGTGATAGGTGATGGCGAAGCGGTGGGCTTCATCGCGGATCTGCTGCAGGAGGAACAATCCCTGCGAGTTGCGGGGCAGGATGACCGGTTCATCATCACCTGGGAGCCACAGTTCTTCGAGCCGCTTCGCCAATCCAACGAGCATGACGTCGCTGATTCCTAGTTCATCGAAGATACGTTGAGCGGCGTTGACCTGCGGCAGACCGCCGTCCACAATGAACAGATTTGGCGGATAGGCGAACCTGCGTTGGTCGGTGCTCATCTCTTCTACGACCGCGTCGTCGGGAAATTCCGTCTCGTCCGGAACGGCCAGCTTGTCCTGGTTGTGGCGGAGGAATCGTCGTCGTGTGATCTCCGCAATCGACGCAACGTCGTCAGAGTGCCCGTCCCCCGCCGCCTCTTTGACGCGATAGCGGCGGTAATCGGCTTTGCGGGGCAGTCCGTCCTCGAAGACGACGAGGGAAGCTACAACATCCGTTCCCTGAATATGAGAAATGTCAGTACATTCGATCCGCAGGGGTGCTTCTTCCAATCCCAGAGCTTCTTGAATGTCTTGGAGGGCCGCCGAGCGGGCGGTGAGATCACCGACGCGCTTGAGCTTGTGCTGACGCAAAGCTTCCGTTGCATTCTTCTCCACCGTCTCCATCAACGCCCGCTTGTCACCGCGCTGGGGAACTCGAAGATCCACACTCGCGCCCCGCAGCTCCTCCAGCAACTGAGTAACGTCCCCGGACTCATCCGGCAGCTCCTGGACCAGGATTTCCCGGGGCACCACTGCCCCGGCTTTCGCCGGCGCATGAGAGAGCTTATCGACGCCCCGTCGCCGCACCGTCCGCTCATCTTCTACTGCTTCCACGCGGGCTCGGTCCACTGCGTCGCCGTAGAACTGGACGAGGAAATCGCGCATGAGCTGCGGGAGGGTGGAATCTTCCGCGGTTTCGACGACCCAGCCGCGCTGGCCCCGAATGCGCCCGCTGCGGACGTGGAAGATCTGGACCGAGGCTTCCAACTCGTCGACGTGAAATGCCACGAGGTCGGCATCCGTCCCATCGCCAAAGACAACCGCTTGCTGCTCCATTACCTTGTTGATGGCGCCGAGGTCATCCCTCAGTCGGGCCGCCCGCTCGAAGTCGAGTTCGCCTGCGGCTTGTTCCATTTCTTTGGTGAGCTGCCTGATCACGGGCGCGGTCTGACCGGCCATGAAGGCGATGAAGCCATCAACAATGTCGCGGTGCTCTTCGACGCTCACCCGGCCCACGCATGGGGCGGCACACTTATCTATATATCCCAGCAGGCATGGCCTGCCCAGCTTTTCGTGGCGGTTAAACACCCCTTTTGAGCAGGTCCGCATAGGAAATACGCGAGTGAGCAGATCGAGGGTTTCCCGCACTGCCCACGCGTGAGCATAGGGACCAAAGTAGCGCACTCCCCGGCGGCGGGGACCCCGGTAGAAAAACGCCCGCGGGACGATCTCACCCGTGGAGATAGCCAGCATGGGATAGGTCTTGTCGTCGCGATACTTGACGTTAAAGCGCGGGTCGAACTTCTTGATCCAGGTGTATTCGAGCTGGAGTGCTTCCACTTCGCTGGCAACCACGGTCCATTCCACCGAAGAGGCGGCGAAAACCATCTGACGCGTGCGCGGGTGGAGGGCGGTGACGTCTTGGAAGTAGTTGGATAGCCGCGAGCGAAGGTTCTTCGCTTTGCCAACGTAGACGACACGCCCGGCATCATCTCGGAACTTGTACACCCCGGGTTCGGTCGGGATAGTGCCAGCGGCCGGGCGATAGGTTGTTGGATCTGCCACGAAAGCCTTCCGCTAGTCCTGCGGCATGTACTTGGCTTCGAGCTCGCGGAAGTCGGTGACGGCCTTGACCACGCTGGGACCATCACCGGCCTGCATGGCCCAAATGGGAACGTACTCGAACTCGGGCAGCTCAAGGCGGGCCATGCGGGAGCCCTCGGGGAACGTCAGCCCGTAAATGACCACCCAGGGGTAGAAACGCGTGCCGACGATGTTTCGAACTTCCACCCCGTCCTCATTGGCGCGCAAGCGCGGGCGAGTAAAGGCGAGGAAACCCAGGATCGAGATAACTACGCCCACCACGGGGAAGGCGAACTTATCGATGAAGGAAACGGTAGCACCGGTGAAGCTGACATCTAGGACGATGCCCATGAAGATGTGGACCGACATAACTACGGCGACCACGACCCAGGCCAACAGCTTCAGGCGCCGGGAGTGAACCTCCAACTCCCATGGCTTCGTGGTGGTGACCGCGTGGGGGTCCAGGGCGTTGTAGAAGGCCCGATCCTCGTCGGTCAGCGGCTTGCGGGTGGTTTTCTCGGCGTCCACGTTTAGGGAGTCTTCCTGGTTCCGGGCGAAAGTACTTGAGTCTGCATTGCAGTCTAGCGGCGCAGGTCGGCGAGGGTTAATGCCGCGTCGAGGGCTGCGGTCATTGCTTCCGCCCCTTTGTTCTCTACGGAGCCAGGGAATCCCGCGCGATCGATGGCCTGCGGCTGATCATTGGTGGTGAGCACGCCGTTGCCAATGGGGGTGGATTCGTCCAAGGCGATGCGCGTCAGACCTGCGGTAACGGAGTCGCAGACGTAGTCAAAATGAGGGGTGCCGCCGCGAATGACGCAGCCGAGGGCGACCACCGCATCGTGAGTGCGGGCCAGGGCTTGTGCTACGACGGGCAATTCCAGTGCCCCCATGACGTGGACGTCGGTGATTTCGGTAACCCCGGCCTCGCGGGCCGTTGCCAAAGCGTTGGCGCGCATCTGTTCACAGATCTCGGTGTTCCACCGGGCGGTGACCACGCCTACCTTCAAGCCGGAAGCATCGAGGGAATCGGCGACCGGCAAGCCTTCCTTACTCATGAATTCTCCTTGTTGGGGTGCGTCTTGTCCCATTCGTCGACGTAGGGCAGGTCGTGGCCCATTCGATCCCGCTTGGTGCGCAGGTAGCGGATGTTGTCCTCGTTCGGCTCGACCGGAACGGAGGTGCGGCCAATGATGTCAACTCCGAAGCCAGCCATCGCCGAGCACTTCGTGGGGTTATTCGTCAGCAGAGAGACTGAGTCAATGCCGAGGTCCCGCAGGATTTGACCTGCGGCGGAGTACTCGCGGGCGTCGGCAGGCAGACCCTGCTCGAGGTTTGCGTCGACGGTGTCCAAGCCCAAATCCTGGAGCTGGTAGGCCCGCAGCTTCGACATCAGCCCGATGCCACGGCCTTCGTGCCCACGCAAGTAGATGATGACGCCACGGCCGTTGTCCTGCACCATCCGCATGGATTCGTGCAACTGCGGTCCGCAGTCACAGCGGCGGGAACCAAAGACATCACCGGTGAGGCACTCAGAGTGAACACGCACGGGTACCTCGCCCGGCGCTTGTACGTCTCCGGTGACGAGGGCAACGAACTCGGTGCTGTCGATCAGGTGTCGGTACCCGACGATGGTGAATTCGCCGTATTCGGTGGGCAGATGCGTTTCGACGATCCGCTCCACCTGGGACTCATTCCGGCGCCGATAGTCAATGAGTTGCTCGATGGAAATCATCGTCAAACCATGTTCGTCGGAGAACGCACGCAGCTCGGGACCGCGGGCCATGTCGGTCGGGTCACTCTCGGATACAACCTCGCAGAGCACACCAGCGGGGCGTAGTCCAGCCAGACGAGCTAGGTCCACGGCAGCCTCGGTGTGTCCATCGCGGGCTAGTACTCCCCCGTTGACAGCCCGCAGCGGAACCACGTGCCCGGGGCGGGTGAAGTCATGCCGATCGGTCGTCGGATTGGCGAGGCGGAGGAGGGTCTCGCAGCGAGAGCGCGCGGAAATGCCGGTCGTGCCGGTAGCGGCGTCGACCGTCACCGTGTATGCCGTCTGGCGGGCATCCTCGTTGAGTGCCACCATGGGCGGAAGTTCGAGGCGATCGCAATCCTCGGAGGTCAGTGGGGCGCAGATGTAGCCCGAGCTGTAACGCACCATGAAGGCCACGAGCTCCGGGGTCGCCAGCTCGGCGGCGAAAATGAGGTCACCCTCGTTTTCTCGGCCTTCATCGTCAACCACGACGACTGCTTTGCCCGCTGCGATATCGGCGATGGCCTGCTCCACAGTGTCGAGTCGAATGCTGGCACTGTGCTCCACTGATTGATCACTCACGCTGCTCAACCTTAGCCTTGGGTACCCAAGGTTTGACCATCGGCCCGGCCCGCGAGCATCCGCTCCACGTACTTGGCCAGCACATCCACTTCGAGGTTGACCACGTCACCCACGGCGAGGTCGCCATGAGTCGTCTCCGCGAGAGTGGTGGGGATGAGAGAGACTTCGAACCAATCCTCCCCCACCGCCGAAACAGTCAAGGATGTGCCATTGACAGCGATTGAGCCCTTCTCCACCACGTAGTGGGCCAACCCTGCTGGGAGGCTAAACCTCAAAACGTCCCAGTTCTCCGATGAGGTCCGCTCGACCAATGAAGCCGTGCCATCGACGTGTCCCTGCATGATGTGCCCTCCCAGGCGGGCATTGGCCGCAAGCGCGCGCTCCAGGTTGACCGGCGAGCCCACGCCCAGCGCGCCGAGGCTGGTCCGATCGAGGGACTCCTGCATGACATCCGCGGTGAAGCGGCCATCGCCGAGTTCTGCCACGGTGAGGCAGACCCCGTTAACAGCGATGGAGTCACCGAGGGCGGCGTCAGACAAGACGGTGTCTGCAGCGATGGTCACTCTCACGGCATCGCCCTGTGGCTCCAGCTTGGCGACGGTGCCCTTTTCTTCTACCAGACCAGTGAACACTTATTAGTCCCTTCTCTTGAGTTCTAAGAGGACATCGTCCCCCAAGCGGGTCACGCGATCCAGGTGAAAGCTCGCGGCATCGGCCAGGGAGGGGCCGACGGAGCGGGCGAGGACCCCGCGGCCGTCACCGAGCAAAGTTGGGGCGAGATAAGCCTGGACCGCATCGACCAGCCCCGCCTCCAGGAAGCTGGACGCGAGACTCGCCCCGCCCTCGACGAGGATGTCGCGGGCGCCTGTTTCCCATAACGCGCGCAGGGCCTGCGTTATGCCCGGATACTGCTCAAAGCCCTCACGCTGCAGGTCACGGGTTCCAATGATGACCCGCCGGGGCTGATGGGTGAGCCCATCATCCAATCGGGCGGTCAGCGAGGGATTGTCCGCTAGGGCTGTTCCGGTGCCGATAATGATCGCGTCTCGACGCCGCCGATCCGCATGCACGTGGCGGCGCGCCGCCTCACCCGTGATCCACTGGCTCGAGCCATCGATGGCTGCAGTGAATCCGTCGAGGGTCTGGGCAAACTTTAAGGTCACGTGCGGGCGCGACAACCGCACCGCCGTCAGCCAGGGGGCCAAATCCGGTGCGTTGCCGGACAGTTGGGCGACATCCACTCCATTGGCACGCAGGAAATCTGCCCCGCCGGAGGCGGGGATGGTGGGATCGGGGTGGAGGAATCGGACGTGGGCGACGCCGGCGTCGATAAGCGCCTGCGAGCAGGGGCCTGTGCGGCCGGTGTGGTTGCAGGGTTCCAGGGAGACCACTGCGGTGCCCCCGCGGGCTCGATCCCCCGCCTCGCGTAGCGCCATGACTTCGGCGTGGGAACCGCCCGCCGGTTGGGTCGCTCCGACCCCGACGAGCTCGCCATCGGCCGAGAGCATCACCGCCCCCACCGGGGGATTCGGGCTCGTAGTCCCATGCACAGCTGCCCCGGCCTGGAGAGCGACCTGGAGCGCCTCCTCGACGGACAGCGGCATTAGACCGTGGCGAGCCGACGCAGGTTGTCCACCGCGGCAGCCCGATCGTCCTTGCCAAAAATGGCGGATCCGGCGACGAAGGCATCACAGCCGGCCTCGGCGGCCTCTGCGATAGTGTGCTCGGAGATCCCGCCGTCAATTTCGATGAGGGTGGTGAGCTTGTTGTTGTCGATCGCCTCGCGCAGAGTACGGACCTTTTCCAGCTGATCCGGCATGAAGGACTGCCCGCCGAAGCCCGGTTCAACGCTCATGACCAACACCAAGTCAAAGAAGCGCAGATCTGCCAGGTACGGTTCGATGGGGGTGCCAGGCTTCAAGGAAAAGCCCGCTTTGACGCCCTTGGATCGCAGGTGCTTCGCCAAGGCAACGTGGTCCGTGGTCGCTTCCACGTGGAAGATGACGCAATCCGCGCCCGCTTCAATGTACTTGTCCACCCATTCTTCCGGGTTCTCGATCATCAAGTGAACGTCCAAATGCTGGTCAGTGATGTTATTGACGGTCATGGTGATGTCCGGGCCGAACGAAAGATTCGGGACGAAGTGGCCATCCATGATGTCAACATGGATCCAATCCGCGTTGTCGACGGCGCGCACCTCCTCGCCCAACTGAGAGAAATCGGCAGCCAGAATGGACGGAGCAATAATCGGGGTAGCCATGGCACACAGTGTACGCGGCGTGTGGGTGGGATAATTCTCAGGCAGAATGCTTTCTATGACCCACCCCCTCGTCCTCACGTCCACCCACGGGGAAGGCGCGATCCGCGTGATCACGCTCAACCGGCACAGCAACCGCAACGCGCTAAACATCCCCATGTGCGAGGCGATCGAGCAGGCGATGGTGGACGCGTGCGAGCACGGCGCACGGGTGGTCGTCCTGCACGGCGAAGGAACCGTCTTTTCTTCCGGCGCCGACCTTTCCGGCGGCGTGTACGCCGGAGGGTTCTACGAGGCGCTGCTCCACATGCTGGGGACGATTCAGACCCTGCCGATCCCTGTCATCGCCTGGGTCAACGGCCCAGCCATCGGCGCGGGCACGCAACTCGCGATGGCCTGCGACCTGAGGGTTGTGGATACCACGGCGCTGTTTCGAGTGCCCATCGTCGACGTTGCAATTGCCCTCGACGAGGTCACTATCGCCACGTTAGAGAACCTCGTCGGAGGGTCCCGGGCCCGCACGATGCTGTTCACGGGAGCGGAACTGTCCAGCGCCGATGCGCTAGAAACAGGCTTTGCGACGTCCGCGGGAGACTTCTCCGCAGCACTCTCCCTGGCCGAGCTGCTCGCCACCAAAGCGCCGCTGACCCTGCGCCACCTCAAGTACGAATTCGCCCGGACCTCACATCGCCCCTACGATGCAGCTACCCGACGTGAGGCCGCCCGGGCAGCCTGGGAATCCAGCGATGCCGCCGAATCCCGCGCGGCCCGGGCAGAAAAGCGCCCGCCCCGGTTCACCGGCAGTTAGTCGGCGCGGCGTAGGACGGCGAAGAACATGGCGTCCGTGCCGTGGCGGTGGGGCCACATTTGCACGCTGAGCTCATTGCCCACGTTGTCCATCGGGGCCACCAGCTCGTGGGCGGCCAGTTCCGTGGCGCCGAGTTCCTTGACGGCGCGATCCACCACCGACCGGGTCTCCCGCAGATCCGGGGAACAGGTCGAATACACGACAACCCCGCCCGGGCGAACGAGTTTTAACGCCGATGCCAACAGCTCGAACTGCAGCAGGCTGAGCTGGGCGATGTCTGACTCCGACTTCCGCCAGCGCGCCTCCGGGCGGCGACGGAGGGCACCGAGGCCGGTGCAGGGGGCGTCGACAAGCACGCGGTCGAAACCGGGCTCCAGCCCGGGCTCTCGACCATCGGCAACGTGGACTGTCACAGGCAGGTCACCGACGGTCTTTTTGACGAGGGTGGCGCGATGCGGCGACACTTCCACCGCGTCGACATGCGCCCCATCAATGCGGGCCAGCGCCCCCATGAGGGCGGCCTTTCCGCCCGGTCCGGCACAGAGGTCCAGCCAGCGCCCCTGATCCGGGCCCTCCAGCGGCGCCTCGACGACCGCGCGCGCGATGAGCTGGGAGCCCTCGTCCTGAACAGCCGCGAGGCCCTGCCGAACCGGCTCGGCGTCACCCGGATCGCCGGAATCCAGGCGCACCGCATAAGGAGAATAGCGACCCGGTTCACCACCGGTGATCAGTGCCAGCTCCTCAGCGGAGATCTCACCAGGTCGAGCCACGAGGTGGACCGAGGGACGCTGCGAATCCGCGGCGAGCGCCTCCTCCAAGTCCCCCAGGCCCAGAACCCGCGAGAATGACTCGGCAATCCACGTCGGATGGGCATGACGGAAAGCAGCGGCCGCGATCTCGCCCTTAGGAGTGAGCTTCTCGATCCACTTCTCCGCGGGAGTGCGTGAGATGGTGCGCATGATGGCGTTGGCGAAGCCCTTTGCGTGCTCGTGGCCCGCAGCATCGACCAGGCGCACGGTCGTATCCACCGCCGCATGCGGCTCTACCCGCGTGTACAGCAACTGGTACGTACCCAGGCGGAGGGCTTCTAGGACCTCCGGGGCGATCTGATCCAGTGGCCGGCTTGAACAGTCGGCGATGACCGCGTCCAGCACCCCTTGGGCACGCAAGGTGCCATAGGTGATCTCCGTCGTAAACGCGGCGTCACGTTCCGTGATCTTCCGCTGCTTCAAGGCCTTCGGCAGAATGAGGTTGGCATAGGCCTCATCGGCGCGCACCCGACCCAGCACCTCGTGGGCCAACAGACGGGGGGCATCGAGCCCCGGGACGGTACGGCTCTGGGTGGGCTTATCCGCTCCCCGCTGGGGTGCCCGCGACGTGCCCTTGGTCGTTCGCTTTGTCTCCTTCGAGCCTTTTGCCCGCGAGCGAAATCCTCCACCACTCATGAAAAGCTCACCCTCTCCCCTGTATTCGTTTTTCCCTGAATAGCGGCGTTGCCGCGCGCCCACGCGGCAGCGTCCATCATCTTCTTCCCCGGCGGTTGGACCTGCCCCAAGGTCACTACCCCGGAACCGGTTCCGACCTGGACTTCATTTTTAATGACCCGGAGCTCACCGGCGCCCAACGCCTCCGCATCCGGGGCGAGCTTAATGGGCCCGACTTTGAGCCGGTCTTCCCCCAGGACAGTCCACGCGCCGGGGCCCGGGGTATGCGACCGGATATGTCGATCAACGGACAAGGCAGGTGCGGTCCAGGCGATCCGCGCGTCTTGGGTGCTGATCTTGTGCGCATAAGTCGGTTCACCCGACTGATCCTGGGACACGATGGTGCCCGATTCCAAGCCATCCATCGTCGCCGCGAGTAGTTCGGCTCCGGAATAGGCCAGGCGGGTCAGCAGGTCATCGGCCGTGTCGGTGTCGCGAATAGCTTCCGTGATGGTCCCAAGCACCGGTCCGGTGTCCAACCCCTCTTCAATGCGGAAGGTCGAGGCGCCGGTGATGTCGTCGCCGGCCTTGATGGCCGCCTGCACAGGAGCAGCGCCGCGCCAGGCCGGGAGCAAAGAAAAGTGGAGGTTAACCCAGCCGTGCGGCGCCGCATCAAGCAGGTCCTTGGTAATGAGGTTGCCGTAGGCCACAACGGGTATGGCTTCAGGAGCCAGTTCCGCGAGCCTCGCGCGCAGGGCTTCTCCGTCCTCCGTCCCGGGCTTCAATGTCGTCGGCGTGAGGACTTCGATGCCATGTTCCTGCGCCAGAGCAGAAACGGGAGACGGATGGAGGGTGCGTCCACGTCCCCGGCGCGCGTCCGGTCGGGTGATGACAGCGACGATCTCGTGATTGGTTTCTAGTAGACGGCGGAGAGCCACAACCGCGGGTTCCGGGGTTCCGGCGAAAATCAAGCGCATGGATTCCTTATGGGGGTTAGGCGTCGAACCAGGTAGACGTACGGATGGCGGCCATCGCTGCTTTGCGTCGCTCTGGCGTGAGACGTTTGAGAAAGAGCACTCCATCAAGGTGGTCAGTTTCATGCTGAATGCACCGTGACATCAGGCCTGAGGCGACCATCGCAATGGGATGGCCGTTGATGTCCTGGCCGGAGACCCGGACCGTCTCAAAACGCTCGGTGTCCGCGGAAATATCGGGGATGGAAAGGCAGCCTTCGTTGCCGAGCTGAGTCTCATCGCCGATAGGCTCCCACACCGGGTTGATGATGTGTCCGCGCAGGCCATCCTCAATGTGACTGCAGTCGTAGACGAAGACGCGGCGGGCGACGCCCACTTGGTTGGCTGCCAGGCCCACTCCCCCGGCCTCGTCCATGGTCTCAAGCATGTCCTCGACCAAGACCTCCAGGGAATGGTCGAAGGTGGTGATTTCCTCAGACCGAGTGGTGAGGACGGGATCGCCGAAAAATCGGATCTCACGAACTGTCATGGGGCGTGCTGGCTCCTTGTATTTCCTTGCGTAGCGGTTTCGCGCCTGGTGCTTTCCACAGACTCCTCAGTGTACTTCCCCTACGTCAGCGCTAGCCGATGTGCAGCGGGTCAACCTGCACCCGCAGTGGTAGGTCGTCTTTGCGGCCCGCCCGCGATACCATCGCCGCGCGCAACGCGCGGCCCACCTCCGCTCGTGGCCCCAGGGGCACACGCACGAGCAAGCGCTGGGCGGGCCCGAATCGCTTCTCGTCATATTCCCCTGGCAGGGTGACTCCGGGAGGCAAGTCGACGGGGCCGAGAAGCTCGGCACCGTCCGGGAGGGTGACGACGTCGCGGAAGACATCGAGACTGGCGTTGGCGCCGTCGATAGCCGCCATGTGCACGGCGGGCGGGAAGCCTACCTCCCGGCGCTGCTGCAGCTCCAGCGCAGCGGCGCCCACCATGTCCCAGCGGATGAAGAACTGCACCACCGGCAGGCCCGGATCGGCCATGACGACAACTTCCCCGCCTTCCCCATGGGATTGCACGAGGGCGGCGGCTTGAGCCCACTTTGCCAGGGTGTCTTCCGTAGCGCGGAGGTCTTGCCTACCCAACAAGGACCACGTATCCAGCAGGATCGCCGCGCCGTATTCCCCCCAGGGTTCCGCGCCGGGAGTGGACACGACCAGCGCAGGACCGTCGTCTACCTCACTCACGATCTTCGATCCACCGGAAGTGATAACCCGGACAGAGGGGAACGCGCGGCCCAGTTCCTCGGCGGTTCGTTCCGTTCCGAGCACGACAGCGCGCAGTTTGACGGAGCCGCAGACTCCACAGCGGTGGCGGGCGTCGGGTCGGCCGCACCAGCGACACGTGGGCACTCCCGGCCCGGTTCCGTCGTCCGCGGGCAGGCTCAAGGGCCCGTTGCAGGTGCGGCAGCGGGCGGGCGTCCGGCAGTTGCCGCAGGCGAGAGTAGGCACGTAGCCCTTGCGCGGGACTTGGATGAGGGCTGGTTTGCCCCGTTCGAGGCTGCGCCGAACGGCATCGAAGGCCAACAGGGGGATGCGCGACTGGGCGGCGCGGGGGTCTCGGATCATTTCGAAGTCCGAGTCGGCCGCCGCCCGGATGCGGGGCATGCCCGCCCGGATCGTCTCCCGCGGGGCCACTAGGTTGTGCGCCCACCCCGATTCGACGAGTAGTTGCGACTCGGCGGTCCGGGTGTATCCGCCGATGATGAGGGAACAGCCCTCGATGGTGCTGCGCGTGGTCAGGACTTCGCGGGCGTGCACGTAGGGGGCGCGGGGGTCGACGAGGCTGTCGTCACCATCGTGCATGACCACCGCGAGTTGGAGGTTCTCCACGGGGGCGAAGGCGGCGGAGCGAGTTCCCACGACGAGCCTGCCCTGCCCGTGCAGGACGGACAGGTAGCGCCGGTAGCGCGCCTGCGGCCCGAGACCCGCGGTGAGCACCGTGATCTGCCGGGCGGACACCAGTTCCCTTAAGGCGGCTTCGAGCTTATCGACGTCCCGTTGGTCCGGCACGATCAGCAGCGCACCGCCGCCGTCCTTAACTACCTTCACCGCCAAAGCGGCGAGGGTTGTGTCCCACTCATCCCCTGGCCGCACCTGCCAGGCCGCCCGCGCCTTTCCCGCCGTGAGCACAGAGTCAACAAAGGACTCCCCGAACTCATAAGCGGACCAGGCGGAAAGATCCGGCTCCGTGGCCTCCCCGAGCTCAGCCCAGGGGGTGGACACGTCGGATTCCTCCGCCCGCGCATGGCGAGACGGGATGGCCGAACGAATGATGTCGGACCGGACGCCGCCGTAGCGGTCGGCCAGGGCGTCGATAAGCTGCGCTATCCGGGAGGGATAGACGACGTCGTTGGACACTGACCTTTCGAGGTAACGCAAGTCCCCCTCGTGGTCGGAGGTGGCGAGGCGCTCGAGGACAAGAGCGTCGACAAGCCGACCGGCGAAGCGCACCCGGACCCGCACGCCCGGCTGAACGACCTCGTCATCGGCGGCGGAGACGAGATAGTCAAAGGGCCGGTCGAGGTGCGCTAGCCCCAGCAAAGGCAAAACCCGCGCCACCGGCTGGTGTTGCGCGGGGACGCGGGGGGTGGCCATAGCCCAGGATTCTACAGGGCTGCCTGCAGCTGCTCGACTCGGTCGGTTCGCTCCCACGGCAGCTGAAGATCGAGACGACCGAAGTGCCCATAGGCGGCCGTCTGGCGGTAAATGGGAC
This sequence comes from Corynebacterium atrinae, assembly GCF_030408455.1. Taxonomy (NCBI): domain Bacteria; kingdom Bacillati; phylum Actinomycetota; class Actinomycetes; order Mycobacteriales; family Corynebacteriaceae; genus Corynebacterium; species Corynebacterium atrinae. Next base: position 1,420,405 of record NZ_CP046977.1, read on the forward strand.
GCAGCAATTCCAACTGGCGGATGATCGCGGCGGGGCGCAGATCGAAGACCTTCTCCACGGCGGCCTGGATGTCCTCATCGTTGAGGCCCGGGCGGGCGGTGCCGAAGGTCTCGACGTAGAGGCCAACCGGCTTCGCGCGGCCGATTGCGTAGGCCACCTGGACCTCAGCTCGCTTGGCCAGACCGGCGGCCACGATGTTCTTGGCCACCCACCGCATGGCATAAGCGCCAGACCGGTCCACCTTGGAGGGGTCCTTGCCGGAGAAGGCGCCGCCGCCGTGACGAGCCATGCCGCCGTAGGTGTCGACGATAATCTTGCGCCCCGTCAACCCGGCATCGCCCATCGGACCGCCCAAGATAAAGGAGCCGGAGGGATTCACCAACAGCGTGAGGTCCCCATCCACCATGTGCCTGATCCCGGCATCGTCCACTACCCAGTCGACGACATGCGTGCGAATCTGCTCCTCGAGCCACTCCTGAGTGACCTCCGGGTCGTGCTGAGTGGACACCACGACCGTGTCGAGGCGGACCGGTTGGTCGTCCGCGTCGTAGGCGAAGGTGACCTGGGTCTTGCCGTCGGGGCGCAGGTGCGGGACGATGCCCTCCTTGCGGACCTGTGTCAGGCGGCGGGCCAGACGATGCGCCAGAGCGATCGGCAGCGGCATAAACTCTTCGGTCTCATCCGTGGCGTAGCCGAACATGAGCCCCTGGTCGCCAGCACCGGCGTAATCATCGTCCTCCACGGATCCGCCCTGGCGAACTTCGTGGGAGGTGTCCACCCCGTGCCCAATTTCTGGGGACTGCTCGCCAATCGCGACGCTCACCCCGCAGGTATTGCCGTCGAAGCCCACATCGGAAGAGGTGAAGCCAATGCCGCGGAGGGTTTGGCGCACGATCTGCGGAATCTCGACGTAGCCGCTCGTCCGGACCTCACCGACGACATGGACCTGACCGGTGGTCACGAGCGTCTCGACAGCGACACGGGCGTTCGGATCCTCCTTCAGCAGTGCGTCCAGCACGGCGTCGGAAATGGCGTCGCAGATCTTATCGGGGTGACCTTCTGTCACAGACTCGCTGGTAAACAGGCGGACAGTGGAAGAGTCGTTAGACAAAGGGGTGCTTCTTTCAGTATCAGTACTTAATGTCTCGCCCACTCTAGACCAAGCTGTCTACAGCGTCAAGAATCTGCGCCGCGACGGCCAGTTTCGAGCCATCACTGATCGCCGTCACCGAGCCATCCGCGGCCAGCAACCACCCACGATTGCGGGCCTCACCAAACACTTTGCCCTCCCCCACCTCATTAGCCATCATGAGATCGCAGCCCTTGCGCTGCAACTTAGCCTGGGCATGCTCCAAGGCGGAATGGGTGGCATCGCCCGTCTCCGCGGCGAACCCAACGATCACGGTGCCCGCGGGAATCTGCCCATCTCGCCGGCGCTGGACCGTCGTGGCCAAAATGTCCGGGTTCTCGATGAGCTCCAGGCGCGCGAGGGACTCGTCATCCGCGCCCTTCTTCAGCTTCGCATCCGCCTGAACAGCCGGACGGAAATCAGCCACTGCCGCGGCCATGACGACGACGTCCGATTCCGGAGCCAACCGAGCGACCGCCGCCGCCATGTCACGAGTAGACGTCACTCGCTCCACCGTCGCGCCCGAAGGAACTGGCAACTGATCGGTAGCGCCGGCGACAATGGTCACCTCCGCGCCGCGCTGAACCGCGATCTCCGCCAAGGCAAAACCTTGCCGGCCCGAGGAACGATTACCCAAAAACCGCACCGGGTCGAGTGCTTCCTGGGTCCCACCGGCTGTAATGAGGACCTTCTTGCCCACCCAATCAAACCGCGGCACATGTCCATCGAGCGCCAGGCGAACAAGGTCGGCGATCTGGCTGGGCTCCGGCAATCGCCCCGGCCCAGAGTCCTTGCCCGTGAGCCGCCCATGGGCGGGCTCCATCACGATCATTCCTCGCTCCCGCAGCGTGGCGACGTTCGCGCGGGTCGCTGCATTCAGCCACATTTCGGTGTGCATCGCCGGGGCCACCACGATCGGACAGGTGGCAACCAACACCGTCGAAGTGAGCAGGTCGTCCGCTCGCCCGGCGGCGAGCCGGGCGATGACATCGGCCGTAGCCGGGGCGATGACCACCGCCTCGGCTTCCTGCCCGATGCGAACGTGTTGGACTTCGTCGACGGCGTCAAACACCGACGTCGATACGCGATGCCCACTGAGCGCCTCGAAGGTGGCGGCACCGACAAAGGTGAGGGCGTTCGGCGTCGGCACGACGCGGACATCATCCCCCGCCTCTTTAAAATCGCGGACCAGGTGACAGGCCTTGTAGGCGGCGATGCCACCGGAAACACCAACGACGATCTTGCGGGGAGAACTCTGCTCACTCATGGTGGACACTCTACCGAGGTAGCAACGACAACGGCCCCCTGACCCGGTCAAGGGCTCAGGGGGCAGATGAAGCGCCTGAGGGCTAGTTGCCTTCTTCGTGGTCGAGCAAGCCGGCCTCGATCTCGCGCAGGGCGATGGACAGCGGCTTCTCGCCGGGCTCAGGGGTCACTAGGGGTCCGACGAACTCGAAGACACCCTCGTCGTGCTGCTGGTAGTAGCTGTTGATCTGACGCGCGCGCTTGGCGGCGAAGATCACCAGGGCATACTTGGAGGAGACCGTGTCGAGCAGCACGTCGATCGGCGGGGAGGTAATGCCCTCCGGCGGATCGAACACAGCGGCGGCGGACGTGGACTTCTCGTTGCTCACGTTGGTCACTTGCACCTTTTCATTGGGGTTGTGAAGATTTTAGCGGGATGCGCCCTGCAGGATAGCACTGATCGCAGCCACAGCATCATCGACGTTGTCATTGACCACCACGTGGTCGAACTCGCCCTGGCTGGCCAGCTCTTCTCGAGCGGTCTCCAAACGGCGGGCGATGACATCTTCCGGCTCTGTTCCGCGTCCCGTCAGGCGGTCCACCAGGACCTCCCACGAGGGCGGGGCGAGGAACACAGTCTCGGCCTGAGACATCGCGGCCTTAACGTTGCGCGCCCCTTCGAGGTCTACCTCGACGAGAACCGGACGGCCTTGCGCTAGAGCCTTTTCCACCGGTTCGGCGGGAGTACCAGAGCGCTGCAGGCCACCGTGGATTTCTGCCCATTCGAGCATCCGCCCACGGTCGATGTTGTCCTGAAACTGATCAGCGGTGACGTAGAAGTAGTCAACCCCATCGACTTCACCGGGACGCGGTGCCCGGGTAGTCATGGAGACGCTGAAGTAAAGATCCTTGACGTCACTGCGCAGGCGATGAACCACGGTGGATTTTCCCACTGCGGAAGGACCGGCCAATACCACTAGCCGACCCTGGGGGTTCTCGCCGGGCATGTTCTAGTCCTCGGAGAAGCCGAAGCGCTCAAGCAGAGCGCGGCGCTGGCGGTCACCGAGACCACGCAGACGACGGGTCTGGGCGATCTCGAGCTCCTCCATGATCTCCTTAGCCTTGACCTTGCCGACCTTCGGGAGTGCCTCGAGCAGTGCGGAGACCTTGGTCTTGCCAATGATCTCGTCGGTCTGAGCCTTTGCCAGAACCTCCTTGAGGTTGGTGCTGCCGCGCTTGAGCTCTGCCTTCAGCTCTGCACGAGCCTTACGAGCCTCTGCAGCCTTAGCGAGGGCTTCCTTGCGCTGCTCGTCGGTCAACTTGGGAAGGGCCACGGGGTTCCTCCGATTCAAAAGGGGATAGTTTGGTTAGATTTGGTACTCAACTTCAGCACCAGACTTCAGCGATTTACCTGCGAATTTCAAGCGTGCAACTCACTGAACTCCGACTAGTTTAGCACCGGGCCGACAGCGGGGAGATTGACCCGCCCATTTGGGCACGTCAACGCCTCGCATTTCATAAAATACCAGGACAGCGGGCCCAGTTTCTAGTATCAGTGACCTGGGAATTCTGACGCCGTCGACAGCACGGCTTTCCGCAGGTCAGAAACGTTCGGACCGGCAGAGAGGATGGCTCGCGAGACATTCGGGAAGGCCAAATTGCTCACACCGGCTGCGATTCTGGCCACGTCCTGAGCATTAGCACCTTGCGCGCCCACTCCCGGCAATAGAACCGGCCCATTCAGGCGGGAAAGATTCGGCGGGCTGGCCAAGGTTGCTCCAACAACCACACCGATGTTGCCAGGCCCGCTGTGGGACGCGTTCAGCGCGGCGCACTCATCCACCACTTGCTGGGCGATAGTTCGGCCATCCGAATTCACGTGACTCTGCAGTTCGACGGCCTCCGGATTAGAAGTGGCAGCCAAGACGAAGACTCCGCGGCCGGTAGCTTCTGCCAGCTCGAAGACCGGCCGCAGGGAACCCACACCGAGATAAGGAGACACGGTGACGGCATCCGTCTGCAACGTCGACCCCTCCCCCAGCCAAGCGTGTGCATAGCCGGCCATGGTGGAGCCAATGTCGCCCCGCTTAGCATCAGCGACGACCAGGCACCCCGCCTCCCGGAGAGCAACAAGGGTCTCCTCAAGGACCCGGAAGCCGGCGGAGCCATGTCTCTCATAAAAGGCAACTTGAGGCTTAACCAAAGCGGCCGTGTCGGCGAAAGCCTCCACGCAGCGGCGGCTAAATTCGGCCACTCCCTCCGCGTCATCGCTCAATCCCCAGGATTGCAGCAAGCTGGCGTGCGGATCGATGCCGACGCAGAGGCGGCCGCGGGTAGCGGCGGCGCAAAGAAGCTTCTCGCCAAATGTCATGCTAGTTACCCACCGTGTGATCAAGCTCCTGCAGCGCCCGGACCTCCAGGTCACCGGCCCGCAGGGCCTCAATACCCTGCACCGCAGCGGTAACACCCTGCACGGTGGTCACCAGCGGCACTCCGACCGAGACGGCCGCCGCACGGATGTCGTAGCCATCGTGACGAGCTCCGGCGGAACCAGCGGGAGTGTTGAGGATGAGGTCGATGTCTCCGGCCAAAATGAGGTCAACGATGGACTTACCTTCTCCGGCTTCGCGGATATCGGAGGCCTTGAGCACCGTCTGGCATTCGATGCCGTTGCGCCGCAGCATGGCGGCCGTTCCGGCGGTGGCCAGGAGATTGAACCCCAGCGAGGAGAGGCGCTGGATCGGGAAGATCAGGGTGCGCTTGTCGCGGTTGGCCACCGAGACAAAGACGTTGCCGGCGGTCGGCAGCTCGCCGAATGCGGCAGCTTCGGCCTTGGCGTAGGCGGCCCCGAAGTTTTCCGCCAAACCCATGACCTCGCCGGTGGACTTCATTTCCGGAGAAAGCAAAGTGTCCAGCATCTTGCCATCGGGGCGGCGGAAACGGTTGAAGGGAAGCACTGCCTCCTTGACGGCGATCGGGTGCTCCAGCGGCAGGGAGCCCCCGTCGTAATCGGTGGGGAGCATTCCCTCTTCCTTCAGCTCAGCGAGGGTGGAGCCAAGCATGATGCGGGAAGCGGCCTTGGCCAGGTGAACGCCAGTTGCCTTGGACACAAACGGCACGGTGCGAGAGGCACGCGGGTTTGCCTCAATGACGTACAAGATGTCGTCCTTAAGTGCGAATTGGACGTTCATCAGGCCCTTGACGCCGATACCCTGCGCCAGGGCAATGGTGGACTGGCGGACCTTTTCAATGTCCTCCGCGCCCAGTGTCATGGGCGGCAAGGCACAGGCGGAGTCACCGGAGTGAATGCCGGCCTCCTCGATGTGCTCCATGACGCCTGCGAGGTAGACGTCCTCGCCGTCACACAGGGCATCAACGTCGATCTCGATGGCCGAGTCGAGGAAGCGGTCAACGAGCACCGGGTGCGCTGGGTTGAGCTCGGTGGCGCGCTCGATGTAGTCCGACAGGGATTCTTCGTCGTAGACGATTTCCATGCCACGTCCACCCAAGACATAGGAAGGACGAACTAGCACCGGGTAGCCGATGGCATCGGCGACCTGTCGGGCCTCGTCGAAGGAGGTAGCAGTGCCGAAGGCCGGGGCGGGCAGTGCGGCGGCCTTGAGGACCTCGCCAAACTCGCCGCGATCCTCAGCCAAGTTGATGGCCTCCGGGGTGGTGCCCACGACGGGGACACCGGCGTCGGCAAGCTGTTGGGCCAGGCCCAACGGAGTCTGACCACCGAGCTGAACGATGACGCCGGCGACGGTGCCGGAGGTTGCCTCAGCGTGGTAGACCTCCATGACGTCTTCGAACGTCAGCGGCTCGAAGTACAGGCGGTCGGCGGTGTCATAGTCGGTGGAGACGGTCTCCGGGTTGCAGTTAACCATGACGGTCTCGTAGCCAATGCGGGAGAGTTCTAACGCGGCGTGGACACAGGAGTAGTCGAATTCGATGCCCTGGCCGATGCGGTTCGGGCCGGAGCCCAAGATGATGACCTTTTCCTTCTCCGTCTGCGGCTCGACCTCGGTCTCTGCGGCGGGGTCAAGCTCATAAGCGGAGTAGTGGTATGGAGTTTGGGCCTCGAACTCGGCGGCGCAGGTATCCACCGTCTTGAATACCGGGCGGATCCCCAGCGACCAGCGGAGGCGGCGCACGCCCTCCTCACCGGCGAACTCAGGGCGCAGGACGGCGATTTGTGCGTCTGAGAGGCCGAAGACTTTAGCCTCGCGGAGGAGATCGGCGTCGAGCACCGGGGCGTCGATAAGCCTCTTTCGGAAATCCACCAGGGCCTTCAGCTCGGCGAGGAACCAAGGGTCGACGTCGGAGGCGTCGTACAGTTCCTCGATGGTGGCGCCCAAGCGCAGGGCCAGCTCGATGTCGTACATGCGGCCATCGGTGGGACGCTTCAGATCCTCAAGCACCGCAACCAAGTCCGTGGCCCGCTCACCGGCGAAGTACTCGTCCGGCTTGGTCCAAAAGCCTGCCTGCTTCTGCTCCAGCGAGCGCATGACCTTGTTCAAGCCGGCGATGTAGTTGCGGCCGATGCCCATGGCCTCACCGACGGACTTCATCGTGGTGGTCAGGGTGTCGTCAGCGCCGGGAAACTTCTCAAACGCAAAGCGGGGGGCCTTGACGATGACGTAGTCGAGGGTCGGCTCAAAGGCAGCGGGGGTGACACCGGTGATGTCATTGGTGATCTCGTCGAGCGTATAGCCGATGGCGAGCTTGGCGGCGATCTTCGCGATGGGGAAACCCGTCGCCTTCGAGGCCAGCGCTGAGGAACGGGACACGCGCGGATTCATTTCGATGGTGATGATGCGGCCATCATTGGGGTTGATGGCGAACTGAATGTTGCAACCGCCGGTGTCAACGCCGACCTCACGGATAATGGCAATACCCTGGTCACGCATCTTTTGGAACTCGCGGTCGGTCAGGGTGAGAGCAGGGGCCACGGTGACAGAGTCGCCGGTGTGGACGCCGAGGGCGTCGACATTCTCGATAGAGGCGATGACCACGACGTTATCGTCGCCGTCTCGCATGAGCTCCAGCTCGAATTCCTTCCACCCGAGGATCGACTCCTCGATGAGGACGTTGGCTTCCGGGGAGGCAGCCAGTCCGCCGCCGGCGATACGCTCGAGGTCTTCGTTGTTGTAGGCCAAGCCCGAGCCAAGGCCACCCATGGTGAAGGAGGGGCGCACCACGACGGGTAGTCCGAGTTCGGCGACGGCCGCGTGCACCTCATCCATGTTGTGGCAGACGGCCGAGCGCGCGGACTCGCCACCGATGGAGGCGACGATGTCCTTGAACTTCTGGCGATCCTCGCCCCGCTCAATGGCATCAATGTCGGCACCGATGAGCTCGGCGCCGAACTTCTTCAGGGTTCCTCGGCGATCGAGCTGGATGGCGGCGTTAAGCGCGGTCTGGCCGCCCAAAGTAGCCAAGACAGCATCGATCGGGTGGCCCTGCTCGATCTCTTTTTCAAAGATCTTCTCGATGTACTCGGGCTGGATCGGCTCGACGTAGGTGTGGTCCGCAAACTCCGGGTCGGTCATGATCGTCGCCGGGTTGGAGTTGATGAGCGTTACTCGCAGGCCCTCTTCGCGAAGGACACGGCAGGCCTGAGTGCCGGAGTAGTCGAATTCGCAGGCCTGGCCGATGACGATGGGGCCGGAACCAATGACCAGGACGTGCTTGAGATCTGTGCGCTTAGGCATGAGTTTTCCTTGTCTTCTTCCTGGTACTTACTTGGCGGCTGCGGCGGTGCTAGCGTGAGCGGACATCAACTCGATGAACTGGTCAAATAGCGGGTTCGCATCGTTTGGGCCGGCGGCAGACTCTGGGTGATACTGAACCGAGAAGGCACGGCCGTCCACCAGCGCGACGCCCTCCACCGTCTTGTCATTGAGGCAGAGGTGGGTAACGCGAGCCGGACCGAAATCGGTGTCGAAGGTCTCCCCCTCCGGCGCCTTGAGCGCAAAGCCGTGGTTTTGAGAGGTGATGTCGATCTTCGAGGTCACCGTGTTGATGACGGGCACGTTGATCCCGCGGTGCCCGAACTTCAGCTTGTAGGTATCCAGCCCGAATGCGCGACCGAGGATCTGGTTACCGAAGCAGATTCCAAACAGCGGAATGCTCGCCGCAATGACGTCGCGGGTGATGGCGACCATCTCGTCGGCAGTGGCAGGGTCGCCGGGGCCGTTGGAGAGGAACACCCCGTCCGGGTGGAACTGCTGGATCTCGGCGAAAGGAGTGTTGGCGGGCACGACAATGGTGCGGATGCCGCGCTTGGAAAAATGGCCGGGGGTGGCGGACTTAATGCCCAGGTCGTAGGCGACGACGGTGAACTTGGCATCTCCGATGGCGGGGACCTCGTAGACCTCGCCGGTGGAGACCTCGGCGGAGAGATCAGCCCCCTTCATGGACGGCTGGGCGTTGACCTCAGCGAGCAGCTCTTCGATCGGTCGACGCGCGTCCGCTCCGGTGAAGATGCCAGCGGCAGTGGACCCGTTGTTCCGAAGGTGGCGCACGAGGGCACGCGTATCGACGCCCCGGATTCCCACCACGTCCTGCTTGTCCATCTCCTCGGCCAAGCTGTGCGTGGCCCGCCAGTTGGACACCCGATGGGCGAGATCGCGGATGACCAGGCCTGCCACCCAGATCTGGCCGTGGCGCGACTCGTTGTCTTGCTCGTTCCAGCCGGTGTTGCCAATCTGCGGAGCGGTAGTGACCACGATCTGGCGGTGATAGGAGGGGTCCGTCATGGTCTCCTGGTACCCGGTCATGGCGGTGGTGAACACAGCCTCACCCAAGGTGGTGCCGGAGGCTCCGAAGTTGTAGCCGCGGAAAACGGAACCGTCGGCGAGGACGAGGACAGCGGGGACCCGTGTCGGGTCGGAGGAGGACGTCAAGGCGTCACCTTTCGCAACATTATTGTTCTGCATGATATTCAGCAATTTGTATCTTATACGGCGCCGGGGGAGATTTCACGTGGCTCGGTAGCCACGCCGTCCACGCAGGTGAGGCGGCCACGCAGCACCGTGGTGGTCACCTTGGCGCCGAAATCCATGCCCTCGTAGGGAGTGTTTTCCGACTTCGAGGCCATCTCCGCCCCCCGGGCAGTCCAGCTCGCCCCTGGGTCGATGATGGTGAGGTTGGCAGGCTCCCCCACCGCGATGGGACGGCCGTGGCCGGGAAGGCGGACGATCTCGGCCGGGCGCTCGCTCATCACCTTCGCCACCCAGCGCCAGTCGGCGAGACCGGAGCGGACGAAGATCTCAGCGATGATTGCCAAGGATGTCTCCAGCCCAAGCATGCCTGGTCGGGCATGCTCGAACTCGCAGCACTTCTCTTCGGAGCCGTGCGGGGCGTGATCGGTAGCGACGCAGTCGATGACACCGTCCAGCAGGGCCTGACGCAGAGCAAGCGTGTCGTGCTCCTCGCGCAAGGGCGGGTTAACCCGGAAGTTGCCGTCATAGGTATTCAGCTTCTCGTCGGTCAGAAGCAGATGGTGCGGGGTCACCTCCGCCGTCAGCGGGATGCCTTGATCCTTGGCCCATGACACCAGCTCGACGGTGCCAGTCGTCGAGGCGTGACAGATGTGGACCCGGTTGCCGTAGTCACGGGCAAGCAGGGCATCGCGCACCACGATGGACTCCTCGGCTACGCGCGGCCACCCCCGCAGACCCAGGCGGGCCGCAGTCTCACCTTCATGGGCGACGGCCCCGCCCGTGAGGCGACTATCTTCCGCATGTTGGGCCAACAAAACGTCGTGGCCCTTGGCATATTCGAGTGCTCGCCGCATGATGAGCGGGTCGTCGACGCATTTGCCGTCATCGGAGAACATGCGGACCTTGGCTTGGGAGGTCGCCATCATCCCGAATTCGGTGATCTCCTTGCCCTCGAGGCCCTTGGTGATAGAGCCGACAGGGTGCACGTCGCAGATTCCGGCGTGCTGGCCCTTCAGCCACACGGATTCAGCCAAGACCGGCTGGTCCATGACGGGCATGGTGTTGGCCATGGTGAACACGGCAGTGAAGCCACCCTGTGCGGCAGCTTGGGAGCCAGTGATAATGGTTTCAGTGTCCTCGCGGCCAGGTTCACGCAGGTGAACATGCATATCGACGAGGCCCGGTAGGAGGACATTGCCGCAACCATCGATGGTGCGGTCGGCGTCGGCATCAGCCGACGCATCGAGATCGACGATGATGCCGTCTTTGATGAGGACCGTGACGGGATCGCCCTCACCGTAGGGGCGGACGTCGACAAGCTTCAGGGTGCCCGGCTCGACGGCGGACAGGGGGCCGGTGGCGGGAAAGGTCATGGGGGATTCTCCTTTAGTATCCGGCCGCGGCGGAGTCGCCGACGAGAAGGGTGAATAGGACGGCCATGCGCAGGTGAACGCCGTTGTTCACCTGTTGCAGGATCGCCGTTGAGTCATAGTCGGCGACGGCGTAATTGATTTCCATGCCGCGCAGCATCGGACCCGGGTGCATGATGATCGCGTCCTTTTTCATCTTCGCCGCGCGTGCCTTGGACAGGCCGAAGAAGTTGGCGTATTCGCGGTGAGAGGGGAAGAAGCCGCCGTTCATGCGCTCCTGTTGGACCCGCAACATCATGACGACGTCGGCGTCGGCGATTTCTGCATCGAAGTCCTGGAAGGTCCGCACCGGCCAGTTCTCCACACCGAAAGGCAGGAGGGTTGGCGGGGCGACGAGCACGACCTCGGCTCCCAGCTTGGACAACAAATCCACATTCGAGCGCACAACTCGCGAATGGAGAACGTCGCCGACAATGAGGACCTTACGGCCGCGGATTTCGCCGATGCGCTGGCGCATGGTTACGGCATCCAGCAGCGCCTGGGTCGGATGCTGGTGGGAGCCATCGCCGGCGTTGATCACACTCGGGCCATTGCCACCGGGTGCCACCCACTCGGCGACGAGGTTGGCAGCCCCGGAGGACGGATGCCGCATGATGATCGCATCCGCCCCAATGGAGCTGAGAGTCAAGACTGTGTCCTTGAGGGACTCACCCTTCTTCACCGAAGACGTCGAAGCAGACAGGTTGATCACGTCCGCGCTCATCCACTTACCTGCGGTTTCGAAGGAAGAACGCGTCCGGGTCGAGTTCTCATAGAACAGTGTGTAGATCGTCCGGCCCCGCAAGGTGGGCAACTTCTTAATCTCCCGCCCCTCCAGCGCCTCCCGAAAACGATCGGCTTCATCCATGAGGCCAACGATCTCGTCACTGCTCAAGTCCGCGATGGACAGCAAGTGCTTCATTCTTTGCCCTCCTGGGTCAGCTCGACGGCATCGCGGCCATCGATCGATTCGAGAAACACGGTAACGCCCTCATTGCGGGCCGTGGGCAAGTTCTTTCCCACATAGTCAGCGCGGATGGGCAGCTGACGATGGCCCCGATCGACCAAGACTGCGAGCTGGATATTTTCCGGCCGGCCGATGTCACGCAGGGCATCGAGCGCCGCGCGGATCGTACGTCCGGAGTACAACACGTCGTCGACCAACACGACCGTGCTGCCGTCAATGCCACCAGTAGGAATGGTGGTGGGCTTGAGCGCTCGGTGCGGTCCACGACGCAGGTCGTCGCGATAGAGGGTGATGTCGAGGGCACCCACGGGGACGGTGACACCCGAGAATTCCTCGATTTTGGCTGCAAGACGCTCAGCGAGGGGCACACCCCCCGATGGGATGCCCAACAACATGACAGGTACGGCGTCCGGGGCGTCCAGCGCCGTCTTCTCAATAATCTGGTGCGCGATGCGTGCGACAGTGCGCGCGACGTCGTCCGAGCCCAAGAGCTCGACGCTTGTCACTGCGCCATTACGTTCACTCATCGTGACCTCCTTCCCCGCCTCTCTGTGCGGTATTTAAAGGATGTCTGAATAGTACGAATGGTGTCTATGCTTGAAGACTGATGCTGATCCTAGCACCCCCGACCCTAAGAGAGGCGGCTACCCCGTGAGCCTGACTGTGAGCCACGTCGTTCCCGCACCCCGCGAGCAGGTCTGGGAGTGGCATACCCGCCCCGGCGCTCTTTCTCGCCTGACCGCACCCTTCCTCCCTTTCACCCCCATTCAGCAGGCAGAGAAGCTATCCGACGGAACCACGATCTTCGGCCTGCCTGCAGGCCTCAAATGGGTCGCCCGCCACGACCTTTCCAATTTTCGCCGCGGCTACCGCTTCACCGACGTCTGTACCTCCGCACCCCTGAAGCTGCTGGCCAATTGGCGGCATGTCCACGATTTCGCTGATCATCCGGACGGCACCCTCATTACCGACACCGTCACCACTCGCCTGCCCGGCAATTCCCTGAAGTCTTTCTTCGCCTACCGCCAGCGCCAACTCATCGGCGATATGGCTTTCCTATCCCGGATCGCCCCTCTGCAACCGAGCACACCGCTCACCGTCGCCATCACCGGTTCCCGGGGGCTCGTTGGGCGCGCACTTAGCGCCCAACTGACCACCGCCGGGCACAACGTCATCCAGCTCGTCCGTAAGAACTCCAAGGAAGGCCAGCGCCTCTGGGAGCCTTTCCACCCTGATCGTGAGCTACTGAGCGGCGTCGATATCCTCATTCACCTCGCCGGCGAGCCGATTTTCGGCCGCTTTAGCGATTCCCACAAAAAGGCGATTCGCGAGTCCCGCATCGAGCCAACCCGTCGCCTCGCGCAACTAGTCGCCAACTCCCCTTCCGTATCCACCATGATCTCCTCCTCCGCCGTCGGCTTCTACGGCTCCGACCGAGGAGAAGAAGTGCTCACGGAAGACTCGCCCCGCGGCGATGGCTTTCTTAGCGACGTCGTCGTGGACTGGGAGGCAGCCACCTCACCCGCCGCCGAAGGCGGCAAAAGGGTCATTCAGATCCGCACCGGCGTCGTCCTCTCCGGCGACTCCGGCCTGCTCCCCGTCCTCAAGGCCCTGTTTTCCACCGGCCTCGGCGGCAACTTCGGCGACGGCAACTTCTGGCTCTCCTGGATTGCCCTCGATGACCTTACCGACATCCTCGTCCAAGCCTGTCTTGATGACTCCTGGTCCGGCCCCATCAACGCCGTCTCTCCCAACCCGGTGCTCAACCGTGACTTCACCGCTGCCCTTGGCAAGGAACTACGCCGCCCGGCGGTCATGCCCATCCCCTCGCTCGGCCCCACCATACTGTTGGGTAAAGAAGGCGCCCAGGAATTGGCCTTGGCCGATCAACGAGTCGTGCCAGCCAAGCTCCACGCCGATGCTCACGTCTTCCGCTACCCCACCATCGACACTGCCCTCGCCCACGAGCTCGGCGGCGAAGAGCTAGTCGATCCCGAGTTAGTCAAGGAAGACGTGACAGACCTGTAGGGGCTAACTAGCTACAGTGGACCAGGTGACTACTTCACCACCGATGTCCCCCATCCCCGACACCCCGGTTGCCCCGGTCACCCCGGAGCGGCTGGCGGAACTGCTTAACGAAGAGGGTTTGCAGCACCGCCTCGAAGCCGCTCCGGCTGCTGCCGATGAAGAGGCCACCGTCGTGGTCCGCACCGGGTTTATTAACGCCGCGATTGCCCTGAGCGTCGACAGCGATCACCTCGTCGCCGACTCCATGTGGCGCGGCGAAGTGACCAAAAAGGAAGCACCGCGCTTGCTGGCCATGGTCAACGAGTGGAATCAAACCCAGTACATGCCGACGCTGCGCTTCTTCGAGTCCTCGGCCGGCATGGGCCACCTCACGGTGAGCGCCCACCGCCAAATCTTCATCGGCGAGGGCCTCAGCCGCAATCAGATCGGCGCTTTTGTGATGTCCACCCTCGACGGCATCCTGCGCGCTTACGAATGGGTCGAGGGCCAACTGCCGGAGCTGGTCACGTGGGAGGAGCCCCATTCCGATGAGCACTAATAGCGAAATTCAAGCGGTAACCATCGACCGAATTGTCGAAGCCATGCGCGGATTCGATGTCGAACTGGAGCACCACCCTGAGAACGAGGTCGCCACCGCCAACCTCAACGGCTTACCCATGACTTTCGCCGTCCTCGGTTCCACCGCCATCATTCGCGCCGACTCCGTCACGGATCAGGTGCTTAACGACGCCGACCCCACCCTCTATCTCGCAGCCAACCAGGTCAACTGCGTCAGCTTTGGGGCCCGCGCCACGGTCGTCGACCGGGCCGAAACACTCATCGTCCGCACCGAGCGCGACCTCTCCATCGCCGCCGGTATGACCGACGCCCAGCTGTCGGCGTCCCTCCGCGACGGCGTCGATGCTGTCCTCGCTACCCACGATGGCATCAAAGTCGTAGCCGAGGAGCTATCGGAGGTCCGCGCGGCCGTCGAAAAGCAGTTGGAAGAAGAGCAGGGCTAGGCCTTCTCCGCCCTGCGCAGTTCCGCCGCGACGTTGAAGGTGGCGGCGGGCCATTCCAGGTCCATCGACCGTAGCGCGTCGAGGACAAGGTATTTCACCGCCATCCGGGCATAACGTTTGTTATCACCCGGTAGGCAGTACCACGGGGCATCTTCCGTCGACGTGCGCCGCATCGCGATCTCGTAGGCTTCCTGATACTCGTCCCACAATTCACGCTCGTCCAGATCACCCGGGTTGTACTTCCAGTACTTGTCCGGGTTTTCCAGGCGCTCGATGAGGTTGTCCTTTTGGAAGTCCTTGGAAATGTGGAGCATCACCTTGATGATCTTCACGTTCCGGGCCACCATGTCCTGCTCGAAATCGACGATCGCCCCGTAACGCCGCTCAATCTCCTCCGGCGGCGCCATCTGCCTTACTCGCTGAATGAGCACGTCCTCGTAGTGCGATCGGTCGAATACAGCAATCTGCCCTACCGCCGGCTCATGCGGGCGGATACGCCACAGGAAGTCATGCTGGCGTTCCTCCGCCGTCGGCGCACCGAAAGAGGAAATGCTCAATGCCTGGGGATCGAAGGCATTGAACACATGCCGGATGACGCCGCCTTTGCCGGAGGTATCCATGCCTTGTAGGACGAGGAGAACTGCCCCAGTTCCGGGCACTTTGGCACGACCATTGGCGAAGAGTTTCTCCTGGAGCTCGTCGAGCTCATCGTCATACTGGTGGAATTCTCGCTCCCAGTCTTTTTTGTTCCATTCGAATCCGGGGGTCGATGTGGGATCGACATCGGCTAGCTGGAAATCAGGGCCGACACGATGCTGGAGGGCCTCATCCATGGTGAATTTGTCCATGCTACCGATCGTAGGGAATCTAATAGCGGCCTGTCTTCGTCGACTACCCTCGCCTTATGTCAGAACGGTGGTGGTCCTTCCCGCTCTATCTGCTCTGTCTTCTGTGCTTGGGACTCCGATCTGATCCTCGCTCTGCGCTTCGTAATCCGCTGGGACACCGTCTGCAACCACCGTCTTTCGCCGGGGGCTAGTGGCCCATCACCTTCGGACTCTGCCCAGGACCCATCATCAAACAAGAAATACTTCCGCCTCGTCACCGGGTCCATGACGTAGGTGACTCGACGGTCTGTCTTGATCGCATGGTGCTTGACACACAATGGGGCGAGGTTGGCTGCTGTCGTCGGCCCGCCATCAGCATGATTAATCCGGTGATCCATCTGTGCTCGATGAGCCGGGGCATCACACCCACCCACCGCACACGACCCATCAAGACCAATCACGAGGGAGCGGATATCTGCCGGTGTGGCGTACGCCTGGGAGACCTTCTCGGTGATGGCATCTAGATCAATCTCGACATCAACCCGGTTGAGAAGATCCTCGGTCTGCTTAACCGTGAGATACCCCACCCCAGAGACCCACCCCGGGGCAGTGGGGATATCCGATGCCTTATAGACGTTGAGGGTGACATTCGTAGCCCCCTCACCCCTAATCAGTGCTACGAGTGCGTCTGCTTGGCTGACCCCGTGAGTAATCGCGTACTTGCGGATACGAAGGTCGATCTCTTGGGCTGTGACTCCATCGAGATCAGCATGCAGCAGGCCTCTACCGTCATCGAAGACGATCGAGACACTATCAACCGGCTGCGGGGCGGGATCCTCGGAGGAGATCGTCTCGTCGAGCATGGTGATGATCGCATTGAGACGCTGTTTGATCTTGCCGGCTGTGGGAAGGATCTGATTCGCCCGGGTCGGGGTGAGGAACTTAGCTAGTTCGGTATCAATGAGGTCCAGGTGTTCTGACACGGTGGTGTCTGCTTTGCACAGGACACTATCGATGATCTTGAGCCGGGGGAGGTCGAGATGGAAGTAGTGCTCCTGGATTTCCTTCAATGCGGGAAGCTCGTTGAGGCGGTGGTGGGCGCTGATCGCGGACATGAGGTAGTGATCCCCGCGCCCCAGGGAACGCCGAAGCCTAGCCAGCACGATGTCGATGTCCTCATCATCACCGGGCAACACTGATTGCCACAGTTCGTGATCCTCGCGTCGCATTTGCGTTCCCCGGCGAGCGACAGGATCATCGGGTGAGCTGACAGCGTAGTAGTGCTGGGGAGGGGTCAGTGCTTTCTCAAGGTAGATCTCTACCATTGAGTGGTATATGTCGATGGTCACGTGTGCTCACCCCCAAGTGTTTCGCTTGCGTGTTCTAACACAATGTTAGAACACGCAAGCGAGTCACGCAAGGGGTAGGAGCAACTTTTTCAGCCTCACTCACCAAACGAATGTAGCTCGGTCCCCTAGCTGCCCCCACTACTCGTATAGGCAAAGAGAAACGCACCTTCCGCAATGCGCCTCACAATATCGAGGCGGAGCATGGAAGGTGCGTTTCACGAGAGTCGATCAGAGGTCGGGGCTCTCGGTAGATCGGACCGGACCGGGGCCGGGGTCGGCGGCGTTTGACGGCCGCGGCTCAGCGTCCACTCCGGGTTCATCCGGAGTGAACTCAGGATCAGCTTCTGCGTCAGCGATCGGCTCGGCCATCATGGGGTTGTCCGCGGAGGTGGACTGCGCGATGTCGTCCAGGACAGCATGGATGTACGGTGCAGCGACATCGTTTCCGTACTGGGAGGCCAATTCCACGCCTTCCACGACGGAGGTGGCGGCATCGACGTCGTCGTTGAAAAGGATCTCCCAGGCCGCGACGCGCAAGATAGCTCGGTCGACGGCGGGAAGCCGGTCCAATTCCCAGTCCTCGGCCAAGTAGCGCTCGATGGCTTCGTCGACCGAGTCGAGCTCTTCAGCGGAGCCGGCGACGATCACACGGGTGTAGTCGGCCACGGGAGCCACCTGCGAATCGGGCAGCTTGGCTAACGCAATACGATCCTCGATAATCGCGACGGGATCGATATCGCGGGCCTCTGCTTCGAAGAGGACATCAACGGCGCGGCGGCGGGCGCGATAACGCGCGCCATGGCGGCGCCAGTTCTTCTTGTCGGCGCCGGTCTCAGAGGTTTCACTCACAGTTGGTTAATGCCTTAGTTGGAGACGCGGGACTGGTAGTCGCCGGTGCGGGTGTCGACCTTGACCACGTTACCGATTTCGAGGAACAGCGGAACCTGAATCTCAGCGCCGGACTCCAAGGTAGCGGGCTTGGTACCGCCGGTGGAGCGGTCACCCTGCAGGCCGGGCTCGGTGTGGGTGATCTTCAAGTCCACGGAGACCGGAAGCTCAGCGAACAGGGCCTCACCCTCGTGGAAGGAGACCTGCACTCGCATGTTCTCCAGGAGGAACTGAGCGGCCTCGCCGAACTTGTCCTCGGACAGCTCAACCTGCTCGTAGTTCTTATCGTCCATGACAACGTAGGAGGTGCCGTCGTTGTACAGGTAGGTCATGTCGCGGCGGTCAACCGTAGCGGTTTCGACCTTGACGCCAGCGTTCCAGGTCTTATCGACATTCTTGCCGGTGACAACGTCCTTGAGCTTGGTGCGCACGAAAGCGGGACCCTTGCCCGGCTTGACGTGCTGGAACTCAACGATCTGCTGCAACTTGCCGTCGACCTTGAGCACAAGACCGTTCTTAAAATCAGCGGTGGACGCCACGAAGCTATCTCCCTTGGTGTTTGTTGTCCTGGTATATCAGCTTTACCAGCCTACACCACGTGCATTTCCTTACTGAGCGGGGTGATAATGCGCGCCGGACCCTGGGTGATCAATAAGGTGTCTTCGATGCGGACGCCGCCGCGTCCGGGGACATAAATGCCCGGCTCGATGGTCAGCGTCATGTGTTCTTTCAATTCGCCCTCGCCCACCTTGGAGGCGTAGGGACGTTCGTGGACCTCCAGACCGATGCCGTGTCCGGTGGAGTGGACGAAGTATTCGCCGTAGCCTGCCTCGTCGATGACGGCGCGGCAGGCGGCGTCGACGTCGATAAGCGGGGTACCTGGGGTGGCGGCTTCGACGCCGGCCAGCTGGGAGCGCAAGACAACGTCGTAGATTTCGCGGGAGAATTCATCTGCCTCGCCCATGACGAGGGTTCGGGTCATGTCCGAGTTGAAGCCGCGGGCGTGAGCGCCGAAGTCGATGGTCACCAAATCACCACGGCGGAGAATGCGGTCACCGGCGCTGTGGTGGGGCTTGGCGGAGTTCTCGCCGGAGGCGACGATGGTGTCAAAGCTGGGGCGCTCGGCGCCGAGAAGGCGCATTCGGTGTTCAAGGTCAGCAGCGATCTCCCGCTCCGAACGACCGATTGCGACCTCTCCGTTGGCTAAGAGGCCCTCGAAGGCCTCGACCGCGATCTCGGCGGTCTCGACCAGTCGAATGCGCTCGGTGGTGTCCTTAATCAGGCGAATGTCTTCGATGACACCGGTCACGGGTACCAGGGTGACGTCTTCGTTGCAGGCCTCTTGGAGGTTTTCCAGCTCCGCCACGGAGACATAGTCGGCCTCGAAACCGACGCGGCGAGGGCCTTCAATCCGGCGGAGAAGGGCCTCGGCGGAAGGACGATCAATGATCGCCGGGATGTCCGGGACCTCTTCGGCGATCTGAGTAATGTAACGGCCATCGGTGCAGATGGAGGCAGTCAAGTCCTTGGCCAGGACCAGGGCGGCGTTGGAGCCGGAGAACCCTGAGAGGAATCGGACATGCAGCAGGTTGGTCACCAGCATTTCATCAATGCGCATGCCGGATAGCTTGGCCGATAGTGCTCGGCGGCGAGTGGCAAAACGGGTGTCAGCGTAGGCCATGTGGGGTCCCTTCCCGGTCAAAAACTAACAGTTGTCTCACCAGAGTATCTGTCCCCGGCCACGGTCTGCGGCTAGCCCGCGAAAGACTCGAGGGCCAAGAGGTAGCCGCGGACACCGAGTCCGACGATGACGCCGCGGGCAATTGGAGAAAGATAGCTGTGATGACGGAATTCCTCGCGGGCGTGGACATTGGAAATGTGCACCTCGACGAAGCCTGCGCCATCAGATACCTCGGCGAGAGCATCACGTATGGCCACCGAGGTGTGGGTGAAGGCACCGGGGTTAATGATCACTCCCCAACCTTCATCAGCAGCCTCGTGCGCCCAATCGAGGAGGTCGCCCTCATGGTTGGACTGGCGGCATTCCACCTCAAGGCCGAGAGACTCAGCACGGGCAGCGATGAAATTTTCGACGTCGCTCAACGTGGTAGTCCCGTACACCTCCGGCTGGCGCTTGCCCAGGCGGTTGAGATTAGGGCCGTTGATAACCAGGATTTTCATCGTGCGCCACCTTCCACTAGTGCCTCATAAGCCGCTTGCAGCTGTTCCACCGACGGACCCTCTAGCCGGGTCGTCGCACCGGCCTGCCCATCCAGAGCAACGAAACGGATGTGTCCATCCCGGTTTTTCTTGTCCCGAGTCATGCCGGAGTAGAGCTCCTCGAAATGTCCACCCTCGTAGGACACGGGCAAGCCGACGGATTGCAGGATGGTTCGGTGGCGGGCGACCAGTTCGGCGTCAATAAGCTTTTGCTGCTGGGACAGGTGGGCGATGAACATCATGCCGACGGCGACGGCGTTGCCGTGGCGCCAGTGGTAGTTTTCGCGCAGCTCGACAGCGTGGCCGAAAGTGTGGCCGTAGTTGAGGATTTCCCGCAGTCCAGATTCTTTGAGATCCTGGCCCACGACGTTGGCCTTCACACTGACAGAACGGGCTATAAGTTCCGGGAGATGGCCGTCGACCCGCAAACACGCCACGGGATCTGACTCGTAGAGATCGAGGATTGCGGTGTCTGCGATGAAGCCAGTCTTGATGATCTCGGCGGAACCGGCAACGATCTCATCCGCGGGGAGTGATACCAGGCGATCGAGATCGATGAACACCGCATCCGGCTCGTGGAAAGCGCCAACGAGGTTCTTTCCCGCCCCCGTGTTGATTCCGGTCTTGCCGCCGACCGCGGCGTCCACCATCGCCAGCAAAGTGGTGGGAACCTGGATGACCCTAATTCCGCGCATCCAGGCAGCGGCGACGAAGCCCGCGAGGTCGGTCGCCGCTCCCCCGCCCAGACCGATGATCGCGTCGCCACGACCAAAAGCTTCTGCACCCAAACGATCCCATAGGGACCCGGCGACGGAGAGGACCTTGCCGGCTTCGGCGTCCGGTACCTCGGCCACGACGACTTCGATTCCGCGGGCGGTGAGTGCTTCACCCAAGCTGAAAGCGGGCTCGGTGAGCGGCGGCTGATGAATGATCATCACCTTGGCAGCCCCGGTGGACACGACGCGCTCAGCGATCGCGGTGTCCAGACCGTGATCGATGATGACCTCGTAGGGGCTGGGGCCATTTACCTTGATGGTGGTCACTGCGGGTCGGTGTCCTTTCACAGGGAGTCTAGGTAGCCGAGGATATCCGCCACGACCTGTTGGGGGGTACGCCCGTCGGTGCGGACGCGGTATCCGGAGACTTCGTCGTAGAACGGTGCGCGGCTGTCCAGGAGCTGGCGGTAGTGTGCGGCTGGGTCATCGGCGGCCAAGACCGGGCGGGACGTCTCATTGGCAGTTCGTCGAACGCCTTCGTCGGCGGAGACGTCGATCCACACCACGTCGTGATCTGCCAGCAAGCGTCGGGTCGAATCTGTGAGGACCGCTCCCCCGCCGAGGCTCACCACACCATTGCTGTCCAGGGCCGCAGCCACATGGCGGGCTTCGAGGGTACGGAAATCAGGTTCCCCGAGGTCGGAGAATACTTCCCCGCAGGTCTTTCCCGCCTCGATCTCAATGAGGTGGTCCGAGTCGATGAGGGGAAGCGCGAGGGCCCGTGCGAGGCGCCGACCAATCGTGGACTTACCGGCACCGGGGGGACCGACGAGAACGACCTTCGGCCCGATCATCACTCTGCCTCTCCGAAATCCAGTCGCTGACCGACATAAGCCAAGTAGGAGTCGACATTGCGCTTCGTTTCTGCCAGCGAGTCGCCGCCGAATTTTTCCAGCACCGCCCGCGCCAGGACGAGCGCCACCATGGATTCTGCCACCACACCGGCGGCTGGGACAGCGCAAACATCGGAACGCTGGTGAATGCCGGTAGCGGCGGAGCCATCGGACATATCCACCGTCTTCAGCGCCCGCGGCACGGTCGAGATGGGCTTCATAGCGGCCCGCACACGCAATGGCTGGCCGTTGGTCATACCGCCTTCCAGTCCGCCAGCCCGGTTGCTCAGGCGCTCGATCCCATCAGAACCGCGCACCATTTCATCGTGGGCCTCGCTGCCGCGGCGGCGAGCCTCCTCAAATCCGTCTCCGACCTCAACACCCTTGATGGCCTGGATTCCCATGAGGGCGGCGGCGAGCTGCGCGTCGAGGCGGTCCTCGCCCGACACGTGCGAGCCGAGGCCGATCGGCAGGCCCTCGACGATCACTTCGACGACACCGCCGAGGGTGTCACCAGCCTTCTTCGCGGCCTCGATCTCGGAGATCATGGACTCTTCGGCTACTCGGCTAAAGGCGCGCACCGGGGACTCATCAATCTTCTCCAGATCGGCGAAGGTCGGCTCCTCCCCTTCGACGACCTCGGAGCGGCCGATGCAAATCACGTGGCTGAGCACCTCGACTCCCAAGGTCTCCCGCAGGAAGCTGCGGGCAACAGTGGCGGCGGCGACCCGAGCCGCGGTTTCCCGGGCGGAGGAACGCTCCAGGATGGGTCGAGCCTCATCCTGGTCGTACTTGATCATCCCGGCGAAGTCAGCGTGGCCCGGGCGGGGGCGAGTGAGCTTGGCCCCCCGGCCAGATGTCATCTGCTTGGCGACGTCCTCATCGTCCAGATCCAGCGGATCGGCCGACATGATGGTCGTCCACTTTGGCCACTCCGTGTTGCCGATCATGATGGCGATGGGACTGCCCAAGGTGAGACCGTGCCGAACGCCGGTGAGCAGCGTCAACTCGTCGGCCTCAAACTTCATGCGCGCCCCGCGACCATAGCCGAGGCGGCGGCGGGACAGCTGAGCCGAGATCTCTTCGCGCGTCACAGGGACGCCGGCGGGCATGTGTTCAAGCAGGGCAATCAATGCTTGACCGTGTGATTCCCCTGCAGTAGTCCATCGAAGCATACGCACATTGTGTCATGTACCCCTGACATGACGGCGATGGACTCGAGTTAGAGCCCGCTCACCGCGGCGATTGAAGCGAAAGTCGCCACGATCATGGCCGGACCGTGGGGCAGGGAGCGCTGCCCCACCACTAGCCCGTGGGCCACCGTTAACAGCGACGCCCCAATAACCGCGCCGAACCACGCGACTGCCCCTCCCGAGGCGGCCAAAATGCCCAGGGAAACAGCGAGCTTAACGTCCCCGCCCCCAAATCCGCCGAGCACAACGTAAAGCAACGCCCACGCCAGCCCACCCACCAGCAACAGCGGATCGGTGCCGATGGCACCGACAACGGCGCCGCAGGCGGCGGGAACGGTGAGATGATTGGGGAGGCGGAGGACGCGGACGTCGATAAGCGAAAGGGCGACCGCCCAACCGACGACGATAATGACAGCTCCCCCGAGCATCCACATGCCCGAGAGACTAGCGCAACGAGTCCTTGAGCGCTTGGCGCATGATCTCGCGCGGGGGCTCCACGCCGGTGAAGAGCTCGAACTGCCCGAAGGCCTGGTAGGCGAGCATGACATCGCCACCGACGGTCACGTACCCGTTCGCGGCCGCAGCGGTGGTGAGGGGGGTAGGCCAGGGATCATAAATAACGTCGAGGATGGGGGCGTGCGCGAGGGCGGACTCGTGGCCCTCAATTGCGGCCGGGGGGACCGTGGAAATGATGACGTCTGCGGCAAAGGACAACGCCGCGAGGTCGGCGTCAAAGCTACTGATGCTGAAGGGTACCTCCCCCAGCAATGTGCGAAGCTCCTCGCTGCGATCGGTGCGGTTAATTATGTCGATTTCTTCTACACCCGCCTGGCGCAGCGCCCACAACGCTGGGCGAGCAGTGCCGCCGCCACCGATGACGAGCGCACGGCGGATCGGCCGGGAGCCCACCAATTCCGACAAGGCGCCGATGATGCCGTCGACGTCGGTGTTGTCGGCGAACCAGCCGTTCTCGGTTCGGATCAGGGTGTTCGCCGAACCGATCTCCCTCGCGCGCTCGCTTGCCTCATCGGCGAATTTCAGAGCCGCAAACTTAGCGGGCATGGTGACGGAGAAGCCACGAAAGCTCTCATCCGCCTCGCGGACAATGCGCGGCAAATCTTCTGCCGCACACTCGATCCGGGAGTATTCCCAGTGCGGCAGGCCTGCGGCCGCGTAACCGGCGTTGTGGAGGATCGGTGAGCGGGAATGCTCGATTGGAGTGCCCAACACAGCAGCCCGCTGGGTTTTCGGCTGACTCATCGGTTCGTGTCCAGAACTCCAGACTCGAGAGCTTGCTGGGTGTCGCGCAGGTGCTCCTCGAAGGTGTCATTGAACAGCGTGGTGCCGTCCTGATCCACGGTGACGAAGAAGAGCCAGTTGCCGTCGGCGGGGTTTTCCATGGCGGAGATTGCCTCCATGGAGGCCGCAGCGATGGGTGTGGCCGGCAGGCCATCCATGGCGTAGCTGTTCCACGGCGTCACGCGAGCACGATCCTCGTCGGTGGTGGCCACCTCGACGTCCTCCAGCCCGTAGTTGACGGTGGAGTCAAACTCGAGCCGCATGGGCTCATCCAGACGATTGAGGATGACGCGGGCAACCTTGTCGAAGTCGCCGGCTGGAGCCTCCCGTTCGACCAACGAGGCCGCAATGAGCAGCTGATAGGGCGTCAGGTTGAGGGCAGCGGCACGGTCGACGATCCCGGACTCGTTGAACTGGTTCGCCGAACGGGTGACCAGGTCGGTGAGGATCTCTTCGGCGTTCATCTGCGGGTTGACGATGTAGCGACCCGGAACGATGAGGCCTTCGAGGCGCTTGGGATCATTGCCGCGGGCAGTGACGGCGTCGCGGGCCCAATCAGGGACTCCTAAAGTGTCCAGGCTGGCGGTGGCACCCGCCTTTTGGAGGTCCGCGGCCGAGATGCAGTTGGTGGAGCCCTCGGTGCAGGTCACGCTAGAAATCTGGCTGTAGATACCCTGGCGGGTCTGCCCCGCGATGACACGGACGTCAAGCAGAGTCGAGCCGCCGTGAATGTCCAGCATCTCAACTTGGTTGGCAGGGTCGAGCAGCGCCTGCACCGCCGAAGCGGCGCTCATTTCCTCCTGCAGGCGGTAGAACCCAGGCTGGATACTGCCGGCGTTGGGATTGTTGGCAGCAGCGGTTTGGAAGGCACCATCCGATTTAACGATGCCGCGTTCTTCCAACTCTGGCCCCAGCAGGGACACAGCCGAACCTTCAGGGATCTCCACCAATTGGTAGGTCCCATTGCCAGTGCCCTCGAAATCGCGCTTGCCGCCGGATCCGCCGGAGAACTGGACACCGATGTACACCACGGCTCCGATGATAAGAATGAGCGAGGCGATGAGCACGGCCGCCCCTCGCTGGCGGCGTTTGACGTACTTGGGATCCATGCGACGGCCTCCCTGGCCTCGGACGGGAATGCTGTTGCTCATGAAGTCTCCTGGGTAAAGGTGGCGGCGCGGGCATCGAGCCAGGACTGCAGGATCTCGACGGCCGCAGCCTGATCGATCACCTTTCGACCGGCTTTTTCCGATACTCCCGAGGCACGCAGGGCTGCCGTGGCGGCGACGGTAGTGAGGCGTTCATCGGCCATGCGTACGGGGACATTTGGTAGGCGACGTTTAATCCGAAAGGCGATTTCCTTGGCGTGCTTGACACTCGCCGAGCCATAGCCTTTGAGGTCGCGGGGCAATCCCACGACTACCTCTACGGCACCGTATTCCTCAATGAGGCCAACCAATCGGTCAATATCACCCTTGTCGCGGTCCTTGAACCCGGTCTCCCGCGCGACGGTCTCCACTGGAGTGGCCAACACGGCAGCTCGGTCGGACACTGCTACGCCGATGCGTACCGTGCCCACGTCGAGCCCGATTCGGCGACCCTCCCCGGGGTCATCCGGCCCCGGGGTGTCAGGAGTGACCTTCATAGCAGGCAGAGACCTTTCGTCGACAACGGCGCGGGCACATGTTCACGGTAGCCCCGAGACTCGCCCTGGCGAGGTACACCTCCGGCGTGTCTCGTGACCAATCCGTGATCTTTGCCTGATCTTACAGATCCTACAAGCGCCCCAGTTCTTCGCGCACGGCATTAAATCCGACGTCGAGGCCCGCAACGTCCGTGCCAGAGCCTTGAGCCATGTCGGGCTTTCCGCCACCGCGACCGTCGACGTAGCTGGACAGCAGCTTGACCAACTCGCCGGACTCGACTCCTAGGTCGAGGGCATCCTGGGTAGCACCAACGATGAACGGCAGCTTGTCACCATCGGCGGAGGCCAGGACGATGACGGCCGGCTTTCCGGAGAGGCGGCCGCGCAGATCCGTGGCGATGGATCGCAGGTCGCCACCGGAAACACCGTCGGGCAGGCGCTGCAGGAGCACCGTCACCTTGCCGACGGTCTCAGCCTGTGACACCAGTTCCCCGGTGCGGGAGGCCAGCTGCTGGCGGTTGAGGTCGGCGATCTGCTTTTCGGCGGCCTTGAGCTTTTCGGTCAGCTGAGAGACTCGCTCCGGGAGCTCCTCCGTCGGAGCCTTGAGGGAGGCAGCGAGGCCGTTGGCCAGCGCGGCTTCCTTAGAGAAGTAGCGGAAGGAATCCAGACCGGAGTAGGCCTCGATGCGGCGGGCACCGGAACCCACCGAGGACTCGCCCAGCACGGCGACCGGGCCGATCTGCGAGGTGTGCTCGGTGTGAGTACCACCGCACAGCTCGATGGAGAAGGGCCCACCGATTTCGACGACACGAACCTCCGAGCCGTAGTTCTCCCCGAATAGAGCCATGGCCCCCATCTTCTTGGCCTCCTCCAGCGAGGTTTCGATGGTGTTGACGGCCAAGTCGGCGTCCACGGCCTGGTTGGTAATCGTGGCGATCTCGCTGAGCTGCGACGGGGTGAGCTGCTCGGTGTAGTTGAAGTCGAAGCGGAGGTAGCCGGGTCGGTTGAGCGAGCCAGCCTGGACGGCGGTGGGGCCGAGCACCTGGCGCAGGGCAGCGTGGATGAGGTGCGTGCCGGTGTGGGCCTGGCGGGCGCCGTGGCGCCACTGCGGATCCACCTCGGCGCGCACGGCCTGACCGAGGTCGATTCCGCCGGAGGTGACGGTGGCCTTGTGCACCCACAGCTTCTTGCCGATCTTCTGGACGTCATTGACCTCCAGGATCGTGTCACCGGCGACGAGGCGGCCGCGGTCGGCCGTTTGTCCACCGGACTCGGCGTACAGCGGGGAGACGTCGAGGATAACCTCGACCTCGTCGCCCTGGGTGGCGTGCGTGACCGACTGGCCATTGATGACCAGACCCAGCACCTTGGCATCAGCGGTCAGCTCGGAGAACCCGACGAACTCGGTCGGGTTGTTGTCCACCCATTCGCGGTACACGGACAGGTCAGCGTTGCCGTGCTTCTTGGCGCGGTTATCGGCCTTGGCACGGGCCCGCTGCTCGCTCATGGCGGCCTCAAAGCCGGCCACGTCGACCTCGAGGCCAGCCTCGGCGGCCATCTCCAGCGTCAGGTCGATCGGGAAGCCGTAGGTGTCGTGCAACGAGAAAGCATCCTCGCCGGAGAACAGCTTCGTCCCCGACTCGACGAGTCGGGAGGCTGCTTCGTCGAAACGCTGGGTTCCGGACTCCAAGGTCTTGAGGAAGGCCTTTTCCTCGGCGACGGCGGTGCGCACGATGCGGTCGCGGTTGTCGGCAATCTCCGGGTAGGACGGGGTCATCGTGTCCATGATGGTGTTCATGAAACGCTCGAGGGTCTCCCCGGTGGCACCGAGCAGGCGGGCCGAGCGGACGATGCGACGCAGGAGGCGACGGAGGATGTAGCCGCGGCCCTCGTTGGAGGGGGTCACGCCGTCGAGGATGAGCATCATGCCGGTGCGCGAGTGGTCAGCGATGACTCGGAAGCGGATGGCATCGGGGCCGTCGCCCTGGTATTTGGCGCCGGTGATCTCCTCAGCGACGTCGATTACCGGGCGCAGCAGATCGGTCTCGTAGACGTTCTCCACGTCCTGGAGCAGCAGGGCGACGCGCTCGACGCCCAGGCCCGTGTCGATGTTCTTCTTCGGCAGATCACCGAGAATCTCGAAGGAATCCTTGCCGGTACCCTCGCCGCGGATCTTCTCCATGAAGACGAGGTTCCAGATCTCTAGGTAGCGGGTGTCGTCGGCGGCCGGGCCGCCTTCCTTCCCGTGCTCGGGGCCGCGGTCGTAGTAGATCTCCGAGCACGGGCCACACGGCCCGGGCACGCCCATCGACCAGTAGTTGTCGGCCATACCAAGGCGCTGGATGCGCTCGGCGGGCACGCCGATCTTCTTCTCCCAGATCTCGGCGGCCTCATCGTCGTCGAGGTAGACGGTGACCCACAGTCGTTCCGGGTCGAGCCCATAACCGCCCTCAGACAGGGGGTTGGTCAGCAGCTCCCAGGCGTGCGTGATGGCACCTTCCTTGAAGTACTGGCCGAAGGAGAAGTTACCGGCCATCTGGAAGAAGGTGTTGTGGCGGGTGGTGATGCCCACCTCGTCGATGTCGAGGGTGCGCACGCACTTCTGGATCGAGGTAGCGGTGCCGTTGGGGAACGGCGGATTCTGCTGGCCAAGGAAGTAAGGCTTGAAGGGCACCATGCCCGCGTTGACGAACAGAAGGTCCGGATCCTCCAAGATGAGCGACGCGCTCGGGACGGCCTCGTGGCCAGCGTCGACGAAGTGTTGGGTGAAACGCTCCCGGATCTCATGAGTCTGCACGTCAGGGGGTCCTTTCAAAGGTATCGCTGGTGGTGCTATAACAGCGTCCTACCTTACCCCCTTTTCATAAGGCCCTACTCTCGGCCTCGCACGATCCTCCGCAGCCTACCGATGTAATCGGCGATCCTCTTCTCCGAACCGTGCTCCTTCGGCCGGTAGTACATGGCTTCTACCAGCTCATCCGGCAGATACTGCTGCTTGACGACGCCGCGCGGATCATCGTGGGGATAGACGTAGCCCACCGCATGTCCCAGCTTTTTCGCACCTTCGTAGTGGCCATCTCGCAGGTGGGAAGGCACGTGCCCGATCTTGCCCGCCCGCACATCCGCCTGGGCGGAACTGATCGCCTCATAGACGGCATTCGATTTCGGGGCAGTTGCCAGATGCACCACCGCTTGAGCCAACGTCAGTTGTGCTTCCGGCATGCCGATGAGTTGGACCGCCTGCGCGGCGGCAACGGCTGTTTGTAAGGCAGTGGGATCGGCCATGCCGATGTCCTCGGAGGCGAGGATGACGAGTCGTCGGGCCACGAAGCGTGGGTCCTCGCCCGCCTCGAGCATCCGAGCCAGGTAGTGCAGTGCGGCATCGACATCCGATCCCCGCAGCGACTTGATGAACGCGCTGATGACGTCATAATGCTGGTCGCCGTCGCGGTCGTAGCGCACCACCGCCCGATTGACGTTGTCTTTGATCACGTCGACGCCTATCGACGCCCCGTCGGCCACCGCCTCCGCGGCCGCCTCCAGGTAGGTCAGGGCCCGGCGGGCGTCGCCGCCCGCCAACAACACCAGCTGTTCGAGTGCCTTCTCGTCGATGGTGACGCGGCCGCCCAGACCGCGCTCGTCGTTGATGGCGCGGGTGATGACGTCGGCCACGGCGGCGTCGTCAAGCGGGTTGAGCTGCAGCAACAACGAACGCGACAGCAGCGGCGCGACTACGGAAAACGACGGATTTTCCGTCGTCGCGGCCACCAGCAAGACAGTGCGGTTTTCCACTGCCGACAGCAACGCATCCTGCTGGGTCTTGGAGAAGCGATGCACCTCGTCGATGAACAGGACGGTGCGTTCCCCGTGCACTAAGTCTCGGCGGGCTTTGGTGATGACCTCGCGGACTTCCTTGACTCCGGAGTTGAGCGCAGATAGGCCCACGAAGTTCCGGTCGGTGGCAGTGGATACGAGCGACGCGATGGTCGTCTTACCGGTGCCAGGCGGGCCGTAGAGGATGACCGAGGCGTGCCCGGAGCCCTCAACGAGGCGTCGCAGGGGGCGGCCCTCACCGAGGAGGTGCTCCTGGCCGACGACCTCGTCCAGGGTGCGCGGCCGCATGCGCGCCGCCAGCGGCGAATGATCCCCGGCGTGGAAGAAGTTGGCCCCTTCTACCCCGCTGGGTTCCTGACCGAACAGCGCGTCCTGAGCCACGATTAATAGGCCTGCAAGCGGGGCTCAGCCAGGCGATCGGCGAGTTCCTTGGCAAACTTCGCGATCACGCCAAAAGAAGGGTCGGCGCCACGGGCCGAGTACCGAGCCAGGGCTTCAAAGGTCTCATACATATCCCGGCGGAAGATGATCTCTTCTCGGGTGAAGGGACCGTGATCCGCAGGCCGCAGCAGGCGGGTATCCGCCGCGACTCGGGTGGGATCGAAATCATCGCCCTCCTCGTGCAAGGTATGAACGGCCTCCGAGAGCGAACCGAAGTGCATGAGCGCCACGCTTGACAGCGCCCAGCCCAACAACGCGCCGGTGATTCGCTTGTGGAGGTTATCTTCATCGGTGAAGTTCGGCCACAAGGCGCCGACCTCGTGCACCCAGGAATCGACGAAGACATCGGCTTCGTCGTCGGTGATCGGATGGGTGAAGATGAACTGCGGGAATCCGGCAATGACGCACGCCAGGTCAAAACTGACGTCGCGGAAGCCCGCCCACTCGTAGTCCAGGAAGTGGGTCTTGTTCGCCACGATGATGTTGTCTGGGGACAAATCGAAGGGCGAAAACGCGCGATGCCGCGCTACTTTGAGGCGGTGGCGCGCCTCAGTGGAAAACTCGCTGACCAGTTCCGGGATCTCGAATCCGGCGCTACGTAATAGCTCCTCTCCCACCTGGATCGCCTGACCGAAGGCCACGCTCCGCAGCTGTTGAATCTCCTGCGAACCGGAGTGAGTGCGCAGCATCCGCGAAAGCAAGATGTCAAAATCTTGTTCATGCTCGGCGGTACCAGCGTGCATGCGTCCCAGCGCGGTACCGAGATTCCGCAGGATGTGCACTCGACGTTCCGCATCCTCTGTCTGGAGCAGATCGGCGAACGTGTCCCCGTCACCGGAGTCACTGAGGACGATGATCCGCTGGTCCACGTCGTAGGCCAGCAGGACCGGACCGGGGCGAACGGATTCACTCAACGACGTGGTGAATTGGTAGGAGACGATCTCCCGAATGAGAGCGGCATCATTGAGCGCGTCCCCGGAGTGCGGGGAGTACTTCAAAATCACCGATCGTTGCTGCAGGAACGGCGAGGGCGCTACCCGAGCGCGAAGGACCAAGGCGTTGCCAGAGCCGCTGAGCTGTGTGACATCCGACAACAGCTGATTTCCACCGAAGCGCTGGGACAGGGTGTCCTGGGCGACGGCGACGATAGCGTCCTGGTTGAGCAAGTTCATGGTCCCTCAGAGTGATCCTTATTCGGGCTTGGCAGGCTTAGCGTCGATACCGGTTTCCTTGCGCTGCTGCGCAGAAATCGGGGCCGGGGCCTCGGTCAGCGGGTCAACTCCGCCGCCCGACTTCGGGAAGGCAATGACGTCGCGAATGGAGTCGAAGCCGCCGAGCAGGGAGACGATGCGGTCCCAGCCAAAAGCGATGCCGCCGTGAGGCGGGGCGCCGAAGGCGAAGGCGTCGAGCAGGAAGCCGAACTTTTCCTGAGCTTCCTCGTTGGAAATACCCATGACCTCGAATACGCGCTCCTGAACAGCACGCTGGTGGATACGGATGGAGCCGCCGCCGATCTCGTTGCCGTTGCACACGATGTCGTAGGCGTAGGCGGTGGCCTCGCCCGGGTTGCTATCAAAGCTGTCGAGCCACTCCGGCTTCGGGGAGGTGAAGGCGTGGTGCACGGCGGTCCACTTGGAGTGGCCCAGGGCGACGTCACCGGAAGCGGTTGCCTCAGCTGCGGGTTCAAACATGGGGGCGTCAACGACCCAGGTGAAGGCCCAGTCGCCCTCCTTGATCAGGCCTAGCTTGTTGGCGATCTCGCCGCGAGCGGCACCGAGGAGTGCACGGGAGGACTTGGTTTCCCCGGCAGCGAAGAAGATGCAGTCGCCCGGCTTGGCTCCCACGTGGGCGGCAATACCGGCGCGCTCGGCCTCGGTGATGTTTTTAGCCACGGGGCCAGACAACTCTCCGTCTTCACCGACGAGAATGTAGGCGAGACCTTTGGCGCCGCGCTGCTTGGCCCACTCCTGCCAGGCATCGAGCTGGCGTCGCGGCTGGGAGGCACCGCCCTCCATGACGACAGCACCGACGTAGTCGTTCTTGAAGACGCGGAAGGAGGTGTCCTTAAAGAACTCGGTGCACTCCGTGATCTCGATATCAAAGCGCAGGTCCGGCTTATCCGAGCCGTATCGGCGCATAGCTTCGGCGTAGGTCATGCGTGGGATCGGGGTGGAGATCTCGTAGCCGATGAGCTTCCACAGGGACACGAGGATTTCCTCGGCCAGGGCAATAACATCGTCCTGGTCGACGAAGCTCATCTCGACGTCAAGCTGGGTGAATTCCGGCTGGCGGTCGGCGCGGAAATCCTCATCGCGGTAGCAACGAGCAATCTGGTAATAACGCTCCATGCCCGCGACCATGAGCAGCTGCTTGAACAGCTGTGGGGACTGCGGCAAGGCGTAGAAGCTACCCGGCTTGAGGCGCGCCGGCACGACGAAGTCGCGGGCGCCCTCGGGGGTGGAACGGGTCAGCGTCGGGGTTTCAATCTCTGCGAAGTCGTGCGCATCAAGAACCTCCCGCGCTGCACGGTTCGCGGCCGAGCGCAGGCGCAGGGCCTGGGCTTGGCGCTGACGACGTAGGTCGAGGTAGCGGTAGCGCAGGCGCGCTTCTTCACCGACCTCGCCGCCGGACTGGGAGCTGTCATCGATCTGGAAAGGTAGCGGAGCAGACTCGTTGAGAACCTCCAGCTCGGTGACGTTGAGCTCGATGTCACCGGAAGCGAGGTTCGGGTTTTCCGACCCCTCCGGGCGGGGCTCCACGACGCCGGTAACGCGGACGCAGTACTCCGAGCGCAGGTCATGGGCGCGCTCGGCGACGTCGGACTCACGGAAGACGACCTGGGCCAGTCCGGAGCGGTCGCGCAGGTCGATGAAGATCACGCCTCCATGGTCGCGGCGACGGGCCACCCAACCAGTGAGGGTGACAGTCTGGCCAGCGGTTTCTTTGCGGAGGTCGCCCGCGAGGTGAGTGCGCAGCACGTTCGTTCTACGTCCTTCCAATTTCGTTGATCACTTTCATCAGGCAGCCGAAGGCAGCCCTATCTCCGGTGGAGTCTACCCTTTTGCCCATTTTCCCCACTCCACTCCCCCACAACCTTGGGCAAGGTGTGTAAAGATAACCACATGACATTCCGTAAGGATGCCAATGTCACCGGTGGCCGCCGCGCCACAACCGGTGGCGGTGGCGGAAAAATCGCAGTCGGCGGCGGCATCGGTTCGCTCCTCCTCGTCGGCCTCTTTCTTCTTCTCGGCGGCAATCCCGGCGACATTGGGCAAGTTCTCGGCGGCGGCCAACAGGAGCAGCTGCCCGCGGGTACCTCCAGCCAGCTGGAGCACTGTAATACCCCCGAAGACGGCAATAAGTATGCCGATTGCCGCGTGGACTTCACCGCCCAGTCGGTGGATCAGATGTGGCAGACGATGCTGCCGGAGCAGGCCGGTATTCAGTACACCGACCCCGGTCGCGTGGTCTTCCAGAACTCCGTCCAGTCCGGCTGCGGCATGGCGTCCTCGGCGACGGGCCCCTTCTATTGCCCCGCCGACCAGACGGCCTACTTCGATGTCTCCTTCTTCAATCAGCTCAACCAGCTCGGCGGTTCTGACTCTCCGTTGGCGCAGATGTACATCGTCGCCCACGAGTTCGGGCATCACGTCCAGCAGCTGGAAGGCACCCTTGGTTTGAGCAACTACAACAACCCGGGCGCCGACTCCAATGCCGTCAAGATCGAGCTCCAAGCCGATTGCTATGCCGGCATCTGGGTCTCCCAAGCGGACAAGGGCGACAACGCATCCCTCGAGCCCATTACCCGCGACCAGGTGGCCACTGCCATCGATACTGCGAGGGCCGTCGGCGACGACAACATCCAGAAGCGCACCGGTGGCGAGGTCCGCCCCGATGTGTGGACCCACGGTTCCTCGGAGCAGCGCCAAGAAGCCTTCCTCGCCGGCTACAACAATGGCACCATGGCGTCCTGCGACACCCTCGGGCGCAACGCCTACTCCAGCTAGGAGTACCCAAGCCGCGCCCGTTCGGCCGCGATGATCGCGGTGGCCAGCTGTCCCTCCGTCACATCGATGGCGTCGGGGACGGCGGCGCTTTCCGACGGCCGCGCGTAGGCCTCAAACAGCGAGCTCTTCCCGGCCAGCATGTCGAGCATCCGCTCGTCGACGGTGTCGTCGGCGATGAGCCGGTGAACGAGCACCGAAGAAGTCTGGCCCATGCGGTGGACCCGGGCGATGGCCTGGGCCTCGATGGAGGGCTTGACTTGTGGCTCCACGAGGATGACCACAGACGCGGACTGGATGTTCAAGCCGGTCCCTCCGGCGGTGATCTGTGCCAGGAGGACGGAGCCGGGGGCGGAGGTGCCGAGGGCGTCGATAAGCTCTTGGCGCGCGGCGGGGGCGACAGACCCGGAAACGGTGCCCACGACGCGCTCACCCAACGCCTGTTCGAGGACGGTGAGGACGTCGAGGAAGTACGTGAAGATGAGGATCTTGCGTCCCGCTTCCTCGGATTCTGCGACGATCTCGAGGATGCGTTCCAGCTTGGCGGGTATGGCATCGGGGGTGGTCATTGGCGCGCGGCACATGGCCATGAAATTCGCCGCCTGGACGGCGGAGGCGTAGTGCGCTTGGTCCTGAGAAGTTAGGTCGACCCAGTCGAGCTGGTCGAGTTTGTCGGGGAGCTCATCAAGCACTTCGGCTTGATTACGCCGCAAGTATGCGGGGGCGACGCGGACGCGGAAGTCCTCGGCGCTGAGCGATTCCATGCCTGCCACCACGAGATCGGGGGCAACGTAGCCGACGAGGGTGGCGAATTCCGAGACGCGGTTCTCCAGCGGCGTACCCGTCATGAGCAGGGCGTGGGAAGCCTGGTCGATGAGCGTCCGGCAGGCGCGGGTGCGGGCGGCGGCGGGGTTTTTTATCATGTGGGCCTCGTCGACAACGATGAGGTCCGGGGCCGGCAAGGTCATGGTCCGGGCGCCGTCGTAGGTGACCACGCAGATACCTCCGGACTCGGCCCAGGCGCCGACTGCGGTGTCCTTGCCCTCACCGTGGGCTTTGTAGACGGGTAGGTCGGTGAAGCGGCGCGATTCGCGCACCCAGTTGGTGATCACCGACGCCGGAGCCACCACCAGCGTCCGGCCCCCGAGATGAGCCGCCACCGCTAGCGCCTGCACCGTTTTACCCAGGCCCATCTCATCGCCGAGGATAACCTTCTCCTGCACAAGGGCGAAGCGGGCGCCGAATGATTGGTAGCCGCGCAAGTGGAGATCGGTGAGGTGGGTCTGGTCGAGTTTCAGGGAGCGAATGCGGGTGAGGATGTCAGCCGCGAGATCGTCGCCGCCTTCCACCTCGAGTCCCAACAAGGTGGCCAACAATGCTTGGTAGTGGGCCGGGCGCACGAGGTAATCGGCCCACGTCTCTCCGCTGAGGCTCACCGGTTGGGCGGGCTGGAGAATCTGCGGGTGCGCCTGGGCCCAGGAGATGTCGTCGAGGAACTGCTCCCAATCGGGCCCGCTGCCCACCACGGTCCAGGGCTCCAGGCTCGTTGGTACGTCCAGGTGGTCGACGTGGCCGAGAATCCGGCGTCGCCGGGCGCGTTCCACCTCATCGAGATCATTGATCTGGTCAAAGCGGGCCAGGGTCCGCACCAGGGCAGTCGCGGCCGCGGTGGGGGTATCACCAATGCCCGTTGTGTGGGTGTCCACGGCTTCCCGGCGAAGGGATTCCGCGGCGGCCTTGAGCCGGCGGGCGGTTTGCTCGCCGATTCCGGAGACCTGGGTAAGCAAACCAAGAGGTGCGCGGAGAACATCGGCGACCGTGGACACGCGGACCTGGTCGAGGCCACTGAATCGCAGGCGCTCGGCGGTGGCCGTTTTCAGCGCCTCGACGGGCAACTGCTCCAGGAGGACCTGTGCCCGCTCGTCGGTGAGGGCATCGAGCTGCCGTTCGGCGTCGCGGCGCATGGCGGGCTCTGAGTTCGGGTCATCGCGCAGTGCGCGGGCGGCGGCGAGAACGGGTCGCGCGGTGGAGGCATCGTAGGGCGCGAACTCCCCCGGTGCGCCGACGGCACCGGCGAGAGCTGACTGTGCGGCGGCGAGGAGATGATCCGGGGTGCCGTGGGAACCAGGAAACAGCGCCACTCCGCGGGCTTGCCGCGAAGCGGAGGCAGAGGCGATATCAACGTAGGTCCGCACATCGGCAGCCAAGAGCGACAGCTCGGACACGCGACGCGCGAGATCCGACGCGGCTGCCTCCGCCGTCGCGGTCCTCCCACCAGCACTGAACAGTCGGCCGAAGAAACCTGGGGCAGCGTCGCGGGCGACCGCCCGGATGGGGGCGAGGTTCGAGGCCTGAAAGACGAACTCCTCCAGCCTTTCCCGTGCCCCGGGCAAAGATGACAGCTCCACCGTGGCGTAGAAATCCGCTGGCCAGGAAACTGCTCCCGGAGGGAGCAGGACCGTGCCGTCGTCGAAGCGGACGGCGGCGGTGACGGTGGGCAAACGTGGGGTACGGAGGGCGTCGATAAGCGAGCGGGCCGGGGCGATCAAGGCGGTGAGCTGGTCGCTGTCGTAGAGGAGTCGCTGCAAATCCGCGCGGTTGATCATGGTGGATCAGTCTAGTCTGAGGGTGTGACTGAGAATCGGGCAATCGCGTTTCTAGCTGCTTTCAATGCTATTGAGACCCACCTGCGAGAGGTGCTGGACGCCAAGAAATCCGACAGCTTCCGGTGGATGGTGGACCAGGCGAAGCGGCAACACCTGGTATCGGAGCAACAGGCGAACGACCTCAAGGAGTTTGCGGAGCTGCGCAATGCGATTAGTCACGGCCAGTACACCGATGACTTTCGGCCCATCGCGGAGCCGTTGCCAGAGACCGTCTCAGCGATTGAGCGCATTCGGGATGTGCTGCGGGATCCGCCGACTGCGCTGGGAGTCCTCGGCCACCATGAGGTCCAGGTTTTCGCTCCGGGCGATGACATCCGGCAGGTGCTGCGCGTGGTGCGGGCGACGACGATCAGCCAGTTCCCGATCTACGAGCAGCAGCGTTACGTTGATTTGTTGACCACGAACACAATCGCCCGGTGGGTGGCGGCGGACTTGGACGACAACGAACATCTCGACGCGCGCACGGTCGCGGAGGTTCTGCGTTTTGCTGAAGGTAGTGATCGAGCGGTATTTCTCCCCCGGTCGGTCACAGCGCAGGAGGCTTGCGACGCCCTGACCACTCCGACGAAGGACGGTACGCTCCCTCGCGCTGCGCTGATCACCGAACATGGGAAGGCTCATCAGCGCCCCTTACGCATCATTGGTGGCGCTGACCTCGCGTTATTACTGGATGCGGCGAATGGGGAATAGATCAGAAGAACAGTTGTTGACATGACATATAGATCAGACTAAGGAGCATGACATGCAATTCGGCATCTTCAGCATCGGTGACGTCACCGCCGACCCCACCAATGGCACTAAGCCCACCGAGGGTGAGCGCATCGAGGCCATGACCCAAATCGCCCTCAAGGCCGAGGAAGTCGGGCTCGACGTTTTCGCCACCGGCGAACACCACAACCCGCCCTTCGTGCCGTCCTCCCCGACGACGCACCTGGCCTACATCGCTGCGCAGACCAAGAACCTGCTGCTGTCTACCTCCACGACGCTGATCACCACCAACGACCCGGTCAAGATCGCCGAGGACTACGCCTTCCTCCAGCACCTGGCCGGCGGGCGCGTCGACCTCATGATGGGCCGTGGCAACACCGGCCCGGTCTACCCCTGGTTTGGCAAGGACATTCGGCAGGGCATCCCACTGGCCGTGGAAAACTACCACCTCCTGCGCCGCCTGTGGCGCGAGCCAGTAGTCAACTGGCAGGGCCAGTTCCGCACCCCGCTCCAGGG
The DNA here is from genome assembly GCF_030408455.1 of Corynebacterium atrinae. NCBI lineage: Bacteria > Bacillati > Actinomycetota > Actinomycetes > Mycobacteriales > Corynebacteriaceae > Corynebacterium > Corynebacterium atrinae. The sequence continues at coordinate 1,458,330 of NZ_CP046977.1, forward strand.
CTACACCTCCACCCCGGCCCCGCTCGACGGCGTGCCTCCGTTCGTCTGGCACGGCTCGATCCGCTCCACGGAGATCGCCGAACAGGCCGCTTTCTACGGCGACGGCTTCTTCCACAACAACATCTTCTGGAACAAAGAGCACACCGCCAAGATGGTGAACCTGTACCGCCGCCGCTTTGAGCACTACGGCCACGGCCAGGCGGACCAGGCTATCGTTGGCCTCGGCGGCCAGATCTTCATCGGCGACACCGAAGCAGACGCCAAGAAGAAGTTCCGACCCTATTTCGATAACGCCCCGGTGTACGGCCATGGCCCGTCCCTCGAGGAGTTCGAAGCCATGACCCCGTTAACCGTCGGTACCGCCGAGCAGGTCATCGACCGCACCATGCAGTTCGCCGATTGGGTGGGCGACTACCAGCGCCAGCTGTTCCTCGTCGACCATGCCGGACTGCCCCTGGAGATGGTCCTGGAGCAGATTGAACTCCTTGGCACCGAGGTTGTTCCGGAGCTGCGCCGCCGCATGGAGACCCGCCGCCCCGAGCATGTCCCGTCCAACCCCCCGACCCACGCCTCGCTGAAGGCCAATCCAGATTCCCCCCACTTTAAGGTCCGCCCGGTGGAGGACTCTGCAGAAGAGGAAGCATAATGCGCACGCTCTCCGTCATCACCGCTGGCTTATCGACGCCGTCGTCGACCCGCCAAGTCGCCGACTCCATCTCCGCGGCGGTCACCGCCGCGGTCTCCGCCCGCGGAGAATCGCTCAACGTCGAGGTCATAGAGCTGCGCGACCTGGTCAACGACCTGGGCAAGTCCTTGAGCACCGGCATATCCACCCCGGAGCTCGACGAGGTCAAGACCAAGGTCTCCGCCTCCGACGGGCTCGTGGTAGTCACCCCGGTGTTTAAGGCCAGCTATTCCGGCTTTTTCAAGACCTTCTTCGACGTGCTCGACCAGGATTCCCTCAATGGCATGCCTGTCATCATCGCGGCTACCGCCGGCTCCTCCCGCCACCAGTTGGTGCTGGACTACGCGCTTAGACCTCTGATGACCTACATGAGAGCCTTCGTCGTGCCGACCGGCGTGTTCGTCGCTACCGACGACTTCGGCTCGGAAGAAGGCCAGGGTCTAGACTCCCGCATTAGCCGCGCCGCCGGGGAACTCGCCGACCAGATCGTCAACACCGCCAGCGTCGGTGGAGTGACCGCCCGCCGCACCGGCGTCTCGCCCGACGAGAACGTGCCCAGCTTCGCTTCCCTGCTCAAGGGGCACGACGGCGTCTAGCCTCTGCTGTTTGTAAGCTAGGACACATGACGCTCAGTGTCGTGGATCTGTTCAGCATCGGTATTGGCCCCTCCTCCTCCCACACGGTCGGCCCCATGCGGGCCGCCGTCGCCTGGGTGGAGGAACAAGGCGGCCTCCCCGATCACGTGGACATCATTCTCTACGGCTCCCTGGCCGCCACCGGCGCTGGTCATGGCACCGACCGGGCCGTCCTACTCGGACTGGCAGGCTGGACACCCACGACTGTTCCGGCTGATGTGGAGCCTCCGCTCGGCACCGCCATTCCTGCCGCGGGCCGGATCAATGAGTCAAGCACCTACCAGTTGAGCTTCGACCCCGTCCCCGTCGGCGAGCACCCCAACTGCCTCTCCTTCAACGGCGACCGGTACTTCTCCGTCGGCGGCGGCTTCATTCTTTCCCAAGCCGAGTTCGACGCCCGCGCCTTCACCGCCCTGCCATCCGGTGCGGCCACCGCAGCCCCAGACGCCAGCGACATACCCTTCCCCTTTTCGAGCGGCGCCGAGCTGCTCGCCCACTGCGCCCGGGAGAACCTCTCCATTGCCCAACTTATGGAACGCAATGAGACGGCACTACGTCCCTGCGGAAGCATGAATGACCACCTAGACAACGTGTGGATGATCATGCGCCAATGCGTCACCGCCGGGATCTCCACGCCAGGAATGCTGCCCGGCGGCCTCGGCGTCGTGCGGCGCGCCCCGGGCCTCTACGCCCAACTGCTCGACCAAACCGACGGACATTACGGCGGCGGCCTTGGCGCCATCGAATGGGTCAACCTCTACGCCCTCGCGGTCAACGAGGAAAACGCTGCGGGCGGGCGCATAGTTACGGCCCCCACCAACGGGGCCGCCGGTATCATCCCCGCGGTGATGCACTACGCGCGCGACTTCCTCGGCGAATTCACCGCCACGCAGGCCCGCGAGTTTCTCCTCGTTGCCGGGGCGATCGGGATCATCATCAAGGAAAACGCCTCCATCTCGGGCGCGGAGGTGGGTTGCCAAGGTGAGGTCGGTTCGGCGTCGGCGATGGCGGCGGCCGGACTCTGCGCCATCCTTGGCGGATCAGCCGCTCAAATCGAAAACGCCGCCGAGATCGCCCTCGAACACAACCTCGGTCTGACGTGCGACCCCGTCGGCGGACTGGTGCAGATCCCCTGCATCGAACGCAATGCCATCGGCGCGGTCAAGTCCATCAACGCCGCTCGCTTGGCCCGACTGGGCAATGGCACCAACCGGGTCACCTTGGACGAGGTCGTGGCCACCATGGCGGAGACTGGCCGCGACATGATGACCAAATACAAAGAAACGTCCACGGGCGGCCTCGCAGTAACACTCGGCCTGCCCGTGAACATCACGGAGTGCTAGCTCAAACGGCGAGCGATTTCCTCGACGGCCCCTTCCAGAGAAATGCCGTCTTGGGCGTGCGCGCCGAGATCCTTGAGTTGGACCTCCCCGGCGGCAAGCTCGGATTCACCGAGCACAAGGGCGAAGCGAGCTCCGGCCCGGTCCGCGCCCTTCATGGCCCCCTTGAGTCCACGGTCACCATAGGCCATGTCGGCGGAAATTCCGGCGGCACGCAGCTGGTTGATCAGCACCGCCATCCGCTGCTTAGCTTCCGCTCCTAGCGCCACGCCGTAGACATCGACACGGCGCTGGGAACCTTCCACCTCAATGCCTTCGGCCGCCAATGCCAGGATCGCGCGATCAACGCCGAGGCCGTAGCCAATGCCGGACAGGTCCTGGCCACCCAGCTGCGCCATGAGGCCGTCGTAGCGCCCGCCGCCGCCGATTCCGGACTGCGCACCGAGGCCATCGTGGACGAACTCGAAACATGTCTTTGTGTAGTAGTCCAGCCCGCGGACCATGCGCGGGTTGATGACATAGGGCACCGCCATGTCGTCGAGCAGGCCCGTGACCACCTCGAAGTGCTCGCGCGACTCCTTCGAAAGGTGGTCGAGCATAAGGGGAGCATCGGCGGTCATCTCCTGGACCTCCGCGCGCTTATCATCAAGCACCCGCAAGGGGTTGATCTCCGCGCGGTGGCGAGTCTCCTCATCCAGCGGCAGCGTGTACAGGAATTCCTGCAGCTTCTGGCGGTAGGCCGGGCGGCAGGTGCTATCGCCCAGGCTGGTCAGCTCCAGGCGGAATTCCCGCAGTCCGAGGGCACGGAAGGAACGATCAGCCAGGGCTACGACCTCGGCGTCGAGGGCGGGGTCATCGATACCAATCGCTTCGACACCGACCTGCTGCAATTGGCGGTAGCGTCCGGCCTGGGGGCGCTCATAACGGAAGAACGGTCCCGCGTAGTTCAGTTTGACGGGCAGCTGGCCGCGATCGAGATTGTGCTCGATGACCGCGCGCATGACACCCGCGGTGCCCTCCGGACGGAGAGTGACGGAACGCTCGCCGCGGTCGGCAAAGGAGTACATCTCCTTGCTCACCACATCGGTGGACTCGCCAACACCGCGCGCGAACAGCGCAGTGTCCTCGAAGATCGGCAGCTCAATGTGCTGGAAACCCGCCAGGTGCGCCTGGTGCACGAGGGTATCGCGCACGAATTGGAACACCGGGGATGCCGGAGGAACATAGTCCGGAACGCCCTTCGGCGCGGACAGGGCCTGGAACTTAGCTGCCTTTTTCTCGCTCACGAGGTTTAAGAGTACCTGCCGCTACCCGATACCACGGAGGAAGGGGTTGCTCGTGCGCTCCGCGCGCATCGACGTCAACGGACCATGCCCCGGCAGCAGCTGCAGCCGATCCGCCAACCCCCACACCGGCCCGGCAAGGCTCGCGTCCATCGCCGCTGGATCCGAATGCGGCAGGTCGGTACGCCCAATGGAACCCTGAAACAGGACATCCCCGGTGAAGGCAAAGGCGTCAGCCACGATGAGCACGCTGCCGGGCGAATGCCCGGGAGCGTGCAGAACCTGCGTATCGACGCCCGCGAGGGTCAACGTCTGCCCGTCCCGCAGCATCCGCAAGTCGGCGATGGGGGTCATATGCGCGGCGTCGAAAAGCACCTGTGACTGCGGTGACACCCCTTCACCCGCCTCCAACATGAAGGCATCCTCCGAATGGATATAAACGGGAACGGTGAAGCGTTTGGCCAGATCACCCGCATCGCGGGTGTGATCGATGTGTCCGTGGGTGAGCACGATGGCCTCGAGGTCCACCCCATGCTCCTCGAGCAGATCAATGACCCGGTCATGGGTGTGCATGCCCGGGTCAATGACCACGGCGGACGTCTCGTCCGCAAGGAGGTAAGTATTGGTCTGGTAGGGACCACCGGCGAATCCGAGAAGCTGCATGCTCCCGGATTCTAGTGCTTAGGCCAGAGCGGCGACAGCGGCGTCGTAATCCGGCTCATCGGTGATTTCATCGACGAGCTGGGTGTAGATGACGTTGCCATTCTCATCTGCGATGATGACGGCGCGGGCCAGCAAGCCCTTAAGCGGCGAACCCTCCAGCGTCAGACCAAAGTCCTCGCCAAAAGAGGAACGGAAGGCGGAAGCGGTGACGACATTGTCGATACCTTCGGCGGCACAGAAACGGCCGTGCGCGAAAGGCAAATCCTGCGACACCCCAAGCACGACGGTGTTGTCCAGGGACGCCGCGAGCTTGTTGAACTCGCGGACCGACTGCGCACACACGCCGGTATCAATCGACGGGAAGATATTGAGAACAAGGCGCTTTCCCGCAAAATCACCATTGGTGACTTCGTTAAGGGAGGAGCCGACCAGATCGAAAGCAGGCAGCTGATCGCCGACCTGCGGGAGGTTGCCGGATGTCGAGGTCTCAGAGTTTTGGAAAGTTACGTTAGCCATGCCACAAGAGTAGAGGTGTTCTGGGTCTCGTGCCACGGGCGCTAGACTGACGCCTCAAGACCTTTTCGTCGACCAACCAGAGGAAGTTTCTACGGTGACTAATCAGAATCGCGGCGAGGAAGCCCTCGCCAAGCTCGACCGCGAAATCAAATCGCGTGACCGCGCTGAAAAATCCAAGCCTCTTAAAGTAAGCCTGGCGGCAGCCGCCGTCATCCTCGCCCTGGTTGGTGGCATTTGGTACCTAGCCACCCAAAGCGACGATGAAGAGGTCACCGCCTCCGAGTCCACCGCCCCTACCACCGCCGAGGCTCCCGAAATGGAACCCCTCGCCATGGTGCGCACCACTCCCCTGGCGGACACCGTGACCTGCGCCTACGAACCAGCCGGTGATGCCTCTCGCGAGGTGAGCACCCCCGCGACCGAGAACGTCCCCGCCACGGGCACCGTCAACATCACCTTGGCCACCAACAAGGGCGACATCGGCATGGAACTCGACCGCACCGTCTCCCCGTGCACCGTGAACGCCGTCGAGCACCTCGTTGAACAGGGCTACTACAACGACACCGTCTGCCACCGCCTCACCACCTCCGGCATCCACGTCCTCCAGTGCGGCGATCCCTCCGGCACCGGCGCTGGTGGCCCCGGCTTCCAATTCGCCAACGAATACCCCACCGACGAAGTCGACGGCGCAGCCACCTCCCCGGTGATCTACCCCCGCGGCTCCATCGCCATGGCCAACGCCGGCGCCGGAACCAACGGCTCTCAGTTCTTCCTTAACTACCTCGACTCCCCACTGGCCCCCGACTACACCTACTTCGGCCAGATCTCCGAAAGCGGCCTCAAGGTTCTCGACGACATCGCCGGAGTCGGCGTCGCCAATGGTGCAGCTGACGGAGCCCCCGCAGAGGAAGTTCGCATCACCTCCGCCAACGTCGGATAGTTGTCCCGGCAAAAACATAAGCGATTACCCCCGCAATGGTGTAACCAATCTTTCTCGATATCGAGTTATGAAGGGTTTTTTGTAGCACAGGTCACAGCAGAAGGGCTGTGACCTGCATATACCCACAGCCAATCCAATGGTTGATATCAAACTGTTGCAAACTTGCAGGTGGCACGTTAAAGTTCAACCGTCCGAGTACTACCTTTCCCGAAGGAAAAATTCATGAAGCTTACTTCTCGCAAGGCCCTGGTTGCCGCTGCTACCGCCCTCGCCCTGACCACCTCCGGCATGTCCGCTCCGGCCTTCGCCGCGAGTGACTCATCCCTTCCCGCCCTCTCTTCAAACTCGAAGGAGACGACCGGTGGCGATGACACGACCGGTGGCGATGACACGACTGGTGGCGAGACCAATGGCTCTTCTTTCGACAAGGCTAGTGCCGATCAGTGGAAGGCCTGGATCGGCCTCTTCACCGCCATCATCGGCGCCCTGTCTGCTGGCTTCGCCTTCGTGCAGAAGTTCATCAAGTAGTCACGCAGTAGCAGTAGCTACCAGCTAAGCTTCAGCCGCCTCCCCATTCGGGGAGGCGGCTTTTTGCATGTGTGCACACCCACGCAATCCTTCGAAAGTTTTTTCGCCCAATCATTGCGCACATCGACTATGTGTTCTATCATTAGAACATCAGAACGATTTTTGGGAGGGGGAATCATGGATCTTCACGAGAGCTTGCTCAAGTATGAGCGCCACCGGATGCTCGATCCAATCAATTACTTCGCAGTCAGTTCGATCCATGATCCGATCTCGATCCTGGGCACGCGAATGCGGCGCGAAGATTACTTCTTGTGGCAGTCCGCGCTCCCCAGTGATGATGAGGATATTGAGATTGTTCTCGCCCGTCTACGCAAGCTATTAGGCCGGGGAGATCAGTACCTCATGTCCGCGATTAACGCTCATTATCGGCTAAGAGAACTTCCGCAACTACATGACCTCCAGCAATGCTGGTTTCACCTCGATCTGGAGCGGTTGAAGGCCATCGACAGTGTCTTGTGCAAGGCAGACATCTCGGTCGACGAGCACTTGGGCTTCATTGACTCGGCGCTAACAGAGTTTCTCATGCCGTCCCGACCAAACCAGATCCTCCCTTCCGCGGGCAAGATCAAGAACCGTCTCAACGCAATCATCACTATGTTGGATGAGTCGATCAGTGAGAACGATCCGGCCCCATCTCCAACCGATAGCTTCGGCGTTAGTTACTACGAGGATAGGGGCGTGATCAGGGCAGATCTTGATGCCGTCAGCGCCCACGAGATTGAGCTCAGAGTGAGGAAGTACGCCCAGACTCATGGCGTCAGCCAGACCGAGGCGATGATCGCATTGCTCAAGGGAGAAGGCACAACAAATGTCACCATCAATCTCTTCAAGGCCAGCGATATCCCACAGGCTCCAGGGTGGGTATCCGGGATAGGGTATCTCAGCGCGACGGCCACAAGACAGCTGCTCGAGCGGGGTACCAAACAGGTTGATATCGATGCCATCAGGGACAAGGTCTCTTCCGCGTATGCCACGCCGCCGGATATCCGCTCCATGGTTGTCGGATTGGAGGGGACGTGTGCGATGGGCGGATGCAGTAGTCCTGCACACCACGCGCAGATGGATCACAGGATTAACTTCGCGGAGGGCGGTCCCACCACTGCGGCTAACCTTGCTCCGCTGTGTGTGAAGCACCATACGATGAAGACCGATCGTCGGATGACGTACGTCATGGACTCGCACACCCGACACAAGTTCTTCCTTTTCGAAGACGGAACTTGGGCCGAGGCTGAGGCTAATGGGCCGCTGGCAGATAGCGAGCGGCGATGGATGCAGACGGTAACTCAACGAATTGAGAAACGTAGGGCGAGGATCAGAGCCCAGTCCAAAGCAGAAAAGGCCGGTCCCCCACCGGAACCCGAGCCACCACCGTTCTAACAAGCCATATCGGCAGAACTAGTCCCCAGCCACCAACCGCTCGGCACCCTGGACACTGCGGAGAATTTCTGGCTGAATACTCTGGCCGGTTTGAATGAGGGACAGGGTGCCGGTCGGTTCAAGGAACATGGCCTGAACTTGGTCCAAGGATCCCAATCCAGCTCGACGCACGGCTGTGTAGACGTCTGTTCGGCTGACGTGGGCTTGGCGCATGAGGTCGGGTTGCAGTTCGCCGTGGGCAACGATGAGGACGGCTTGACGGTTGATCATTTTGCCCCAGCCGGTGTAGCGGCGGAGGGTACCGAAGGCGGCTTCGAGAAGCATCAGTGTCAGCAGACCGATGAGACCGGCGGCGAGGGTCGGAGGGTGCCCAAGGATGACGCGCCCACCGACGGCACCAAACATGATGACGACGACGGCGTCGGAAGCAGTCATCGACGTCAGCACCCGGGAGCCGAAGAGCTTCACCAACACCATGAAGCCCAGGTAGATACCCGTGGCGGAGATGACGACGACGGGTATCCGCCAGGGTTCGATGGTCAGTTCAGCAAGCAGCCTATCCACGGTTGTCCACGTTACGCGTTGGCATTAGGAATTGACGCGGTAGACGTCGAATACTCCTTCGGTGTTGCGCAAGGTAGTCAAAAGCTGGCCAAGCTGCTTGGTGTCGGAGACGGTGAAAGTAATTCGAATTGTGGCGATGTGATCGTCGGAGGCCTGGGAGTTCATCGACATCACTGAGAGCTTCTGCTCGCTAAACACGCGGGTGATCTCGTAGAGAAGTCCCTGGCGGTCCAGTGCCTCGACCTGCAGCGTCGCGGCAAATGCTCCACCCTGCACGCTCTGGGATGCCCAGGACACCTGGATGAGGCGCTCTGGTTCTTCCTTGAGCTTGTCGGCATTGGTGCAGTCGGTGCGGTGCACGGAGACTCCCCCGCCGCGGGTAACGAAGCCGAAGATGTCATCGCCGGGGACCGGTTGGCAACACTTTGCCATTTTGGCCATGACATCGGGGCTTCCCTCAACGAGGATGCCGGTGCCAGATTCGGAGTCCGCCGCCTTCGCCTGGGAGCTGATGATCTCCGAGATGGGCGATCGCGCGACGAGGGCGTCGACAGCATCGTCTTGGTCTCCGAAGATGGCCATAAGCTGGTTGGCTACGTGCTGGGCGGAGACATTGCCCGCGCCAATGGCGGTGTAGAGAGCGTCGACGTCTGGGTAATGCAGCTGCGTGGCGACGGTCTTCATCGACTGCGCGGTGAAGAGGCGGTGCAGCGGGAGTCCACCGCGCTGGACTTCGGCGGCGAGAGCATCGCGGCCGGCGTCGAGATGTTCTTCGCGGCGTTCCTTGGCAAACCACTGGCGGATTTTCGCCTTAGCCCGCGGGGAGACCACGAAGTCTTGCCAGTCGCGGGAGGGGCCGGCGTTGGGGTCCTTTGAAGTGAATACTTCGACGCGATCGCCGGACTTGAGCTTAGATTCCAGTGCTACGAGCTTGCCGTTGACCTTGGCGCCGATGCAGCGGTGCCCCACTTCGGTGTGGACGGCGTAAGCAAAGTCGACGGAGGTCGAATCGGCGGGCAGGTTGACCACGTCGCCCTTGGGGGTGAAGACGAAGATTTGCTTGGCGGTGAGGTCATAGCGCAGGGAGTCGAGGAACTCGTTCGGGTCGGCGGCTTCCTTTTGCCAGTCGAGGAGCTGGCGCATCCACGCCATCTGGTCTACTTCTTCACGGTCGCCCTTGTGGGATCCCTTGGTTTCCTTGTAGCGCCAATGCGCGGCGACACCGAATTCGGCGTTGTAGTGCATCTCATTGGTGCGGACCTGGACTTCGAGGGGTTTGCCGCCATCGGCAAGCACGGTGGTGTGAAGGGACTGGTAGACGCCGAAGCGCGGCGAAGAGATGTAGTCCTTGAAGCGGCCGGGCAGAGCCGAGTAGATCGAGTGGACCACGCCAATAGCGGCGTAGCAGTTGTTCACGGTGTCCACGAGGATGCGGATTCCGACTAGGTCGAAGATCTCATCGAAGTCACGGCCGCGGACGATCATCTTCTGATAGATCGACCAATAGTGCTTGGGGCGCCCAGCGACCTCAGCCTCAATGTTGTTTTCCCGGAGGGCGGAAGTTACTTGTTCGATGATCTCCTTGAGGGCCCGGTCCCGGGAGGGAGCGCGGTCGGCGACGAGGCGGACGATTTCGTCGTACTTCTTCGGATAGAGGATCGCGAAGGAGAGGTCTTCGAGCTCCCATTTGACGTTGGCCATGCCCAGGCGATGCGCCAGCGGGGCAATGACTTCGAGGGTCTGGCGGGCCTTTTTAGCTTGCTTCTCCGGCGGGAGGAAACGCATGGTGCGCATGTTGTGCAAGCGGTCGGCCACCTTGATCACGAGGACTCGGGGGTCTTGGGCCATTGCGACAATCATTTTGCGGATCGTCTCTGCCTCAGCGGCTGCGCCAAGGGCGACCTTGTCAAGTTTGGTGACGCCATCAACTAGGCGGGCAACTTCCGAGCCGAATTCCTCGGTGAGCTGTTCCAAACCGTAGTCGGTGTCTTCGACGGTGTCGTGGAGTAGAGCAGCGACGAGGGTGGTCGTGTCCATGCCTATCTCGGCGGCAATGGTGGCCACGGCCAGCGGGTGGGTGATGTACGGATCACCGGATTTGCGGAACACCCCATCGTGGAGGCGCTCGGCGGTTTCGTAGGCGCGGCTGAGCAGCTCGGCATCGGCTTTGGGGTGGAACTGCCGGTGAATGGACAACAGCGGGTCCAGCACCGGGTTGGTGCGACCACGGTTGCCGGTGAGGCTGCGGGCGAGGCGCGCGGACATGCTGCGCACGCCCACATTGGATCGGTTGCGGGGGCGTTCCTGCGTCATGCGTTGATCACCACCAGCGGCGAGCCGGCGAGTTTCTCACGACCCCCTAGCGAAGGAACTTCCAAGACGACAACATAGCCGACGACTATTCCCCCACATTTTTCAATGAGTTTGCGGGCGGCGACGAGTGTGCCACCGGTGGCCAGGACGTCGTCGACAAGCACGACACGCTTGCCGTGGAGATCCTGCCCATCGGCAGGGATCTCCAGGGCCGCGGTGCCGTATTCCAGCTGGTATTCCTGGGAATGAACCGGCGGCGGGAGTTTGCCCTTCTTACGAATGGCAAGGATTCCAACTCCGAGATCGTAGGCGACGGCGGAACCCAGGAGGAAGCCGCGGGCGTCGAGCCCACCAATGATATCGGCGCCGAGTTCGCGGCAGGCGGCGGAGAGTTCGTCAACGACCATGTGGAAAGCGTCGGCGTCGGCAAGCACGGGGGTGAGATCCTCGAAGAGGATGCCCTCAGCTGGGAAATCCTGCACCAATCGAATCTTTTCCGCGAGGGCCTCCTTGGCCGTGGCGTACTTGTTTTCCTGATTCGACACCTTATCGAGCATTGCCGTCCTCACTCACATGCCAGCGGTCCATGTTCCAGCCAATTCCGGCCAGTCCCGTGTACACAACTACGTTACTCACTGTGCGGTCGATCACGAACCTTCGGGGTTGGGCAGACAGCGGGACCGTGGGTACTTCATCCCAGAGATAGTCCTCCGCTGCCCGCAGACCCTCAATCTCCGGTGCGCGAGCGGAGACCGTGCCGTATTCGGCAAGAGGGTCCACCGCCATGAGGACCGCATCAATTGTGCCCTCCGTGACGATCTGCCCGCCCCATTCCGTGGCCTCGCGCCGCGGCATTTCGGCCATCGTCGAACCCTCACCAGAGGCGTCGACCACCGTGATTCCCGCTTGCGCGCAGGAATCCGCAATTGCCTGCACCATCGCAGCTTTACGCTCATCCGGTCCGGGATAGCCAATCCGAATTGTATAGCCGGACAGTAGGCTCGCCTTCGCCAAATCTACGCCGGAGTGACGGTCAATGATGTCCTGCATCTGTGCCGTCACGGGATCGTGGTGCATGACGGTGCGCAGTACCACCGGCGGAACCTCTATGCCGGATACTTGGGAGGACGCCCCGGCCACCGCCGCCTGATCCACACAGGCAGCAAACGCCGCGCGGGAGGTCTTTTGTTGGAAGATCCCCAGCTCGCCGAGCATGAGGGTATCCGTAAGATCGCCGACCTGAGCCTCGATGATGAACTTATTCGTCGGGTCATCCCGATTGACCCAGGTGGGGTTTTCACTTCGGATATCCGCGATCCGCAGCGCCCCGACCTCTGCCAGCTCCGCCGCTTCTGCCGTGCGGGGCCAGACGACCAAGCTGCTTTGGCGAGGACTATCGCCGTAATAGTGGGGGTTGACACCCAAGACGGCCTCGCCTTCCGAGCCGACACTCTCCACAACGAACGGCCCGGAACTGACCTGGAGTTCCGGGTCGAATTCCGACAGGCTGAAACCCTCGCGCCAAATACGGGCGGGTTCCTGCAACGCCGCGAGATCACGGTTGCGCAGGGCGAGGTGCAGGTCCGTGATACTCATGCCAGCCTTCTTCGCGACGGCATGCGCGGGCATCACCGAACCGGGCCCGAACAGATGGCGCCAGCGCCCACCCCCGTCGTCGCTGAACTCGACGGTAAATCGTTTCATGCCGGGTTCGCACTCCACGTTGCTCACCTGCTTGGTCAGCGGCAGGTGCGAGCCGAAAAGGTCTGGGTTCTGTCCGGCGACGACGTGGAGCAGGAAGTCCGTGCATGTCATCTCCGCGCCGTCGGAGTATTGCGAATTCTCGCTGAGCGTGTAAATGACCTTGCGGTGCACCCCCGGCAACACCTGGGTCTGCACCAGATCGGAGTTGGGGATCATCTGCCCCGACGGCCCCGGCACGAACACAGCCGGGTAGAGGCGTCCTGCGAGGGCCTCCGTGTTGGAGGTAGCGCCCACGGGAGTGCCTGCATTGGTGGTGACCAGCTGGGTATCCACCAGGTAGCCGAAGTGCTCGGTGCTGGATTTCGTGCCAGTGTCATCGCTGTCACCGCCGCTCGAGCAAGCGCTGAGGCCGATGGCCGCGACGGCCAGCACAGCCGTCACAATCGTTTGCCATGATCGTCGTGCCACTCGGGCCCCGCTTCCTTCACCCTGATTCGCAATGATCAAATCATTATAGGCGCAGGGTCTAGCGACGATCGGGCCGCCAGCTCGTTCCGACTGCCGGAGGGGCAGTCGGGCTCGTCACAGTTCGCTTATCGACGTCCGCCTCATCCATGTCAGCGTCCCCCTCACCGTCGGTAATCCCCGCACGGTAATCCGCGACTTCCTTGTTGTGGGCGCGGATGTCCTTGCGGCGATTAGCCAACGAGACCAGGATTGGGGTGGCCAAGAAAATGGAGGAGAAGACACCCTCGATGACGCCAATGAGCTGAATGAGGGCAAGGTCCTTCAGCGTGCCCACGCCCATCATCCACACGGCAACGACCATGAGCGCGATGATCGGCAGAGCCGAGATCACCGAGGTGGAAATGGATCGCATAACGGTCTGGTTGACCGCGAGGTTGGCCTCTTCCGCGTAAGTGCTCCGACGCGAATCGGTCACCCCGGCGGTGTTCTCTCTGACCTTGTCAAAGACGATGACGGTGTCATAGATAGAGAAGGACAAAACCGTGAGGAGACCAATGACAGAGGCCGGGGAAACCTCGAAGCCGAACACGGCGTAGATGCCGGCGATAACGATGCCGTCCACCACGAGGGCGATCATCGCCGCTGCCGCCATTTCCTTCTCTAAGCGCAGCGCGATGTAGAGGAAGGCTAGGGCCAGGAAGACACCCATCGCGATGAGCATCCGCTGGGTAATCGTCGAGCCCCAGGACTCGGACACCGTGGAATCGCCGATCGCGTCCGGGGAGGGCTGGCCTTTGGCGTCGAGCGGCTGGTACTGCTCGTAGATCGCTCCGCGGGCCGAATCGACCTGTTCCGTGGTCAAGCGTTGGGAGTTGATTTCCAGGGTGCGGGCGTCGCCCGAGCCCACGATCTGAGTGATCTCAGGAGTGACACCGGTGGAGTCGATGAACGTCTGCTCGACCTCATCGGTCGTGAGCTCCGCAGCCGGCATATTCATCTTGGTGCCGCCCTCAAAGTCGATGCTGAGATCGAGGCCACGGAAACCGATGGCAGCGATGCTCAAGATCACCAGCGCCGCGGCGATGCGGTACCACAGCTTCGAGCGGCCGATGAAGTCAACGCCACCCTCACCGGTGAAGATCCGGCTGAACGTGCCACGAGAGTTGGTTGTGGTGCTCATCTACTTCTCCTCGTTGGTGGTAATGGCGGTTTCTTTAGCTTCGCGGCGATGGGTTTCTGCCAAGTCGAAAACCTTCCCCATGCCATTGACCGATGGCTTGGCAAAGAAGGGCTTCCGAGCAGCCAACAGCATGAGCGGAGCAGTAATGAGGAACGTGGTCAGCAGGTCGAACACCGTCGTCAGGCCAAGGGTGAAGGCAAAGCCCTTCACCTCGCCGACAGCCAGGAAGTAGATAACCACCGCACCGATAAGCGTGACCATGTTTCCTGTGACAATCGTGCGCTTGGCGCGGTCCCAACCTCGTTGCATGGCGGAACGGAAAGTTCGTCCCTCTCGCACCTCGTCTTTGACGCGCTCGTAGAACACGACGAAGGAGTCTGCGGTCGTGCCGATACCGATGATCAAACCGGCCACGCCTGACAGATCCAGCGAGTAGCCGATCCAACGGCCCAGGAGGATGAGCGATCCGTAGACCAACAGGCCCGCGGTGAACAGCGTAGCCAGGGAAATCAAGCCGAATACCCGGTAGTAGGCGAACACGAAGATGGCCACGAGGACCAGGCCCACCACGCCGGCGATGAGGCCCGCCTGGAGAGATGCCGCACCGAGAGAGGCAGGAACGGACTGGGCGGTGCCACCCGGCTCGCCATCCTCACCCGCGAAGGAGAGCGGGAGGGCGCCGTAGCGCAGGTTGTTCGCTAGGTCCTGCGCCTCCTGCTGCGTGAACTGACCCGTGATCGAAGTTGCCGAACCAAACGGGGTGGCGGACTGAATAACAGGTGCCGAAATGACGCGGGAATCCAGCGTGATGGCGATCTGTCGCTGGAGGTAGGCGTTGGTCAACTGGGCCCAGGTCTCGGAGCCGCTGGGCGTGTCATCGGTCTTGAAAGAGAAGTTGATCTCCATCTGGCCCGTCTGCGGGTTGAATCCACCGAAGATCGGATCATTGGTGTTGATCTCGTTGCCCGTCAACCTTGGGCCGGTGGGGTCTTCCACCCCGGCCAGCAGCGGAGCGGGGTCGAGGAGGTACACCTGGCCGGAAGCGGCCTCGCAGGTGACGAAGGGCAATGCCGGGTCGTCAGTGCCGGAGATGGGGTCCGAGGCGGCGTCACAGCGCAACAGAGTGCTGGCGGCGGCTTGGACTGTGGGGTCAGTCGACTGACGATCCGCCCTCAACTGCTCAGTAACTTGCTGGCGGCGCTCCGTCGCCTCGATGGAGTTGGCAGGCTCCGGCAGCGGCGTGGCCGTGATCTGAGGGGCCTCGATTGCCGCAGTGCCTTCAGCTTGCTGGGTGTTAATGGCGTTGATGAGCACCGAGACGGACTCATCCGCCTGCTCCTTGGTAATGACTCCCAGCTTGACCCACTCGTTAGCCATCTCCCCCAACACGCCCGGGAGGGCTGCAACATCCGGGGCGCCGGGCTGGGCGACCGGACGGAACAACAGTTGCGACGTCTGCCCAACAGCCCGGGCCTCGGAAGTATCCTCACCGGGGACGGTAATCACGAGGGTATTGCCGTCGGTGACCACGCTGGCTCCGGTGACACCCATGCCGTTGACGCGATTCTCCAAGATGACGCGAGCCTGCGAAAGCTGCTCCTGGCTCGGCTCATCGCCCTGCGGAACAAGAGTGACTCGGGTACCACCCTGCAGGTCAATGCCAAGTTTCGGGGTAGCTTGCCTGTCGCCCGTAAAAAAGACGAGGGCATAGACGACAGCGAGAATAAGGACGAAAAGCGCAATAGCGCGCTTCGGCCACGTCCTCTGACTACTGCCGCTGGAGGCGAGTCGGGATGATGCGGACAATGAGGTAACTCCTCTGGGAACAAGCACCACCCTCGACCGCGCGCGGGCGAGCCGGGGTGGCAAGTATTGAGACAGCATGGACCGCCAAAGCGGATGTACAGCTCATCATGCTACGTCATGGACGGATACCGGAGTATCGGCGACAAGCCTCCGATTAGCGGTTCTCGGGGTGCTCCTCAGTTTCCTCGAAAACGGTGACGTCTTCGACGGGAGCAACTTCCACCTCTTCTACCACGCGCATGATGCCAATGCGGTCCATCGTCAGCTCGACGCCCGGGGACACCTCCAGCGTCACGATGTCACCCTCCACCGCAACGACGGTGCCGTGAATACCGGCGACGTTAACCACGCGATCACCGGCCTTTACGCGGGACTGCAAATCCTGCACGGCAGCCTGGCGACGGCGCTGCGTGCGCATCATGAAGAAAGAAGGAAGGAGGAAAACGGCCAACAGAAGGACAAGGAGTAGTGGTTCCATGGTCCCCTAGTGTGCCAGACAGCGGAGCGGACCATCAATGCAGGCCCAGGGTTCCTTCCGGCGGCACCAACCCTAAGTGACGCCATGCCGAGGCCGTGGCCACGCGGCCGCGCCCAGTGCGAGCCACCAGTCCAGCGCGCACGAGGTAAGGCTCACACACCTCCTCGACGGTCGAGGCCTCCTCCCCCACAGCTACAGCGAGGGTATTGACCCCAACCGGCCCCCCACCGTGGCCCTTGATGAGG
This sequence comes from Corynebacterium atrinae, assembly GCF_030408455.1. Classification (NCBI taxonomy): domain Bacteria; kingdom Bacillati; phylum Actinomycetota; class Actinomycetes; order Mycobacteriales; family Corynebacteriaceae; genus Corynebacterium; species Corynebacterium atrinae. Next base: position 1,475,115 of record NZ_CP046977.1, read on the forward strand.
GCGGTGAGGACAGCCCGGTCGAGACGATCCAGGCCCACTTCATCCACGTCAAAGACTTGCAGAGCACCTTGGGCCGCGGCAAGGTTGACGTGTCCATCGGCGTTGACCTCAGCAAAGTCCCGGACTCGACGCAGAAGCCGGTTAGCGATGCGAGGAGTGCCCCGAGAGCGTGAAGCAATCTCTACCGAGGCATCCGGGTCGATGGTGAGGTCGAGTATCTTCGCCGCGCGCGTGACCACGCGGGTCAAGTCGGTGACGTCATAGAATTCCATCTGGGCGGTAAACCCAAATCGATCGCGCAGCGGACCGGTGAGCATGCCTGAACGGGTGGTGGCGCCGACAAGCGTAAACGGGGGAATCTCCAAGGGGATGGACGTGGCTCCGGGGCCCTTTCCCACGATCACGTCGATCCGGAAGTCCTCCATCGCCATGTAGAGCATTTCCTCGGCTGGCCGGGCGATGCGGTGAATCTCATCGATAAAGAGGACGTCTCCCTCCATGAGATTCGATAGCATCGCGGCGAGGTCACCTGCGCGTTCCAAGGCTGGTCCCGAAGTCATCCGCAGGTTTGTGTTGAGTTCTTGGGCAATAATCATCGCCATCGTTGTTTTACCCAGCCCGGGCGGCCCGGACAAGAGCACGTGATCCGGAGTAACGCCGCGTCGTTTGGCTCCGGTGAGCACGAGAGAAAGCTGGTCGCGGACCTTGCGCTGTCCGATGAACTCATCGAGACTTCGGGGGCGCAGGGTGGTCTCCGCATCCTGTTCTCCGTCTTGTTGCTGCGGAGCCACTGTTTGGCGCGGCGGCATCACAGACGCGGGCAGTTCGAACTCAGTACGCTCAATATCCGACATTAGCTAGCTCACTCCCCTACTTGCGTCCGAGTTGGGAAAGAGCGGCCCGCAAGGCGGCGGCGGTGCCCAGGTCCGGGTTATCGGCCAGCAAACCTTCCACGACCGGTTGGGCGACTCGGTCGCTAAAGCCCAAACCAACGAGGGCTTCCGACACCTGGGTGGCTACTGCCTCTGCTGAAGATGGAAGCACCACCTGCACACCTTCGTCTGCCACTGTGGGGGCAAAGGCTGCAACTTTGTCCTTGAGCTCCAGGACTAGGCGTTCAGCCATCCGCTTGCCCACCCCGGGAATCCGCTGCAGTGCCTTGGAATCGCCACCCCCAATGGCTTGAGAAATTTCACCCGCGTTCATCACAGACAACGAGGCGACTGCCAGGCGCGGGCCCAGGCCGGTGACCGTCTGCAGCAAGTGGAACATCGAGCGATCTTCATCAGCAGTAAAGCCATACAGCGTCAGCGAGTCTTCCTTGACTGCCAAATACGTCAGCACCATCTGCTCTTCCCCCCGGCGCAAACTGGCCAAGGTGGATGGAGTGGCTTCCACCCGGTATCCGACACCGGAGCATTCGATAACGGCGTGGTCGAGGCCGAGTGAAAGGACGCGGCCGCGCAGAGAGGCGATCATGGGCGATTTCCTTGCTGGGGAACGGAGGTCAACGCAGCCTGACGGGCCAGAAGTGGGGCGCGCCAGCAGTGGCAGACGGCCAATGCAAGGGCATCGGCAGCGTCGGCTGGCTTCGGTGGCTCGCTTAGCCCCAAGATCCGGGTGATCATGATGGTCATCTGCTTCTTGTCGGCGCGGCCATTGCCTGAGATGGCTTTCTTCACCTCGGACGGGGTGTACATGTGCACGGGAATTCCACGCTGAGCGGCGGATAAGACGAGTACGCCGACCGCATGGGCGGTGTGCATGACGGTGGAGACGTTGCCGCGCTCAAAGATCCTCTCGATGGCGACGACGTCAGGCTGATAGTCATCCATCCATTCATTGACCGAGTTGGACAAGCGCAACAGACGCCCAGTCAGGTCCTCAGCCGCAGGTGTGCGAACAACCCCCACGGCCACGGGGAACACGGCTCGCCCGTGCCCAGCCTGGACGACCGATAGGCCACAACGGGTGAGGCCCGGGTCAATGCCCATGACGCGCAGGCCGTTGAGATCCATGCACCCCACCCTTCCGCTTAGCTCACGTGATGCCTAACCATCTCAAGGTATAGCACACCTGTCCGAAATAGGGGCTAATCATCGAGCTGCGCGATGACCTCGTCGGACAACTCCATGTTGGTGTAGACGTTTTGAACGTCATCGGAATCCTCGAGGGCGTCGATCAGCCGAAGGACCTTCTTCGCATCATCCAATTCCAGGGGAACCTGCACCGAAGCGCGGAAATCCTGATCCGTGTCGTCGACCTCAATGCCAGCGTCCTCGAGGGCGGCCTTGACAGCGGCGATATCGGTCGGCGCGCAGACGACCTCGAACTTCTCGCCCAAGTCCACCACCTCTTCTGCACCGGCATCGAGGACGGCCATGAGGACATCGTCCTCAGCCAACTCGCCCTTGGCCACGAAAACCAAGCCGGTACGGGTGAACATGTACGCCACCGAGCCGGACTCGCCCAGGTTGCCGTTGTTACGGTTCATCGCTGTGCGAACCTCAGTGGCTGCACGGTTGCGGTTATCGGTCAAACACTCGATGAGCATGGCCACGCCGTTGGGGCCATAGCCTTCGTAGGTGATGTTTTCCCAATCCGCACCGCCAGCCTCTTCGCCGGAGCCCCGCTTGCGGGCGCGCTCGATGTTGTCGTTGGGCACCGAGGCCTTCTTGGCCTTCTTAATCATGTCATCGAGCGTCGGGTTAGCAGCAGGGTCGCCGCCTCCCTGCCGGGCCGCCACCTCGATGTTCTTGATCATCTTGGCGAACTCCTTGCCGCGCTTGGCGTCGTTCGCAGCCTTCTTGTGTTTGGTGGTTGCCCACTTGGAATGGCCTGACATCTGCTCACTACCTTTCTAAACTTGCGCCATCATTCGACCCTCAACCCGCCTTCAACGGCAGGGAGCACGGTGACGTCGTTGATGTTGTGACTCGCTCCACTATACGCAGCGTGCCGCCTAGCTTTCGGGACGACGCAGTGGGATGGACTCAGCGCCGTCGCGAAGCGTGCGGGTGAGTCCCTCTTGAGTGACCATCGCCACCAGATTGCCTGCCCGATCAAAGATCCGGCCGTGGGTCAACGCTCGTCCCGCCGAGGCCGACGGTGACACCTGGTCGTAGAGCAACCACTCGTCCGTGCGAAAGGGTCGGAGGAACCACATGGCGTGGTCGAGGCTCGCCATTTGCACCCGGTGTCCGGGATGTGGGACCAGGGAGGAATGCAACAGGGTCATGTCCGACATGTAAGCCAGGGTGCACACGTGGAAAGTGTCATCGTCAGGCAGCGGGCGCTTCGAGCGGAACCACACCACCTGCTGACTTGGGGTGTATTTGTTGTGCTCATAGCTCTCACTCGGGACGACCCGAATGTCCCAATCGCCCCACTCATCGAGTAGTGCGCGGGAGCTATGCGGAGCTGCACCGCTCAGCGGCTCCAATTCCTCGGGCCCGGGAACATCCCGCATGATGTCTGAGTGCTCAGGGCCGATGTCGCCGCGCTGGTGAAAGCTGGCTTGCATGGAGAAGATCGTCTCTCCGTCCTGGACCGCCCGGACCTGGCGGGAGGAGAAGGAGCGGCCATCACGAATGCGATCGACGAGGAACACGGTGGGTACGGAGGACTTGCCGGGGGCGACGAAGTAGCCGTGCAGGGAGTGGACGTCTTTGACCTCAGCGTCGATAGTTTCGGTGGCCGCCACGAGGGCTTGGGCCGCGACCTGGCCTCCGAAGGTTCGGGCCAGCGTGGACTTCACGGCGGGGCCGCGAAAAATGTCTCGGTCGATCTTCTCCAAGCTAAGGATGTATTCAATGTCACTCACGGCGGGGCGGTCTCCTTCTCCGGTCACCTAGTCCACAGTTCAGCAGCCGAGTCTACGCGGGGTGCCAAGCCACCACCCAGTAGCATGAGAGCACATGACACCGATGAAGCTCCACCGAATTGCCGCCGCTACCGAGATGGTCACCTGGACAGTCCTCATTCTCGGAATGATCCTCAAGTACAGCGGAACGACCGAAGCGGTGATGCCTTTTGCCGGTGGGATTCACGGTTTCGGCTTCCTCTGTTTCGTGGCCATCACCGTGTTGCTGTGGGTGAATAATCGTTGGAGCTTCGGCCAAGGTATTGCTGGTCTGGCCGTGTCTATCGTGCCGTGGGCTGCCTGGCCTTATTCACTGTGGGCCGAACGCCGGGGCTTGCTCGATGGCAGCTGGCGATTCCAGGATCCCGCGGCGCAGCCGCATTCGCTGCCGGACAAGATCTTGGCCCAGTTCGTGCGTCACCCGCTGCGCTCGGGGCTGGTCCTGCTCGTCGTCGTGGCCATCGTGTTCAGCCTCTTGCTGGCGATGGGCCAGCCCTACGATCCCGAGGCGATCGCGGGCTAGCAACCTCAGGACTACCAGCCGCGCTCAGCCAGGCGGTGGGAAACCGGAAGATCATCGACATTGATGCCCACCATGGCGTCGCCAAGCCCGGCGGACACCCGGGCGATGACCTCGGGATTGTCGTAGTTGTTCACAGCCTCGACGATTGCGGCGGCACGCTTGACGGGATCGCCGGACTTGAAGATGCCGGAGCCGACGAAGACGCCGTCGGCGCCCAGCTGTCGCATCATGGCGGCGTCGGCCGGGGTGGCCACGCCACCGGCAGTAAACAGCGGGACGGGAAGGCGTCCGTCGCGCGCGACAGAAACGACGAGGTCGTAAGGCGCCTGCAGCTCCTTGGCGGCCACGAAGAGCTCGTCTTCGGGCAAGGTGGTCAGCCGGGCGATCTCCGCGCGGATGGTGCGCATGTGGGTGACGGCGTTGGACACATCGCCCGTGCCGGCCTCGCCCTTGGAGCGGATCATCGCGGCGCCCTCATTGATGCGGCGCAGCGCTTCGCCGAGGTTGGTGGAGCCGCACACGAAGGGGGTGCGAAATGCCCGTTTGTCGATGTGGTGGGCGTAGTCAGCGGGCGTGAGCACCTCGGACTCGTCAATGAAATCCACGCCCAGCGCTTCAAGCACCTGAGCCTCCACGAAGTGTCCGATGCGAGCCTTGGCCATCACGGGGATATCGACGGCCGCGATGATGCCGTTGATCATGTCGGGGTCGGACATCCGCGACACCCCACCCTCCGCACGGATGTCGGCCGGAACGCGCTCCAAGGCCATGACGGCGACGGCTCCAGCATCGGCGGCAATGCGCGCCTGCTCGGGGTTGACAACGTCCATGATGACGCCACCGGCGAATTGATCCACGGATGTGAAATTGCTCATCTACACCTGCTCCTTCGAATGATCTCAGTAACTACTCCAAGAACTCTAGGTGGCGCGGGGCCCTTATGGTGAGGGGGACGCGGCTTTCTATTCGTGCCAAGGTTACTATTCCCATCATGCTCAATTGGAAGTCCGTGGCCGGCGTGTGGCTCGGCTGGGCCATCGCCCGCCTGGGTTTGGTGGCCCTCCTCCTCGTCGACCCCGACACCGCCGGTGATGTTCATTACTACTTTTCCGGTGTTTATGGCCCCGACCCCACTGTCATGACGGAGTACCCGCACGCCGGCGTGTGGCCCGTCCACCTGCTCGCCGTGCTCACTGGGGAGAATGCGGAACTATTCCGGTGGGCTTTCCCCGCCATGTGTCTGCTTATCGACGCCGTCTTCCTCACCCTCCTCCTCCGGTTCGGCGGTGCCCGCCGCTTCCAGGCAGGGTGGTTCTGGGTGGCATTCGGCCTCGCCGTCGGGCCGGTCCTGGTGCAAAGGCTGGACCTGTTCCCCGGGCTGCTCGTCGCGGCTTTCGCCGCTTTGCTCACCCGGCACCCGCGCATCGCCCCGGCCCTCCTGGCCGGTGCTGCGGCAGTAAAGCTCTGGCCCGCTGCTCTGGCCGCCACGTTGGTGGGTGGCTGGAAATCCTCGGCGACGTGGATCAGGCTTGGCGTATTCTTTGGCACCTTAGCGGCGCTGAGCGTGTTCACCGCCCTCACATCCGGAGTAGATCGCCTGCTCAGCCCCCTGGAGTACCAGGGAGACCGCGGGCTGCAGATCGAATCCCTCGTGGCTACTCCGTTCATGGTTGCGGCTCACTTCCAGCCCGAGGCCTACACCATCGAGTACGCCACCTCGAAGAGCTTTGAGATCTCCGGCCCCGGCACCCCCGCCGCCGTCGGAATCATTGATGCCCTCATGTACGGCTGCCTCCTCGCCGCCATCGTGTGGGCGGCCTACCTATTCTTTACTCAGCGCTGGAATCCGCGCCCCGCGGTGGCCTTCGCCCTGGTGATAGTGCTCGTACTCATCGTCACCAACAAGGTTTTCTCCCCGCAGTACACCGTGTGGTTCGGTCCCCTCATAGCGGTGTGCTTGTGCCTCTCGGCCTCCCGATACGTCCGAAACATGGCGTGGCTCTCCGTCGCCATTGCGGGCCTGAGCCTTTTGATCTTCCCCTTCCTCTACGACCCGCTGTTCATGGACATTGGCTCACAGGCCGGAGCGGTATCCCTGGTAGTCCTGGTTAGCCGCAACGTTCTCATGCTGGCGCTCACCGTCCTATCCCTGGCTTGGCTGGCGGAGGAAAGTCGACGTTTAGGTCCGGTACTCGAAAAACTCCGGTAGCGGCGCGGTACCGCCGAGCCGCAGCACTCGGACGGCGGGGCGCAGGCGCAACGCCCGCGTATCGGCGACCGCCTCATTATAAAAACGGTGGGCTAGCTGCACGCGGACTTCAGCATCAGCCAATTGGACGGGCACCCTTCCCACCACCGGCTCCAGCGCTTTAGTCAGTTCGGACTCCCTTCCGATCCTTTCCTCGAAGTTGCCGCTAGCCAAGGGAACTGCCTCGGCTGAGGCGGCTATTTCTCGGGCCTCGGGAATAACGACGGCGACCACCGCGGCGCGGCGATCGAGAGCAGCCTGCAGGGACGCCAGGGCCGCGTCGGTTCGGATGTGGAGGCGATTGAGGCGCTGGGCAGTGAAGTAGGCCCACAGAGCAATGGCGGTAAGGACAATAGCCAGCAGAATGTACCAGATCATCGGACCACTCCCACTGTCGTGCCATCCGCCACAGTCTCATATACCTGCAGGACATCACCGGCCACGGTGTCCCAGTCGTATCGCCGGGCACGGGTCGTGCCGGCGGTGATGAGCTGTTCGCGCTGGGCGCGGTCGTCGATAAGCTCTGTCAGGGCGGCGGCCAACGCCGACGCAGAACCGGTCTCGAAGAGCCGACCCGCGGGATGATCAGAGGCGGCGTCACAGACGCTGGCGAAGGCCTCCAGATCACTGGCGACGACCGCGCACCCCGCCGCCATCGCTTCCACCAACACGATGCCAAAGCTCTCACCGCCGGTGTTCGGAGCGACATAGATATCCGCGCGGCCGAGGATCTCGGCCTTCTCTTCGTCGCTGACTCGGCCGACGAAGTCCACCCCGGGGACCTCACGGTGCTTTCCCCCACCGATGACGGTGACGCGGATGTCGCGGCCGACGGTAAGGAGGGCCTCCAGGAGGATATCGAGACCCTTGCGGGGTTCGTCGAGGCGGCCCAAAAAGACGATTTCTACTGGGGCGCCGTCCACCGGCGGAATGCGGCTGGCGGCGTAGCGCGACGTATCAACTCCGTTGGGGATGAGCACCGGGTCTCCCCCCAACTGTTCAACTTGCCAACGGCGAGCCATCTCTGACACCGCGATGCCCCCGCGGATCTTCTCCAACGAGGGACGAAGGATTGGGCGGGCGACCAGCAAAGCAAGTGAGCCCGCGCTTGAAGCATGGTAGGTGGCCACAATCGGACCGGTGGCGATACGCAAGGCCGCCAATGAGAAGCTCGGCGAATTCGGTTCGTGGATGTGGAGCACATCGAACTGGCCCTCGGTGATAAACGTCCGCAGGCGTTCAGTTACGTGCCGGCCAATGGCCAATCGCGCAACGGAACCGTTGTAACGAATGGACACGGAACGACCACCCTTGGTGACAAAATCGGGCAGCTCCGTGTCATCGTTGGCGGGGCCAATCGCCTCGACGTGGTGACCTCGGTTGATGAGTTCCTGCGCCAAGTCCAGGATGTGGGCTTGCACCCCGCCCGGCAGGTCAAAGGAATAAGGGCAAACGATGCCGACTCTCATCCCTGCCTCCTTGTCACATCGGCCGTCCATTGAGGTTGGAGCATATGCCAATCAGCTGGATGGCGTGCGATGCTAGCCGCGAAGTGATCGGCGATGCGTTGAGTCGTGGCGCCGAGCCCATCCAACGTCACCTCCGGGGAAACGGAAAACCCCCAGCCCTTGGGGGTGAACCAGCAATGCACGGCGTGTAGGGCGGCCCCGGTTTCCAGGGCCAATTGCGCCGGACCAGCCGGCATAGTGGTTGCCTCTCCGAACAACTGCACGGGCACGCCTTTTTGCTTGAGGTCTCGCTCCCCCAAGAGACAAACGACGCCGCCGTCGTTGAGCACCTCCCGCAAGCGCGGGAAGGGTGGCGTGCCACCCGTATGGGCTAGGACCTCGAAGCCGAGGGACTGCCGATAGTCCACGAAGGCGTCGAAAAGCACCTCCGGCTTGAGGCGCTCGGCGACGGTGGCGAATTGCCCGTACTGATGAACCAGGAAGAGCCCAGCCATGTCCCAATTTCCCGAATGCGGGAGCGTGAGCACGACGCCACGCCCGGACGTGATGGAAGCATCAAGGTCCGCTAAGCCCTCCACACTGTTAACCAGCTGAGCTAAGAGCTCCGGATCGTCCTTCATTGCCGGAAGCCGGAAAGCCTCGAGCCAGTAGCGGGCATAGGAACGAACCGATTCACGCACCAGCTCGGCGGTGACGTTTTCCGCCCCCACCACCCGGGTGAGGTTCTTCCGCAACTGCTCCATTCCCCGGCCATTCCTACTTGCCTTATCTGCACCGAATTGGAACAAGAACTGCGACACCGGCAGGGGCAAGCGACGAACAATCGACCATCCCGCCAGATAACCCATCGCTACGGGATCAAGGCTAGCCCGCATCAGTGGGCAGCCTCCTTAGCCCCAGCTGGCGGTGCGATGACATCTTGGGCATCGGGTGACTTCGCGGCAATGACCAGACGCTGAACAATGGTGATGGCGGAACCAACTGCCAAGATCCACAACGCCACATCGATGGCGTAGGGAACACCAAGGCCCTGCAGACCGATGCCGCCGAGGCCCAAGATGAGTCGCTCGGGCCGCTCCACCAGCCCACCGACCATAGTGAAACCGCTGGCTTCACCGCGAGCCTTGACATAGCTAATGACCTGGGAGGACACCAGCACCACGAAGGAAGCGACGACCAGCGAGGGGTGAGCATCATAGGAGTAGATGAGCCACCAGGTGATGGCGGCAAACAACGCGCCATCGGTGATACGGTCGCACGTCGCATCGAGGGTCGCACCGAACTTCGTTCCGCCCCCGCGCAGGCGAGCCATAGTGCCGTCGACCATATCGAAAGCGGCGAACAATCCGGATAAAGCAGCCGCCCAAACGAGGTGGCCGGTGGGGATGAACACCACGGCGATGACAATGGTGATAATGGCCCCTGCCACGGTGACCACGTTCGGGCTCAGACCCAACTTGAGCATGGCCTTCGCGGCGGGTTCAACAATGACTGCGGCCGGCTTGCGACCGTGAACGCTAAGCATCGTCCATCTCAATCCAGGCCTGCGCCAACAGGGCCCTCGTGTCCCGAAGTAACTGTGGCAAGACCTTCGTGCCGTCAAGAATAGTAAGGAAGTTGGCATCCCCCGACCAGCGAGGAACCACGTGCATGTGCAGGTGATCCCCCACCGAACCGCCGGACGCCTTACCTAAGTTGAATCCCACGTTGATGCCCTCCGGGCGGGAAATCTGCTTGAGCGCGCGTACCGCCCGCTGGGCAAAAGCCATCAACTCATGTGATTCCTCCACCGTCAGGTCTTCCAAGTTGGCGACCTTGCGATAAGGGATGATCATGAGGTGCCCGGCGTTGTACGGATAGAGGTTGAGGATGGCGTACACCGTCTGCCCACGGGCAATGATCAGCGCCTCCTCATCCGTCAACTGCGGGGCCACCAAAAACGGGTCGGCCGGGCGGTTGAACTCACCATCGTCCGGACACTTCTGGATGTATCCCATCCGGTAAGGCGCCCATAACCGGGTCAGCGCATCATTGACACCGACGCCGGTATCGACGTATTCCCCATTTGTCGAAGGCGAGTCAGCGGCGGGCTGCAAGAGACTGCTCACTCGGTTGTTCATTAATGCGCTCCTTCACCCACGCATTGATGAGCTCCACGGCTTCGTCCACCGGCACGCCATTGACCTGGGTGCCGTCGAGGAAACGGAAACTCACGGCGTCGGCCTCGACGTCGCGGGCACCCGCCAGCAGCATGAAGGGCACCTTGCCGGTGGTGTGATTGCGGATCTTCTTCTGCATGCGGTCATCCGAGGTGTCGACATTCGCGCGAATGCCCCGCTGGCGCAGCCGGGAAGTGACCTTCTCCAGGTGCGGGGAGAAATCGTCGGCCACGGGAATGCCGATGACCTGGTGCGGGGCCAACCACACCGGGAAAGCACCGGCGTAGTGCTCCAGCAGGACGCCAAAGAAACGCTCGATGGAACCAAACAGCGCGCGGTGAATCATGATCGGGCGCTTCTTCGTGCCATCGGATGCGGTGTACTCCAGGTTCATCCGCTCGGGCATGTTGAAGTCGAGCTGCACCGTCGACATCTGCCAGGTGCGGCCGATGGCGTCGCGCGCTTGGACGGAGATCTTCGGGCCGTAGAACGCGGCACCCTCCGGGTCCGGCACAAGCTCCAGCCCGGAGTTGGTAGCCACTCGCTGCAGGATGTCGGTGGAGCGCTCCCAGATCTCATCGGACCCCACGAACTTGTTCGGGTCTTTCGTGGACAGCTCAAGGTAGAAATCGTCGAGACCATAATCCTGGAGCAGAGAGATGATGAAGTCGAGAACGCTAGTCAGCTCCTGCTCCAACTGCTCATCGGTGCAGTAGATGTGGGCATCATCCTGGGTGAATCCGCGGGCGCGCGTCAGGCCGTGGACGACGCCGGACTTCTCGTAACGGTATACGGTGCCGAACTCGAACAGGCGCAGCGGCAGTTCGCGGTAGGAACGTCCCCGGGAATCAAAGATGAGGTTGTGCATGGGGCAGTTCATGGGCTTGAGGTAGTAATTCTGGCCCGGCTTGGTTTCCTTGCCGTCAGCGTCATATTCCGCGTCGACCTGCAGGGGCGGGAACATACCGTCCTTGTAAAAGCCGAGGTGCCCCGACTTCTCGTACAGGTCCGCCTTGGTGATGTGCGGGGTGGTGACGAAGGAGTAGCCGTCTTGGATGTGGCGGCGGCGCGAATGCTCCTCCATCTCCTGGCGGACGATCGCGCCATTGGGGTGGAACACAGGCAGGCCGGAACCAATCTCGTCCGGGAAGCTGAACAGGTCCAGCTCGTTGCCCAGGCGGCGGTGATCACGCTTTTCCGCTTCAGCCAGCATGAGCTGGTACTCCTCCAGCGCCTCCTTCGTCTCCCAGGCGGTGCCGTATACCCTCTGCAGGTCAGCGTTGTCCTGGTTGCCGCGCCAATAGGCTGCCGACGACCGCGTCAGTGCGAACGCCGGAATGTAGCGGGTCGTCGGGATGTGCGGTCCGCGGCACAGGTCCGACCACTCGACGTCATTCGTTCGCGGGTTGACGTTGTCGTAGGCGGTCAGTTCGCCGGCGCCGACCTCCGTCGCCTCATCCGAATTGGGGTCAACGTTGCCCTTGTCGTGGATGAGTTCCAGCTTGAAAGGCTCATTCTTCAGCTCTTCCGCCGCGGCCTCCGCAGAGGCGTAGAGGCGTCGCTCGAAGCGCTGGCCGGACTTGATGATCTTCTTCATCCGCTTTTCCAGCGTCTTCAGATCTTTCGGGGTGAAGGGCTCCGCGACCTGGAAGTCGTAGTAGAAGCCGTTCTCGATGGCCGGGCCGATACCAAGCTTCGTGCCAGGGAACTCCGCCTGCACCGCCTGAGCAAGCACGTGCGCGCAGGAGTGACGAATGACGCTGCGACCAGCCTCGGAGTTGGCCGCAACCGGGGTGAATTCACCAGCTGTGTCCGGAACGTGGGACAGGTCCTTGAGGTTGCCCTCCGCATCCCTTACGCAGACGATAGCGTCGGCACCCTTATTCGGAAGCTCCAGCTCCCGCATGGCGGTTCCGACAGCAGTACCTGCTTCTACGCGGAAGGAGGGGTGCTCGATGACAGAGGTGACATTCACCATGGTTGTACTGCGCTCCTAGACTTCGTTCACGCAGGCGGCGGCATACCTGGCCGTCACCTGCTCAACATGTGGGCACGTTGGCGACCGGAGCCGCAAAACGTTCGTCGATCATCCTACCCCCTCACCCACACACTTCCGGATTTATGCGTCCGCGAGCACACCTTCAGCCCAGAATCGATCTCGTTCCCGGCCATCGGCACTGGTCCCGGGCGGAATCCAATACACTGCTGAACCGATGTGGGTAATCCACTCATTGAGGCGATCCGATTCGTCCAACCGTTCCTGGATGGCAGTGAACTGGGCAATAGGATCGCGCTGGAAGCAGATGAACACCAGGCCCGAGTTAGACAGCTGCTCGCTGCCGGGTTCCGGGGCCAGGTCATAGTTATAGGCGCGACGCAGGAGGCGCTGCTCCGGGTGCCCTTCCACCGGCCGCGAACGCGCCATGTGGCTGTCTTTATCTATCACTGGCAAACCAAACTTATCGACGGCCGCGAAATCCGCATTATCAAACTCGTTGTCGCCGGTCAGGGGGGCACCATTGTCTAGTCGTCGTCCTACGGACTCCTCCCGAGAGGCGCGATCAAGCATCTCCCAGGTGTCCATGTTCATGTTGATCCGGCGGACGACCAGGCAGGTCGATCCTTGCTGCCAGGTAGGCGCATCATCGATCCACACCTGCTCATCAAATTGCTCCGAGCTGCGGGGATTGACGGTGCCATCAACTTGTCCGAAGAGATTGCGCGGGGTCGTACCCTTTTCAACAGAGCCGTTTGCGTGGAGAAAACCCTGTTGAATCCACGCCACCCTGGCGTAGTCGACCCCGGATCGCACTAGGTGTCGCGTGGCATGCGCCACCATGAGGGGGTCATCCGAACAGATCTGAATCACCAGGTCAGTCTGACCCCACGCGGGATCAAGCTTGTCCCGGCTGAAGGGCTTGATAGGAGCCAACCATTCTGGCTTCTCGGCGTCGAGCCCCGCCTTTGTGAAGGCCCCTTCACCGAGGCCACAGGTAATGGTGAGGTTAGCTGGCGAGATAACCAATTCCGGTTCGAGACTGCCCAGGGGCGTCTCACCCGTACTAAGGGAGCGCGAGTCCTCCGTCCAGGAGCGCATGAGGCGAGTCAGGCCAGCCCGGTCCACGCCGTCAACGAGGTTGAACCCGATGAGGTTGAGATTAGACTGGGCCGGCGTACCAATGCCAGCCTGATGGACATCATCGAAGGCAACGATGGCGTCCTGCAGATACGCATTCGTGTCATGTCCCTGCGACATCACTGGCTGCTCTTCTTGACCGTTAGCGCATCCCACCAGTGCCGCGCCGCCCGCGGTGACACTCAGCCCGGTAAGGAAGCCCCTGCGGGACATCGACGACATGAACTCGCGCTCCTCTACTACTTAGTTGGAACCGTGGGCTGGAGCATGGCCGACCAATTCGCCGTCAGCACCGTAGTTCTCGTCACCGGAGTTGATCGTGCGCACGGGAACGTTGGGAACTTCAATGGTGGTGCCATCGCCGAGCTCGATAACCAGATTGATCTCGCCTCCGGCCGGGATCTCTTCCTTATGGTCGAGGATCATCAAGTGATCTCCACCCGGCACGAGTTCGTGAGTTCCACCTGCCGGAATGACGATGCCGCCTTCCTTCTCGCGCATCACTCCATCGACCACTTCATGGACCTCATACTTGGCATCATCGAAGTCGGCCTTGAAACCGACGACGTTCACCTCGTGATCGCTGAAGTTGTGGAACACGCCGAAAATTCCGGTCATATCCTTGTCCGTCCCCTTGGCACGAACAAACGCATTGGTGAAGGTGACGCTGTCTTCGACGTCAGCATGGGCGACAGTAGACGGCGCCGCTGCGGAAGTGGCGGTGTTGGCCTTGGATTCAGAGGCGCTTTCCCCCGCCGGGCTGCAACCAGCAAGTGCGAGGCCAGCAATGACGATGGCAGATAGTGCGATTCGACCGCGAGTGAACATTATTACTCCTAATTGTTGTTTCGGCCCTTGAAAATCACCATTGTGATGACTCCCAGCAATGCGATAGCTCCCAAGCCAGCAATCAACCACTTGCCCAAGCCAGTCTCCTCGGGTTCTTCACTATCGACGACCGCCGAAGTCGTCTCCGCAGTCCCCTCCTCGCCGACACTAAACGTCGTCATGCCGCGGGTGGAGTGCCCATCGGAGGAAGTGATCTGGAAGCCGATCCGGTATTCACCGTCTCCCGCGTCAAGGCTTGCGGGAAGCTCCAGGGTGGCGAATCGACCATCGGTCGTGGGCTCACCTGTGAACAAGATGTCGCCCGATTCGACATTCGAAATGGCAAATGTGTTGAAGTCGTCTTTGATGTTGCCGGAGAACTCCAAAGTCACCTTGTCGGGGAATTGCTCCAGCACGGTCCCGTTGGCAGGGTCGCCTCCGATGACGGAGTCGTGGGCGAACGCCGCTGGCGCACCGACCGTCAGTAAACCAGTTGCCGCCAGGGCAACGGCACTGTGCACCACGGAGACTCGGGACAACTTCACGATTGATTAACTACCTTCACTGGTTTGGGAGTCACGATACCCGCTAGGTGGCGAGCATCATTAGAACAGTCGTATCGCCGCATCCACTAGTTCCCGACCAAATGGTCAGTAGGCATCATGGCGAGGCCTGAGTCACTCCGTTTCTATCTGCAACCTGCGGGAAGACCTCCATCCGGGGTGTGCGTGATCTCCAGCACACCTAGCTCTGTCCAGCGAAATCCTCAATCGTCTCCACTCGCCCCGCCACGATGATCAAGTCTCCAGCACGCACGACGTCATCATTTTCAGCCCGGTGAAAGCACCCATTGGGGTCCCGCAGCGCGAGGATCTGAATTTTTCCACCTGTGCGAGCGTGGATCTGCGCCACCGTTTGCTCCAATTCGGAGACTGGCGGCGCAATCTTGGCCACAGCGAAGTCCCTGTCGAACTCGAGGTAGTCCTGCAGCTTTCCACCCATGAGGTGCGCCACGCGACGGCCCGAGTCGGCTTCGGGTCTAATTACGTGATGCACCCCAATCTGACGCAGGATCTTCGCGTGGGCGTCATTGTCAGCCTTCGCCCAGACTGAAGCCACCTTCATATCCACCACCGCAGAGGCAGTTAGGAGAGAGTTCTCAACCTTGCGGCCAATGGCGATAACCACCCGACTCGACTCCTCGATCCCCAGTTGTCGCAGAACCTCCGGGTTCGTCGTGTCCGCCGTGACCACATGGTCAAAAGTTGCAGACACCTCCTGAACGATCTTCGGGTCAGCATCGACACCCAAAACTTCAACGCCACCGGCGATGAGTTCCATGCCGAGAGCGCGTCCAAATCGTCCCAGACCGAGGATGAACACGGGCCCGCGATCGCGAGATGATTGACGAAATTGCTTAAGCAATGAACGGCCTTTCTACAGGGTATTCAAACTGACGCGGACGTGATCGTCCAGCCAACGCAGACGCCAGGACCAATGGCCCCACACGCCCCGCATACATAAGGACAATAAGGATGAGTTGCGCCGGAGCCGGCAAATTTGGCGTGATGCCCGTCGACAATCCCACTGTGGCAAAGGCACTTACTACATCAAACAAAATCTGGTCAGACGTAAACTGCGGAGCGATAAACAAGATCGCCATGGTAGACAAGGCCACCATGCCTACCGCCGCCGTCAATACCGCCAGGGCCTGACGAATGATCCGCCCTTCAATGGATCGACCGTGCACTGAAACCGAGTCACGCCCCATTACTTCAGCGATGATCGCCGCGAGCAGCACGGCAGCCGTAGTGATCTTTACGCCGCCCGCCGTACCACCGGAGCCACCACCGATGAACATGAGGAAGTCGGTGCCCAACAGCGTCGACGGGTGGAAATCGGCGTAATCCACCGCATTAAACCCCGCCGTACGGGGGCTGACACTGGCGAAGAAAGCATTGAGGATTTTCTCAGCGGAATCCAGATGCGCAAACGCTCCCCGCCACTCGGCGACAGCAAAAAGCACCGTTCCGCTGAGCGTCAGAAACAGCGTGCCGACGAACGTGAACCTCGCCGTCAGGCTCCACCGGCGAGGATGGAAGCCCAGCAGGCGGCCACGCGTGCGTCGATACGCCTCAAGCAAAACTGGAAAACCCAACCCGCCCACCATGAGCGAAAATGCCAGCGGCAGGAGCACCCACGCATCTGCGGCAAAGCCGATGACGTTATCTGTGTAGAGTGCAAACCCAGCATTGTTGAAGCTCGAAATCGCGTGGAACAACCCCTCCCACAAGGACCTGCCCAAGGAGTATCCATACCCGATGTGAAATCGGAAGGCCAACACCACCGTGACGACCGCTTCCGCCAACAACGTGAAGAGTATCGTCGCCCGAATAACCCAAGACACCTCACCGAGGTCAACACCGCGCCCTTCCGCGCTCGCCCCTAGCCGCTGCTGCAACCCAAGGCGGCCAGCGAGGAAGAGTCCAAGGAGGGAAGCCAAGGTCATGAACCCTAGGCCGCCCAACTGAATCAGGAGCATAATGGTGATCTGCCCGGCCAATGACCAGTGCGTGGCCGTATCGACCGTGATCAGACCAGTTAGACACGTGGCTGAGGTTGACGTAAAAAATGCGTCGAGAAACGACGTCGGAGTGCTGCGAGAAGCCCACGGCATCATCAGAGCGACGGTGCCCAAGAGGATGACTCCGAAGAAGCCCATAGCTACTCCGGTAGTCGGGCGAACCCGCAATCGAAAAGACATGGACAGAATCGTAGACCTACTTTCATCTACGCGGAATCGGAACTATTTCTCAACGGCCGACCATCAACATAGTCCCAGTTAAATAGGCAATTCACCGCAGCACTTGCATGTGTCCTGACTTAGGCCAAATTAGTCAGACAGACGAGGAAGCTTATCCAGGATCTCCTCAACCTCAGCAGGAACCGGGGACTGCGCATAAACAGTCTGACCGGCAACCTCAATAGTGAACGATCGGTACTTCTTCAACGTTCTCACCAGCCGCTTCAACGACAACCCCGAGCGCTGCTCCAACACATGACCCACAGCCATCGCCGCCATCACAATCGTCAAGTGCGCATCAATGGAATCCTTCTTCCGATGGAAGATCGGCCGGGCCTTCAGATCCGACTTCGCCATCCGAAACGCCTTCTCAATCTTGAACAACTGCCGATACGCCCCGATGACCTGCTCAGGATTCAGATCTACCCGTGAGGTCTCATAGCCTTTGACCCCAGCTAGTGCGCGGTGTTTATCCGCTAAGGTGTGGTTGACCTGCTTATTCGGGGCTTTCAAGTCCACATAGCGGTTGCGTTTGACCGGCACTTGACCTGCGACAGCTCGCTGCGCTTTCGCTACCTGCTCATCGATCCCTTTCAAGGTCCGGCGTGCCCGATCCCAGGAATACTGGTAGTAGGTCACCGAATGCGGGATACCATCGGGTCCACGGCCCGTGCGGTCAGCAAACCTCCATACTTGCCCGTCGGTGTAGGACGCCCCGGGATTGGCCTGCCTCCACACCTGGATCGGATAGGGAATGTCACGCTCCCGAGTACCGAGGATGTAGTGCAGTCCGGCATCCACGACGGCTTGTTTATTACCGGCGGAGAACATCCCGGCGTCGGCGACGATGGTGATGTCATCAAGCTGATAAGCATCCTTGAGCCGATCAATCATCGGCAACATCGTCTGGGTTTCGGCTTTGTTCCCCTCGAACGCCCCGATCGCTACGGGGAACCCAGCGGCATCAGACAACAACCCGACGGTGATTTGGGGTTCCAGGCGACGCTCCTTCGAAAATCCTGGTTTCCGCAGGTCGTCGTCTTTGTCTGTTTCGAAGTACAAGGTCGTGACATCGTAGAGGACCATCACGCCTGGGCCGATCCCAGCATGGGTGGCAAGTGCCTTTGTGACCTGGTCGCGGAAGGCGGTGGTGGCGTAGACGGGTAGGCGTCGTTGGATGGTGCGGTAGGAGGCAGAGGCGACACCGATTTCGGCGAGGGTTTCGATGGATTCGAACTTCGAACCGGGGTGGATGATCCGTGCGGTGACTAGGTCGTAGAAGACTGGGTCATGATCGGTGGCCTCGTGTAGTCCCAGCTGGTGGTAGGCGCCGTGGATGGCGTTGATGAGGTGGTTGGCGCGTTCGCTGGTAATGGGTACGGGATTATCCACCGCGCCTGTCCCGGCTGGCATGGTGACCTCGTCGTTTAGTCCTAGGTCGAGGCCTATTTGATCGCCGTCGATCATGCGTTGGGCGCGGGCGAGAAGGAGGCTAAGTTCCTCATCAGTGTGGGCGGAGCCAAGGTGATTAAGAACCGGCTTTCGATTCCGATACCCCCAGATGACCTGCACAGCCGTGGCACCGGACGCAGTCGGTACGGTGCGGATCTTCGGTGGCATGATTCACAGCCTACTGCCACCCCCACTGCTACCCGCTTAGTCTGACAAACAGCCCCTCACACCGCCAAAATGCCCAGGCCCAGACGTCAAGATGATCTGCGCCACACCAAAATGGCCTAAGTCAGGTTAAATAGGCAATTCACCGCAGCACTTGCATGTGTGGCAAGTCAAAAGAACCTAGACCACCACCCATGAAACACACGACTCGCAGCCTCAACAGAAGGCGAGCAGGCAGTGGAAAAGGCCTGCAGGTTAGCCGAGGGCAATGACCAATGTTGCTACCGCCAACGCGGCACTGACCGGCGCCATCGCCCACCGCTCGGCTGGGCTTCGTGAAATCCCATTCAACAAGATGCTCAGAGTAAAAAATACGAACAGCGCCCAAGTGAGGATCACCACCGCCACGCTGCTTCCGCCAGGAATCACCCCAGCCCGACAGAGAAGAATAGCCCCAAATACTAAGTAGATCAGCACTGTAATGAGGCTGCTGAGGCGCAACCGCTGAGGCAGCACGCGGTGTTGTCCTCCCCATACCCATCGCCCCAAAGGGAGGCCCGCTGCCACGAGTAGTTGCAGGACTGCCAGGGCAGCGATTAGAGCAAGCGCAATGGCTAGCGCGATCATCGTCATTTGGGTATCCCTCCGATCCAGTACTCTAGCTCAGCGGATCTCCAACGAACGGTAGGACGGAATCTCCGTGCCTACCGTCTGGAGAGAGGCCTCTCCCAAGAAGACTTCGCGGAAGTCCTCGGAGTCCACCGCACCTACATGGGCGGTGTAGAACGAGGCGAGCGGAACTTGACGCTGCGGAGTGTGGAGAGGATCGCGGAGAGGCTCGGAATCTCAGCGATGCAACTGATGAATTTTCAGCCAAGCCACAGCAGTTGCTAGTTGGTGACCGAGTCGCTGCTACACACTACGAAACTAAAGAACCCTGAGCATTTCCACGAACGTCTATGCGGCAATATATTTCACGCCGTAAGGTTACCGTGGACAGCCTTCTGTACGACATCGTAGGAACCCAGGGCCGCAATCGCCTCATATACAGAATCAAGTGCCGATGACTCCGGATCTTGACCGCTTGCAAAAACGGCAGATGAAGCTGCCCGGGCTTTCATAAATGAATGAAGGTAATCAATTTCGGAAGCCTCACCCCGGTCGGCTGCTTCCTGGATTTTCCATGCCTCCTCATCCAGCCTTTCTACGAGTTGAAGCGCAGAGGATGTGGTTATACTAAGTTGTTCAGCTGCAATTCTGTCGCACCTGAGAAGATTCCAGGAGGGTTCAAGTTCATTGGGAAAAGCAGATAACGCCAACTCAGAAACCGCCAATGCGATTCTCCTCTTCTGGCCATCGTTGGCATTAATAATAACTTCTGCGAGTTCTGGATAGCATGAGGATAGCCTGCTCACCATCCGCCTCCTTTCAGCTGGCCTGCAGTTTGACCGCCTGAGTCAACAATTGACCCGGCACAAGCACCGCAGATTGGCCTTCCGGCACCAACCGCCACGACTTCATATCCATGATCGGTAGCCCACCGTACAATATCGGCCTCTGCGTGACCAGTACCGGGAACCTTAATTTCGCCCGGCTGTAATTCAACTCCTGGCCTCAGATATCCGTTAGGCTCGCTCGTTGAGATCACCCTAATTTCCTTGCCGGTTGAATCCCTCAAGAGTCCAGCCTCCATGGTAATTCTTCTCCGAGAAGCTTCCGGAAGGCTAGCCTGTAACTGAGCAGTCCGTTCACTTGCCCAAGACTTCGCTTCCGCTCCTGACATATGAGCGGGTAGCGCTGAGCCGATTCGAGAATTTTCATCCGTTCTAATTATGGATGCATTTGGTGAGATTTGCAAGCGATTCATAAAGGAATAGGCCGCATTTCTCACTGAGGGCGGGAGAAGTCGTCCAACGTATCTCGCCGCGCCACCGACTGCTGCACCAATGCTGGGAGCTGCCGCCCCGAAAGCGGCACTTCCCAGCCCCAATAAGCCAGATGTTCCTGCTCCCCAGAGCCATCCGGAAGCACCAGCTTCAACGTAGCCCCAATTAGTCTTGCGTCCAGGTTGCAAGTCATAGGCCGCGACTGATCCTGCTGCTCCGCCTACAGCACCCGCGAGGAGGCCTGCGCCTACCGCGCACCCCACTCCCGCGCCACAGCCAGTTCCCACAACCACCGCAGCCACAGCGAATGCCGCCGCCACTCCAACAAGACCGGCTCCGACATTCCGCCAAGTATCCTTCTTCCAGCTGAATGGATTCCACCAGTCGAGCCCCAAACGGTCGACGTAGGTGGTGGGATTCTGTGTAACGAATCCCGCACGTCTGAGCGAGTCAGGCTCGTCTAGAACCCCGCGCGCACGGTCAACTCCCATCCACCCCGCCAACCCGTCAGCAGCTCGAAGATGGCACAGATACTTCGCGACCCGTATTACCTCGGGATCGTGACCTACAAGGGACACACCTACCCCGGTCGACACCAGCCGCTGGTGTCAGAAGCGCTGTTCGCCAAGGTGCAGGAGTTCCTGGCGGCGCGCGGCGTAGCCGGGGAGCGCCGCCGCGAGCACCACCACTACCTCAAAGGCAGCCTCTTCTGTGGCCGCTGCTGGCGGGAGCGGGAAGTCCTCCGCCGTATGGTCCTCCAACGCACCGTGGGACGCCACGGCAAGGAGTACTTCTACTTCTTCTGCATGGGCATCCAGGACAAGACCTGCGATGCACCGCACGTCAATATCCATCGCGTCGAGAAGGCAGTCGAAGACCACTACCAAACCATCCGGTTCTCACCGGACTTCCTCGCATCCTTGCGATCTCTCATGGCAGAGACCGTGGCCGACACCGACAAAGCCGCAAAAGTGCGCCACGACCAGATCGCAAAGCAACTCACGTCGCTCGACGCCAAGGAAGAGAACCTCCTCGACCTGGCTGCCGACAGCGCCCTGCCCAAGACCAAAATTCAGCAGCGCATCCGTGACATCGAACTCGACCGCCGCAAACTCCGCGCCGAACTGGAACAGTCAGCCGAAGATCTCGCCTCGGGAGCCGAGCACATCGAAGAGTGCCTCTCGTTCCTGGCTGAGCTCCCCCAGCTCTACCTTGCGGCCGACCACCACGTCCGGCGGGAGATCAACCAAGCCGTCTTCACGCATCTCTTCGTCATCGACGATGAGGTGACCGACTACGGCCTAGGCGGTACCTTCAGCAGCCTCCACGGTGCCGAACGTGGCTGGGAGCGCCACCAAACGACCCAAAGACCCAGCCGACGCCCTTTCGCTCGCCACGGCCGCCCAAACGGCTCACATCGTGCCGAGGCCACGCACAACTGCCCGAACGTCTGCAAACGCAAACAGGGTCGCCCCGAAGGACGACCCTGCCAAAACCTCGCGCTACCTGCTCGAATCCCTGCTTTTGGACGGTAATTCTAGTAAGCAGCGCATGGTGGTCCTAGCTGGGTTCGAACCAGCTAGTAATGATACGGTAGATACATTATCAATGCAGGTAGTAGTGTTGTAAGAGCGCCGGAAAGCGTCGTTGAATACCACGAAATGCCAACCTGAATACCACGCAGGTACCACGAGAATGAGGAAACTACCATGGCCCGCGAATCCTGGGGAATCATTGACCGTCTACCGTCCGGACGCTACCGCGCCCGTTACACCCACGACGGTGCCCGCTATAAGGCACCCGATACATTCGAGACCAAAACTCAGGCACGTGAATATCTTGCCGGGGAGCGCTCAGCTATTGCAGCTGGAACGTGGATTCATCCGGATGAGCGGGAGAAAGCCCGTAAGCAAGCCCAGCTGGCTCGTGACCGGGCCCAGATCACCTTCGGCGCATATGCGACCCGTTGGGTCACCACACGGACGAATGGGCGTGGCCACCCCATCAAGGTGTCGACCCGAGACGAGTACTTGAGGCTGATCGAGACTGGACGCCTTGCCTCCTGGTCAGAGACACCGCTGGCTGAGATCAACACTGCTGCCGTGCGCAACTGGTATGCCGAGCAGATCGCTACCGGGAAACTAACTGCTGCAGCCCGCGCTTACGACCTGATGAAGTCCGTGCTTAAGACCGCTGTGGAGGACGAGCTCATCGAAACCAACCCCTGCCGAGTCCGCGGTGGATCAACAGCAACCACAGGCAAGAAGGTCATCCCGCCGACCGACGACGAGCTGGACCAGATTATCGAGGCCCTGCCCGAGAAGTACCGGCCAGTTGCCGTCTTGGCTGCCGCCGGTGGTCTGCGCTTCGGCGAAATCATCGCCTTGACCCGCGACGACATCACTATCGAGCTGACTGACGACGGCGACATCGACGCCGTGCGGGTTGCCGTCACCAAGTCGATTGCCCACACAAAGAGGTCTGGCCGAGTCGAGGGTACGACGAAGAGTGAAGCGGGTGAGCGCGTGATCGCTATCTTCGGTGCCGACGCGGAGACCATTGCTGCCTATGCCAAAAAGACCGCCCCAGGTAAGCGCCTATGGCACGCTACCCGCGACCCAAATCAACCACTGCCGTACCACACGTTCGAACATAACTGGAAGAGAGCAGCAGCGGCCGTAGGCTCTATCGCAAACTTTCACTCATTGCGGCATTACAGCGGCACCCGCTACGCGCAGACCGGTGCGACGTTGAAGGAAACGATGGCCCGCCTCGGGCACAGCTCTCCCGTGGCTGCGATGCGCTACCAACATGCTGGTACTCGAGATGACGAGCTTGCGCGTCGCGCTGCGCGGTGACCCAGCGCAGCACAGCTGCGCTGACAGTATGTTTCATACCCGGTATTTCCCGTGAATAATTTCTGCTTACGGGGAAGAAGCATTCGACGAATTGATGGGGTAGTTGCTTCAGAGATCGTTCCTGCGTGCGGGGGAGAACGGGGGCTTCTTCGCACAGCGATAGAGGCTCGATGCAGTTGACCATGGGCACGTGGCCTTCGATGACGATGTCCTCAGTAACACTCAGGTCGCTGGCCTGGAGCCGAATCAAGTCCGCGCCTATAGCATCGCCAAGTTCCGGAAGTCCGTCACCTGTGAGGAGGCCAGCAACGAGGCAAGCAGCGTACGAGTGCTCCAAACGGACGCCACCCCCGCCCGTCGAGTAAAGGCTTGACCCAGTCAAAGTTCCCCGGTCACCGGGTACGGCTTTCGCTAACCACGCGCTGATGGAAGGGTTCGAGACAGCGAGCTGCCACAGGGTTGCCCGCTCCGATTTCCGTGAGGCGGAGAACCCCGCTTCTGGCAACGTGATCAACGCTTTATTGGCAGTCGTTGGCGACACGCCTAAGGCGGTCGCGACTTTGCGGCCGGAAAGCGGGAGGATGCCCTCGGAGAGCACTCTCATAACGCCGAACTCAGACTTACTGAGTATCGCTCGTAGCGTCTCCTCCGCTGTTGCCATGGCTCACACCCTAGTGTCCAGGTCCAAGTATGCTGGACATAGACACAAAAATAGCTCTTCGGCGGTTCGCCCCGGTGTCATGGAATGGAGTTACTCGGTAGCTCCAGGACTGGAACTCTCGGTCAAGGGTTTCCAGCGAGGCCACATTGAGGACGCCCGTAGCGGGGTTAACGCAACCATCGCGCTCACTAAAATAACCACGCGCACCGGGAGCATTGAGGGCCAAAGCGGCCAGGAACTGAGAGGATTTGTCTATGAACAGTATGGTACCCGAGCTTGAGACGTATATCTCCTTCCGCCTCGGTCAACTCAGCGAGCGCAACGAGCACCATACGTTCGAGACAATTGCAACGCGAATCGCGCGGAAGCGGGTTAGCGCTAACATCCTCGTCGCGAATGGGCCCGTCAGCGCCGGCGGAGACCAGCAAAGAGACGCAGAGAGCTACACGACGCGTATTCCCGATGAACTGCCGAATGCGGCTGGGTTCTCCGCTTCTGCTTCCACCTCACCTATGGTCATCGCGTGCACGGTCCAGAAGACAGGTCTGAAGAGGAAAATCCTAGATGACCTCGCAGGAATCTGCGCGGACGACGCGGCACCCGTTGAACTCGTAGCGTTTTTCAGCGTGCACTCGATTCCCGAAGCCGCCACCCATGAGGTCCAGGAGATTGCGCGGTCCACTTACGGTGTCACGCTGGACGTGTACAGCGGGATGAAGGTAGCCACGATCCTCGCCGAGCCCGACCTGGTCTGGGTAGCGCAGCACTACCTCGGCGTGCCCGCTGCCATGATACCTGAGCCCGAGGACGTCATCCCGGAGTGGTATGGAGAACTCCGAGATGCTCTGCGTCGCAATGACGGCCCGGTAGCGCTCACGCCTGCGACACAAGGGGAGATTACAGAGGCCCTCCGATTCGCGACCTGGGATGAGGTCGCGAACGCGGATCTCCCCGAGTGGCTGGACTTCATGGGTGCGTTCCTCGACAGGGACGCTGACGACGACACCGTTTTCCGCGCCTGCTACGAGATCGCAGTCGCCCGCTTCCGGGGCATGGGCGTCGCTGGAACAAGCGAGGATCTTATCCGCCGTGCCGTGAACTACGCCCTATCGAACACCCACACGAACATACTCGACGATGCTGTCACACTTGTTACCTACTGGGGAAACATGTGGATCGCGGGCGTGGCGACCGTCGCCGCGACTGAGATCGCAGCGGTGAGGGAAAAACTTCGGGAACACATCACTGCAGAGCTAACGGCAACGGACCGAGGCACCTATCCAGTTCGTTCCGCGGCCTTGACAGGCACACTCGTCTACCTGCATCTTCAGCCCAGGTGGGAACTTGCAGAGGAGAACGGATTCCGCCCGCCCAAGGCCGCCGTGGCGGCGCATGCCTGCGTGAAGCTGGATCCGGTGCAAGTCGATTCCTCTCTCGCGGATGGCCCCTTCGATCTAGATACCGCTATGCGATATCTCGACGACCTTGTCGATCTCTTGCCCCGAGCACGTCCATACTCAGCAAGCGGTGTCAGTCAGATCTTCAACATGTTCGCGCCCGCGGTCGCATCCCACCCGAGCTATGCGAAAGTGCGCGACGCGCTCGATGCCCGAGTCTCAGAAGTACAGGGCGACGCCGCCATCGCTGAACGATGCCGCGATCGCGCAATCGCGTTCGAGAGGGCCGGCCAACCCCTCGAGGCGCTCGCCGAACTGCACATAGCCAAGGCCCGGTGGTTCCATGGAGACTTGATGTATGGCACAGTGCTTGTCTCACGATACATCGCCAAGATCTACCTTGATCTGGGCTTGACCTATGCGGCGAAGATGTACGCCTGCGGCGCCACGATGATGGCGAACCAGAGCCCCGACGACGACGTCAAGACGCAGATACCCAAGGCACTCTTCCAGGCTGCCCGTGCCGCCCAGATGGCGGGCTGCTGGATCGATGCAGCCGCCCTGACAGAGATAGCCCTCCTCGCTCACAACTCGCACGCCACCAACCCGTTCGACCTCTCCAACCACCCAGACCTCGAGCACCACCATACGAACGAACTGATCGAGTACGTCGCCGTCCGCACCTTCTGGCCCGATATCGAGCCGTTGTTTCACCACGCGCATCAGACCACGGGCAGATACGAACTTCTCTCGGAGCAAGCGTTACATCCTGACGCAGCGATGCCCTTGGACGAGGAACGGTTCCAGGAGCTCGCGCGTGAGCAGTTAGCCGGGCCAGTCCTGGCTGACATCGGACCCACGCGCACGATCGACTTCGAAGCCCTCGGCGTACGGTGGGTCTTCAAATTCGACAACGACCACGTCTCGGTCCTGACAGCAGAGGGGCTCGTCGCTGCCTTCCAGGTCTTCCTCGCAGACGTCGCACGCTTCCATCCGGTAATTATCCGAGCGACAGCTCGCATCAGGGTAGAGACGACTCGCGGTGCCTCTCACGCCAGCAATGACGTGCGGTTCGATGATGACGGCGACGAAGTCTCGGTGCAGATCAATTGGTCTGACTCCACCGGCGATCTTGATGAGATCTCCCGATCAATCATCTCCATGAGCATCCAGCTTCTTGGCGAGGTGCACGCACGTCCAAGAGAAGACCTGATGGCACTCCTTGACTCGCTGGGCCGCGACGGGATCTTCCACAAGGTGCTGATGGGGCGCCCGTATAACGAGTCGGCCGATCTTCTGAGCGAGGAGCACTACGAGCGGTGCGCAGGAGCCACGCGGCCATCGTCCTCGGACGCGTTCACACCATCCAGTCATGAGTCGCTTGCAGCATCGACTCGCGAAGGTCCGGATTACAACCGAGCAGAGTCACTCGAACGCATCGAGCAGCGATACCGAACGGCTGAGAGCTGGAGCCTATCGCTCGCGGCGTTCCTCCAGGATCCGAGGGGACGCAATGCAATTGATCGGCTTCAGGCTGATGGATGGCTCGACTGGCAGATCTTGGTGACCTTCGTGAACATCGGCCTTAACTGGAGAATACAGCGGGAAGCGATCGACCCGATGTCGATCACCCCGCAGCAGATGCGAGAGCTCGCCACGCGTCCCGAGATTGAGTCGGAGCTTCGACTGCCCGTGGAGTTTATCCTTGAACATCTTGAGAACAATCTTTTCATTCAGGTCGCCAGCGTCGCGAGGAATTGGAAGCTTCAAACTCGAGGCGAAACCCCTGGCTCCGGTACCCTCCGCGACCTCCTTGTTCGCCGGTACCACTTTGGAGAAGACGACGTCCCATACACCAACCTGCTTGAGATCACTGCAGATGTTGAAGACCAGGCATCGCGAGGTTGATAGTTTGTTACGACTTGGGTTCAATTCGTCAATGCAATATTGCTTCATACTGCTCAGCGGGAGTGCGGAATCTAAGGATCTTCCAGGGACGGTTGTTGAGTCTGTCGGTCACCTAATTCAGATCAGCCTGGCTGAAGCCTTTCATCGATGTTTTCTACAGGAAATACTGGCGCAACAACCGGTTGGTGTTCTCGTTAGTTCCGCGTTGCCAGGGTGAGTGGGGATCAGCGAAATACACCTTCAACCCCGTACCGGCAGCGACGACCAGGACTACTTCGTGGCCAAGGCAACGGAGCACTGCCTCGACTCGAGCAGCCGGCACGTGTGCCGCAACTTCTAGGCAACGAATAACACCGCAACCAGCAGTATCGCTGATTACGGGGTTATTTTTACTCTGTAATCCTTGTGGAGCTGGGGAGAAGATTCACGACTTCCATCATCCAAGTCTCGTCCATCTCCACATCTTGAGAATCTAGGGCTTCCCCTTTTTCTTTAGCTTCTCGGATACGGCCACGAGCAGAAAGAAGTTCATTCGGATGACAGGCCATCGAGAACGCCTCATAACGTGCCTCATGGTTCTTCACCATGTCTCGCGGGGCGTGACGGTAGACAATCTCGATACGTTCCCCAGGGCTCAGCCCGAAACCCTGACTCCCGGACGTGCTAAAGACTTGGTTACTCCGCCCCTCCATGAAAAAACCATGGGGCTCTGCTCTGGGGCTCCGTTCAAAGAGTGCAGGGCCGTGGTGGTGAACATGACTACCACCGATAACGATGGGTTTAGCCCCGTTGTAGAACAGGTGGGCGGTCCCATCCCCAAGACCCGTGTCAAAGTACTCAAAAAGGGGCTTTGATCGTCGGGTCGCCCGCTTAACAGCCCACGCCACGATAAGTCCAGACACTATGCCGCCGAGCGTGGCTGAACCCAGATTGACCAGCACATCAACCCAGAGGGGCGGACCACTCGGCTCGGTTGGAATAATGAAGATCGATGGCAGCATGCGAACTAGTATCCCCCCCTGTACCCCGATCAAGATGTTTCAATTACAGTGATATTATCACTCTTCTGTGAAGTTATCACCGCATTTGAAACATGTAGTGATATTCTTAGCGTCAAAGAAACATCGAGTTCCCATGGAGGACGCATGATTGAGAAGATTCGTTCGGAGCTTTTGCCTCTTGCAGAAGAGTTCCAGACAGCGGGTGCCGACGGACTCCGTCGGGTTGCGGCTTCGCCCTACGACGGAGATCAGTGGAAAATTAAGCGTCTTCAGCGAAATCCCTTTCTCCATGGCCTGCGTCGCACCTTGCCAGAAAAGCTGGGCACTTTTGTGCTCGAGGCCGACCTTTACCCACAGAACCGACTCCTCTACCGGTCGCAGATCCACGAAGCTGAATTGATTTTCCGTCGTCGTGGCTCCCTTGACGCATACAAAAGTAAGCGTGAAGACGCAGCGTGGGCTTTGTTCCGGACGCCTGAACGAGTTTTCCCGCCACGCCCGGACGCACAGTTCCGACAGATCGCCTGTATCTGGGACCTCCCACTGCTAAATGAAGATCATGAGGCAGTTGGACCGTTTCCCTTTGTGGTCAAGGTTGCGAAACCAAACACTCTTCTGGGGCAGGGCCAGTGGGAGAGCGGGTTCGCGTTACTGCCCGAGCCCGGTATTATGCCAACTTCGGCGGAGTTCGATATGGATACTCCGGACTGGGATGTTGATGGGGAAGAGGAGGCAGAAGGACAGTGAACAATGCCCATCATCGCCTGCAAACGCTGCGGGCTCTCAATGGGCTTACGCAGAAGGAATTCGCAGCGATCCTTGGTGTGGGCCAGGCGCAATACTCTCAGATCGAAAAAGGTCTCCGCGCCCTGACTCCCGCCCACAAAGTGTCCACCAAGCTTCACTTCCATCTCGACTCCGACTATTTCGACGCGCCAGCGCTGACCTACACTGCAACATCACTGAACTACCGCCGCCAGAAGCTCAGCGTGCGGCATCTGAACATGGCTACCGCCACGTTCGGGCTCACTGAGCAGGCCGTTCGCTCCCCAGGTCAGAGCAATCCCCTGGATGTGCTAGCAACCACACCTGTTGCTTCTCGACGATCACTGGCGACCGTTGAAAAATTTGCTGCAGAGTCTCGTGCGCTCATCGGAATCAAACCTGATGCAGTTATCCATAATGTCACCCGCTGCCTCGACAAAATTGGCATCATCGTCACCGGCCTGAACAACCCGCTCCTACCCATGGAGCGGATCGACGGCATTTCCACGCCCGTCCGATCACAGGCGCCGTTCGTCACTGCCCTCAACTACAACGTCCCCGGCGACCGCTTACGCTTCTCCGCTGCTCATGAACTTGGCCACATCATGATGCACACTATCGGACATGACGGAAGCCTCGCGGATCGGGAAGCCGAGGCAGACATGTTCGCGTCAGCCTTCCTGCTCCCTCGAGAGCCCATGATGGACCTCATCTCTCCCGACTTCACGCTCGAGTCTTATGCCCGACTCAAGGCCAAATGGGGGGTGTCCATCCAGGCACTCGTGCGCCGTGCCCGAGATCTCGCCATCATCGATCACGATCGCTACCGCAGTCTCATGATCCAGATCAGCTCCCGTGGCTGGCGGAAGAACGAACCCGTGCATATTCCAGTCGAAATGCCTCTCACCCGCACACCCTCCCTTCCTGCCCTGGGGCACGAGGAGACAGTAGGGGAAGAGTCAGCCACAACAGCCCCGCAGCACACGTCATCCCAAGTGGCAAGCGTGATTAACCTCTTCGACAGGATCTAATCTTTCTACTCTGATGCCTGGCGATCTCTTGCTACGCTCGACAGGTAACACCGGAAGAAAACATGAGGAATTCCCTCTACCCAATCGGGTGGAGGGGTTAATTTTTGTGACGACTAAGCGTTACCTTTTGAACGGTTGTGCGTCTTGCAGAGCATCTCGCAATTATCGATGTCGGTGGCGCCACCTTTAGACCAGGCTTGGACATGGTCGGCATCCATCTCCCCGATCTTCCAGATCTTGGTCTTGTTGGCGTTAGTACCGACAGCGCACAAAGGGCAGTTGGAGATCTCCGCGGCCTTTGCAGCATCCGTCTGCTTCTTGTAAGTGGCCTTCTTGGTCTTTTCGTCGAAAACCCGGACTTCCAGCAACTTGGTGTCCTCTTCACCGCCGAGGATGTACGGGTAGATACCAGACTTCTTCTTCACGTCCGCGTCACCCATTAGGGTTTCCACACGCTCTGTGGTCTCCTTACCGTTGTAGGACTGACCGTGGTACTGCTCGTAATACTCGTTCCACGGCAGACCACGCATCTCCTT
This sequence comes from Corynebacterium atrinae, assembly GCF_030408455.1. Classification (NCBI taxonomy): domain Bacteria; kingdom Bacillati; phylum Actinomycetota; class Actinomycetes; order Mycobacteriales; family Corynebacteriaceae; genus Corynebacterium; species Corynebacterium atrinae. Next base: position 1,505,803 of record NZ_CP046977.1, read on the forward strand.
ATGGATTGGTCCAGGAAAGCGAGCCGCGGCCCAGTCGATGACCGTGGTGAAGTACGACTCCAGCTCGACCGCGTCGGCATCTAGACGGTGCTTTGCCATGTACCCGTCGATCGTCGTACCCTTCCGAGCGGAGATCCATTCCAGTGCTACTTCGAGTACGCCCTGACGCAGGGGATCGCCTTTGACGTACACGGCCCACTTGTTCTGACGGGCATCACGGGAATCACTGAAGACCTGTTTGGCCGCCGTCACGAACGGGCCCGAGTAGATAGCGTTGAGCAGCTCCTGTTCCACTAGTGGCATGCCGACGATGTTGATGGTCTTGAACCACTCTTTGATCTCCTGCTCGGTGCCTTCACAGATGTAGACGAGCAGTTCGGTGTTCAAGATCTTGTCCTGCAGCTCACTGGGCAGTGATGAGAACACTTGTTCCTGACTGTCAAGCTGGATCGCAAACTTGCCGGTCACGAACCGACCGATGGAGGTGATGCGCTGCTGGCCATCGAGGACCTCATACCGATCATTGACGGTGTCGCTGTTGAAGTAGATCAGACCCAGGGGGTAACTCTTGAGCATGGACTCGATGACGGCCACATCGCGCTTGCCGTCACCATAAATGTAGTGGCGCTGGTACTCAGGCTGGATGATGAGCGTGCCACCCAGGCCGTAGAGACCCTTGCCCTCCAGTTCATTATAAAAGAACCCGTCCACGACCTCAGCGACAGTGTACTGCTTCAGCTTGGTTTTCACTGCCTCACCTCGGGGTTTCTGTGACGGATGAAGATGCGCTTGTACACGGCACGAACAGGGTATCCAACGTCGAAGAACGTCCCAGAACCGAAGTCGTCAACTCGGATGACGCCGCTCATCGTACCGGTATTGGACTTCTGATGGACGCCGTTTACGACCCGCTGTTTCTTTGTGTACGTCTTTGTCGCCGGATAGTCACCCTCACTCGTACCGAGGATCTCAAACTGATCGGGGTTGTAACGCTCCAAGAAGCTGATCGGCACACCCATCACGCTGTCGTAGTCGTTAGGAATCGCAGAAGTGTTGGGAACCTCGATCGCGTCGAAATTGTCGTACTGCTGGTAACCCTGCTCGACGACCTTCTTAGGTCCAAACCGTTTGTTGTCTTCCATGGACATTAGCTGCATCGGCTCATGACGACGACCATGCTGAATGCTAGTGAACCAGCATGAGTTTCCTAGGCGTGTGTAGTCACCGACGTAGCCCATCCGCTCAGCCTTCGCCTTGTCAGTTTCCTTCACCTCGGTCCCCGCCGGAACTGCGAACACCATGTCCGTGGAGTTGCCCGTGGCACCCAACCACATCTTATTGTCGCGGATGAGGGGGAACACCTCGCGATAAGTAATAGCGTTCGTGTTCCCGATGACTGAGAACAACACGCCGCCGTCCACCAACCAACCGAGAAACTCACGGAACAGCGAAAATGGCGGGTTCGTGATCACTACGTCAGCGGCATCCCTCATCGCGGTCACCTCAGTGCTGCGGAAGTCACCGTCGCCATCCAGATACTCCCACCGGAGGTCGTCGATGTTGATTCTGCCGTCACCGTCCAGGTCCTCAGGCACGAGAGTAAACACCCGACCCCTGTAGAGAGACTTGTCTTCGTTGTAGTCCGGGGCCTCGGTCTCGAACAGCGTCGGCTGATAGAACGCGGCAGCCTGGTTCGCCATCGGAGCGTAGCTCGTCGAGATAAGTTTCTTCAGGCCGTACTCCTCGAAGTGCAGTGCGAAGAACTTGGTGAAGTTCGACCACTCGGGGTCGTCGCACGGCAAGAGCAGCGTCTTACCGCGGAAGACATCGGGGTCGTACTCCAAGTAGGCATTCATCTCACGCTCGATGTCCGCCCACTGCGTGTAGAACTCATCATTTTTGGCCTTCTTCGCAGCTCCCAGGCTCGTATTACCCATGTAGTAAAAACTCCTTAATAATTACGTGGTTGTTATTCTAAGGCACAACCACGGCTACCCGTCCTACCCTCGCAAGCACCCGAAGATGTGCCCCAGACAGACACCCCCACGGCGCTATGCAGTGCACTCCAGGACAGCTAAAAAACTGCACCACCACAGGCGCTGTTTTCCAGACACAATCCTGTTAGTCAGGGTGTGGCACATTTTTCAGCACCGTTTTCGAGCCGTCCGCGGACAGTCTGCGCAGGCTGCACTTTCCGTACCACCTCAACGCACACTCCAATGTCCACTTTTCAGTGCGGAAAATGCGTGCTCCCAGTGTCGAAAATATGGACACTCGTGTATCCCCCTCGTATCGACCCTCCCGAGCGCTGCGCCTATGGGTGGGATACGTCTATCTCGACTGCATCTACAAACCTGAGGGCCTGATCAATGCTCGGCATGCTTCCGTGCCGCTAGTCCGTCTGCGCTCTTGCCAGAGGACAGGTAGCGATTCACCTCAGCCTGGCCACAGTCACCCACAGTGGCTATCGAGCGCAGGACAGGCGCGCCAAAGATAATACTTCTTGGTGTTGTGCCTTAGCTTCACAGCCTTGCCACCGGTGCCAACAGGCCTGTCGATACGACCTGTCGACCTGCCGACACGACACAAGCCAGTCGACAAATCAGTCGGCAGGATCATTTAGGCAGGTAAGAGGGTGTTTTCAACCTTGCTTTAGCTCGTCCTGTCGATGTGTCGATAAAAACGAAATCTTTCTACAGAACACTCATAAACCACGCCAGAGCGAAGGATGGTCAAGCAAAGCCGTGCGTTACTTTCTTCTCTTTTATATCGACATATCGACAGGACAATACACTTACCCACTCTGAACTGGGGAAATGAACCTGTCGACAACCTGCCGATAAGCGTGATCGTATCGGCAGGATAACTGCCGGAGCGAGCAAGTAGGACCCCTGAACAGCATAAATAGACCCGCCGATACGACCTGACAGCTTCTCGATGTGGTGTTCCTACTCCGCGAGGGCATAAGTCTACGCCGGCACCATGGCACACCCCCGTCCACGGTCCGACCCCGAGGTCGGAGTAGCACCGCGACCCACCCCCGAGGTCCAGCCAACGGGGCGCCCTTTTCATGCCCAGTGCCCTGCACCAACGCCTTCTGAGTCTGAAATCGTCTCACTGAGATATGCCCTAAAGCACTGCTAGGGTATTGCAGAGAAATCTCGGAAACGAAGCGTCAACTATTGATGCCAGGCATAAAAGGAGCTTCACGTGGCAGGTCACCAACCTTGGGAAAAACCCGGTGATTTTTTGTATCACTACACCACCACAGCCGGTCTCATCGGGATCCTTACATCTGGACGCATGTGGTTGACCAATGCTGGCTTTCTTAACGACGCTGAGGAACTCACCTACGGTGCTGGAAAGGCAGCTACACAGCTTCGCAGCAGGGCAGACGAGGCACGGTCTTCGTCAGACGACAGCGGGATGAACAACTATGTCGCAGACGCATTGGAAGATGTTGCACACTCCCTTGAATCTATTAACACACCAGGAGCCGGGCGTTTCGAATTCCCCTACGTAGCTTCTTTCTCGGAAGAACGTGACGATTTGAGCCAGTGGCGAGGATATGCCTCAGACGGATATTGCATAGCCTTCCACCGCGCCTCGCTCCAAAACTATCTCGCCCCTGCCGGGGACAGCCCAGCGGTAGACGTGAAACAAAACCCACCTTTTCTTGAGAAAATCCACTATGGAGAAGAGGCGGATACATACCTTCAGAACCGGGTTTCGGACACCGTTAAGACGCTCTACGAACGTGGGTATCCTGCTGCTCCGCCGGGAGTCAACACTTATCTCACTGTTAAGGAAATGATGGTTCCAGCCTTGGTCCTCACGAAACACCCAGCTTTTCGAGCTGAAAATGAATGGCGAGTCCACGTGGGTGATGCTGGTCCCGTGAAGTTTCGGGCATCAGCTCAAGGACCCGTACCTTACGTCGAGGTCAAGTTCGCACGCAATGCAATCGCTGAAATCATGGCGGGGCCAGGAGGAAATAGTAACCGGCGGGAGCGCGCCGCCGAGGAACTATTGCTCCAGAACGATTACATCTCCGTCCCCGTTACGTCTTCGACCGCACCTTATGTCGGCTAGCTTTCTAATGATCTAAGGGGAAAGTCTCCAAAAGGCAAGGGGTAGTGCATTGTCTTCAGCGCGTCTTTCTTGAGTTGTTCTAGTTGACCGTTATATCGGCGCACCCAATGTTTCCCCTGAAAATCAGTAAAAGCAATCTCACTTCCCGGTTTGCGATTCATACCGCCCCATGAAGAAGGGAGTTCCATCACGAACTTTCCAGGGGGGACTATAGAGCTTGCTCGCCGCATACTGGGCGTGCTGTGATCTTTTTGCCCTGGTAGTTCTGCCACCTTCTCTCCGGTCCCAGGTCCCGCTCCTGACGCGATTACCAACGTCACCACCACGTCATAGATCGGGGCACCGGACGTGTTTTGTATGACGATTCCAGTTGACTGAGGCGAAGTCCCGGCACCTATCCACGTGGAAATTGCGGCTGCCTGCTTTGCTCTTCTAGTTTCCTTCTGGCGCGGCGTTCGTTTCGAATTTGCCACAGGGCAGCAGCCAGGGTCCCCACAGTGCCAAGCGCCGCCACCCAAGCCGGCGCATCGCCCCAATCGACGTGCATAAGAGCTTCTTCAACTACATTCATTTAAGAGATCGCGCGGATAGGTCAGGGTTGTTGGGTCGGGCGAGTCTCCCAGCGATAGGTGCACCAGGCCTCGCGGACGAGCCGGCGAACAACGATCACGGCGTTGGCTAAAGAAATGAACGCTTCAATGACCCGGATGCGACGTTCGGTACACACCTGCAGTTTCTTGAACCCGCGGTTATGCCACGAGTTCGTCCGTTCCACCACCCACCGGGCCCCGGCCTGCAACGGGACCCCTTTCTGGCTGATCACCCACTCGCAGCCAAGTTCGGTCAACAGACTGCGGGTCTTGCTTGAGTCGTATCCGGCGTCCAGATGCACGGTGATTTGATCGGGCAGGGCGAGTCCGAACCGGCCTAGTTTCTCCAATGTCGGGCGCAACAACGGTGAGTCATGCCGGTTGGCACCGGCGACCACGCACCCAAGCGGGATACCTGCGCCGTCGACCAGCAGGGAGCGTTTCGTGCCTTGTTTGCCCCGGTCAACCGGGGATCGCCCGGCGGCTTCACCACCGCAGGGGGCTTTGACGATGCACCCGTCCACGCTTAAGTTTTCCAGATCGAGTCCGACGATACGGTCGTAGAATTCCAAACAGATCTGTTCCAGCTGCTCGAAGATGCCAGCGGTGATCCACTCGTCCCGGCGGGTGCGCAAGGTGGTGGCCGAGCATGTCGTGTCGGCGATCTTGGCATACGAGGCGCCGAGGACGAGGACCTGGATGAGCTTGTCGAAGATGATCCGGTCCAGGATGCGTGGGCGGTGGCATCGAAGTGGGTGGGTGTCGGTCACGGGTGGGATCAGCGCGGCGAACTGGCACCAGAGGGGGTCGATGATAGAGGATGGAAGGGCAGGCACGAGTGCTCCTGAGTGGTGTACGTTTTCTTGGTCGAATCCGTATCTACCAGGCCTCGTGCCTGCTCTTGTTCACCACCCCACCGTGGCCCCCTGTATCTTCCTATCCGCGCAATCTCTAAGTATTAGAGGTTGCTTTGCGGGCTGAGCACTCTGAACCCCACCCTCCTGTCAACTGTAAGGGTAGCTAGCCTCCGATTCTATAAGTGTTGCTTGTAACGACACCCAATTAGTCGTCTCCTTTAAGTTCAATAACTTCCCATGGTCGATAATCCTTCATCGAATCAAACGGAGAGAAATAATGGTGCTCATAGCCCTTTTCGCCTCCCTCTGTTTCGTAGGTGATGACTAGTCCGTCGGCATCGTCGATTACTTTTTCGATATCAAAGGTAAAAAAGCAACTGTCACCACCATCCGACTCCCAATGACCAAG